>JAQVYA010000197.1 GCA_028708865.1 Desulfovibrio sp. | reverse complement strand
GGAACATGTACTATCATGATCTGGAAACCGAATCGCACGAGCGGCGGCGCAAGCGGAAATGGCGCGCCATTGGTACACTGCTGGAAAAGGCCTGGCTTTTTTCCAGCGAGTTCAAAACGCGCATGCACGAAGCAGGCATCAAGGAAAAAGACGTGCGCGACCTGGAGAGTTTTTCAACCATTCCGCCCCTGCGCAAGCGGGATATCATCCGCCTTCAGGCCGAACACGGCCTGGACTGGATGCTGACCCGCGAGCTGGGCGAACTGCAACGCATCTACCAGTCTCCGGGCCCGATCTTTGACCCCGAAGGCGTGGACACGGATTATTGGGGCTGGGCCGAGGCCTTTTACGCCGCAGGGTTCCGGCCTAGGGACGTGGTGCAGATGACCTTTTCCTACCATCTGACGCCGGCCGGGCTCATGTTTGAGGAGCCGCTTCGGGCCATCGGCTGCGCCGTGATTCCGGCGGGCCCGGGCAACACCGCCGCCCAAATTGAAATCATGACTCGGCTCCCGGTTTCAGGATTTGTGGGCATGACCAGTTTTCTGCATACCCTGGGACGCCGGGCCCAAGCCCGCGGGCTGGACCTTCGGCACGATTTTTCCCTGCGCACCGCGTTCGTGGCTGCGGAAAAGCTCACCGAGTCCATGCGGCGTGAAGTGGAGGAAATGTTCGGAGTCACGGTGCGCCAAGGCTACGGCACCGCGGATGCGGGCTGCATCGCCTACGAGTGTGAACAGGCCTGCGGCATGCACCTGTCCTCGCGCGCTCTGGTGGAGATTTGCGACCCGGCCACAGGCCGCCCCCTGGAGCCGGGAGAAACCGGCGAGGTGGTGGTGACGCCCTTTACTGGTGAATATCCATTGATCCGGCTGGCCACTGGAGATCTTTCCCGCTTGGTGGACGCTCCCTGTCCGTGCGGGCGCACCAGCCCCCGGCTGGAAGGCTGGCTCGGCCGCGTGGACGACACCGCCAAGGTCAGAGGCCAGTTCATCTACCCGGACCAGGCCTCCCAGGTCATGGACCAGTTCGAGGAGATCGACTGCTGGCAATTGGTGGTGGACAACCCCGAAGGCCGCGATACGCTCACTTGCCGCATCCAGCTGCGGCCCGGCGCGGAAGGGCTGGACAGGAGCGCCTTTGCCCGGGCCTTTCAGGACCAGTGTAAGTTGCGGCCTGCTGTGGAGATCATCACGGTCCCGGCCAACTCCGGCAACGATTCCACCTTGGCCTCACCCAAGAAGCCGGACAATCAGGAACCCCGGCTGGTGGACCGCCGCACCTTTGACTCCTGACAGGCCAGCAGGCAGGAGATAGACAGATAGGCAGGCATTGATTTCAACTCTTCCCAAAACGTTGCAATAGCTGGCAAAGGATTCAAAGCAAGAAAGGCGTCCCCCTGCCTGGGCGGACGCCTTTCTTTATTTCGGCCTTGGGCCGTGGCTCAGCCGCAACCGCCCGTGGAGCAAGAGCCGCCGGAGCAGCCGCCGCCCCCCACAGGGTGCTGCGAATCCACGGTAAAACCGTAGTAGGTCATGTCGATACGGATGTCCCCGGTTTGCTCAAAGAGGGCCTTCTCAATCAGCACGTCGTATCCCTGGGACTCAAACTTCTCGTCGTTATGCTGCGGCTCATCCAGAGCCAGCGAAAGTTTCGGACCGGCTCAGCCGCCCGAGGCAAGGTACACCCGGATAGGCTGCTTTTCCTTGCCATTAAAGTAGTTGTCGAGCTGCTGACCGGCAGCGGCTGTGATTTCGATCATCTGAGGTCCTCCTTATAGCTGTTGAAGGGGTCAAGTAAGAACTCTTATCGGGTTTGTCAATAATAAGCGGACCGGGTTTCGCATTGACCGATAGCCCACCGGACAGCACGCCACAACACCTGCCGCAAGCCCGGCGCTGCCCGTGGTTGACCGGCCATGCCTTGTGCGATACTCCTTGCCTCGACCATGGCGGGGGCTTACTCACGCCGCTTCAGAACGAGGATGGACACACCCAATGAAAACCAAAGACAGAATCCTGGACATTGCCCGGACCATGATCGCGGAGATCGGCTATCACGGCACCACCACCGCGGCCCTGGCCAAACGGGCGGGCATATCCGAAGGAACCATTTACCGTCATTTTGAAAACAAGGAAGACATCCTGCTGCATATTTTGCAGGACCTGGATGACAAATATTCCGCCTTTCTTCAGACCTTGCGTTCCGCCAGGGACGGAGACCACGGCACCATCGAGCGCATTTTGCAGGGGCATGTGCAATTCTCCATGGACAACCTCGCGGATCTCAAAATCGTGCTCAGCTCCTATGCCCTGCTCTCCCCCTCCAAGCAGTCCATGACCACGGTCATTGAGCGCATGCACGAATTCTTTTCCGAATGCATGCGCCGATCCATGGAAATGGGCGTCATCCGCGAGGTGGAGGTGGACCCCACGGCCAAGACCCTGGTGGCTCTCTTGCTGGGCGTAATGCAGCTCAAGGTGTACTGGCCGGACATGGACGGCGATTTCGACCCGCAGGCCGTGCTTTTCGTACGCCGCAGCCTGGTTCCGGAAGCGTAGCCACGGCCCGGCCTGCCGCTCCCCACTTGGCTCCCGGGTCACTTGGGTCGCCCTTTATCCGGGCCGTGGGATTCCAACCAACAGGGCCTGCTCTTTGGTTCGGCCCCGGCAATTCATGATCCAATGGGCTGCTGCTGGCCCATGGTGCCGGCGGGGCCGATTCTTTGCTCGGGCTCCTGTTGCAAAACACTGCGATTCGTCGCACTCTGGATTCCCGCCTCCAATGCCGGTCGGCTCCGGCCGGTTCCACACGGCGGCGACCATGAAACTACAGCCTACCCCCGGGGGAGCAGCTATGGAAGAATGCGGAACGATTCTCACGGCCAAGGACATGGAACGCACCCTGGAACGCCTGGTTTCCGAAGTTTCCGAGCGCCGGGGCGACGACGAACGCCTGGTCCTGCTGGGCATCCAGCGACGCGGAGCCGACCTGGCCGAACGGCTCAAGGCCCGCCTCGACGCCGCCCTGGGCCAGGACACCCCCCTGGGAAAAATCGACATCAACCTCTATCGGGACGACTGGACCACCCTGAACATCCAGCCGAGCATCAATCGCACGGAAATCCCCTTTGAGATCGAAGGCGCGAGCATCCTGCTCGTGGACGACGTGCTGTATTCGGGCCGGACCATCCGCGCCGCCCTGGAAGCCCTGCTGGACTACGGCCGCCCCAAACGGGTGGAGCTGCTGGTGCTCATCGACCGTGCCGGGCTGCGGGAACTGCCCATCCAGGCCGACTACGTGGGTAAACGCGTGGTCACCCACGGCGGAGAGCACGTGGATGTACGCGTGATGGAGCGCGACAGCGAGGACAAGGTCTGCCTGGTGACGGCGTAGCCCGCTCCCGGTTCAATCGTCCGCCCTGCGGAGAAGAATAAACGTGCCTGAAACTGAGAATAAAAAACGCTGCGTAACCCTGGTGGGCATTGCCGGGGCAGGCAAATCCACGGTGGGCCGCCTGCTGGCCCGCGCCCTGAACTGGGCCCATGTGGATACGGATCAGCTCCTGGAAGCCTATTACGGCCTGCCCCTGCAAGACCTGCTGGACGGCGTGGGCCTGGAAAAGTTCTTGGAACTGGAAGAACACCAGGTGGCCAACCTCGGCATCCAGCGCAGCGTCATTTCCACGGGGGGCAGCGTGGTTTACGGCCCCAAGGCCGTGGAACGCATCCAGGCCCTGGGCCCGGTGGTGCATCTGCATGTGGAG
>JAQVYA010000074.1 GCA_028708865.1 Desulfovibrio sp. | reverse complement strand
CCGGATGCGTTGCGGACCGAAGGTTTCCACCAGGAGCCTGCCGAAGCCGAAAAAGAGCGGGTCTCCGTCCGCCAGTACCACCACACGTTTGGTCGCGGCTCGTTCAATGCGCTTGATGACCTGGCGCAGCGGTCCGGCAATGGGAATTTGCTTTTCCGGCTGGATGGGACGCTCGGGCCTTGAGGCCAGGGCACAGGCCGAAAGCAGTCGCTTGCCGCCCACCAGAACCTGGGCGCGCTCCAAAATGGCCCACTCCCGGGGACCCAATTCCAGGGAGCCCGGGCGCATGCCGATGACATGTATGATGTTTGGCCGCAACATGACCGCCTTGTACCGCGAAGCCGCGTGGTAGGGAAGGGTTGGGAACGTTTTTTCAGCCCAATTTTTCCGTTTCGGAAGTGCGGGCCGATTCCGACCCTGGGGGGAGCCGCAAAGCACGGCCGTCGAAATCGAATACCGCGTAGCGAACCCGCAGTCCCGGGCCGTATTTTTGGGCCTGCGTTTCAGCCCGCCGGACCAGTTCCTCCAGCAGAGCGGCCAGCACGGGGGTCGGAGCCTCCTGGCGCAGCATGGTCAGCACCTGGCGGGCCGTGTTGGCCTGGGCGGTTTCCCGGATCAGTTCCGGCGCGGCCCCGGCATCCGCCACCCGGCGGGCAAGGGCCGCGAAGTCGATGTCCGCTTCGTGGGCGTGTGTGTTTTCAAAGCCCTGAGCCTGTTTGACCAGCTTGCCGAAAAAAAGGGACCAATCCACCTGGAGGAAGTTTCGTTTGGCTGCGGCCCGCATGGCGTGGCCGAAAAAATCCGCGGCCTGCACCAGGCAGCGTCCCGGAACCCGGGGGAAGACTTCACGGTAGAGGCGTTCGCTTTTGCGGCCCGTGGTAAAGACCACGAAGCCGTGTCCTTGGGCGCGGATCACGTCCAAGGCTTTGGATACGGAAGCGGCCCAAGCCGCATGGCTGAAGGGACGGACAATGCCGTGGGTGCCGAGGATGGAGATGCCGTCCACGATTCCCAATCGCGGGTTCATGGTGCGCCGGGCCAGTTTTCGCCCGGCAGGCACTTCGATGCGGACGCGCACGGCCCCGCTGCGGCCGTCCAGGGCTTCCGCCACGGCGCTTTCAATTTGCTCCCGGGGGCCGGGGTTGATGGCGGCGTCCCCCACGGGCACGGCCAGCCCGGGCAGGGTTACCCGCCCCACTCCTGGCCCGCCGTCCAGGTCCAGGCGGAATTTGTTGCCCGGGCCATTGTCGGGGTGCCAGTGCACGAGGGCGTGGATTTCCGCGCCGTGGGTCACGTCCGGATCGTCTCCGGCATCCTTGACCACCACGGCGCGTGCGCCGTTTTCTTCCGGCATGCAGCGAAGCACCGCTATGGTGAGCCGCTGGTCTGATCCTGGGGCGGAAGGCTCTGTCCTGTTCTGGGAGGTGCCTGTGCGTTCTCCGGCGTGAGGGCAGGGCAGGGGAACGTCCACGCGGGTCACGGCCCTGCCGTGCAGCAAGAGCAAAAGCGCGGCCTTGGCTGCCGCTGCCGCGGCCGTGCCTGTGGTGAATCCGTGTCGCAGGGTGCTCATGTCCTGGGCAGCAGCGGCTCGGGTCCGGCCAGTACCGGCGCGTTTGCAGATTCGGCCAGCCCGCGGAGCATGTTCTTGAAGATCAGCAAGTGGAACGGGTACATGGCCCACCAGTAAGCCTGCCCGGCAAGGCCACGCGGCAAAAAGCGCGCCCGCATTTCCAAATCCGTGAAAGAGTCTTTCGCCGTGTTCGGGGCGTGTTGCACCGGCATCTCCGTAGCGCTGGACCGTGATGTGACGTGTTCTTGTGGTCCGGGGCTGGTCCCGGACCCGGGATGTTCCTGCACCGGATGGAGCCGGATGTCCAGCAGCGCCTGCCCCGGTAGTTTCATTTCCGCCAGGAGCAGCAGCCGCCGGGGCGGGTCCACTTCCACCACCCGCCAGAAGTCCAGGGCGTCTCCTGGGCGGATTTCCACGGGGTGGCGGCGTCCCCGACGCAGGCCCGGTCCTCCCAGCAGTTTGTCCAAAAGCCCGCGCAGGCTCCAGAGCCGGTCGCCGTAGTACCAGCCGGTTTCGCCGCCCAGGCGGGCAACCGGAACCCAGGCCTGCTGCGGAGCGCAACCCAGCCGCACGGTGTACCCGGATTCCAGAGTGCTGCCTCCGGCATAGTCTGCGTCGTGGCAGGCTGCCCATTCCGGGGCGCAGGCCTGGCCCGCGTCATAACAGCAGGTTTCCACCGCGTGTGTGGAGACGCGGTTCAGGGCCGCGCGCAGGGCCTGGCGGCAGGGCGTCCGCGCCATGGGTATCAATTTTAGGATGCGTTCATCCTTGCAGACGACTTCGTTGCGCAGGCCTTCGATGAGCGGCCGCACCAGGGCTCGGGGCACTGGTGTTACGAGGTTGACCCAGTGGGCCGAGAGCCGGGGCGTGAGCACGGGAACCGGAAGGATCAGGCGGCGGCGCAGCCCGGCTTCTTCGGCGTAGATGTGAAACAATTCCCGGTAGGTCAGGCGGTCTGGGCCGCCGATGTCCAGGGTCAGTCCGGCAGTGGCCGGATTTTCCAGGCAGCCTTCCAGGTAGTTGAGCACGTCGGAGATGGCGATGGGCTGGCAGGGGGTGTCCACCCAGCGAGGCGTGATCATGACCGGGAGCCGGTCCACCAGATAGCGGATGATTTCAAAGGAAATACTGCCCGACCCCAAAATTACGGCCGCCCGCAGGCAGGTGGTCGCGGGGGAGCCGCTTTGCAGGATGCGCCCCACTTCGGCCCGGGAACGCAGATGAGGGCTCAATTCCGGGGAATCATCTCCCAGCCCGCCCAGGTAAATGATGCGGGGCACCCGGGCCTTGGTGGCTGCGGCCAGGAAGTTCTGGGCAGCTTTCCGGTCTTTTTCGGAAAAGTCCTTTCCAGAGGAGGACATGGAATGCACCAGATAATACGCTGCATCGCAGCCGCGCAGGGCGCGCTCCAGGGAATCCGGGTCGAACACGTCGGCCTGGACCGGGGTGCAGTCCGGATGTCGGCTCCAGGAGCGGGCCGCCAACTTATCCAGGGAGCGTGCTGCGGCGCGCACTGTGTGCCCGCGTTCCAGCAGCCGGGGGGCAAGCCGTCCCCCCACGTATCCCGTGGCTCCGGTGACGAGAACCGTACTCATGGCGACTCCTTGGCAGAATGTGAAATTGAAAAAAGGATACCATTGCACCGGCGCAAGGGGAAGACCCAGCGCAAAAGCGGAGCCGCTCCCTGCATCAACGCAAGGGCCGGACTGTATGCGGATGGGTGAGGAAGCGGGGCGGACGGGTCAGGCCGGGCATGGGCGCGCGGCCCGGGTTCAGCGGCCGCCGATGCCCAGCGGGGTGCTTACCTCGCGGGCCAGAGCCTCGGAAAAGAGAGGCACCAGCCGGGCCAGGCCTGACCGGCGGGACAAGGCCAGGAATAGCGGGTTGGACTGTACAGGCGGGTCCAGGATGACCAGGTTTTGTTTGAGTCCCAGCTCCTTGGCGTGGTGCCTCACCACGCTGGCCGGAGCCACGCCCGCGGCAAAGCGGCCGGACAGCACCATGTGGATCATTTGCCGGTCATCAATGCAGGGGCGTTTGTTCAGAAATTGTGCTTGGTCGAATTCCCGGCCGTGGGAATAGCCTTTCACCGTGGCCACGGGCCGACCTTGGAGCTGTCGCAGATCGCCATCCCAGGAAATATCTTCGCATTGGGAGCAGGTAAAGAGCCGGTCCACCATGACGGCCAGGGGCGTTGGAACGTATTCCAGATATTCGGCCCGCTCCGGGGTGTATAGAATGCCCACCACACCGTCGATTTCGCCGTTCTGGACCATCAGCAGCATGCGGTTCCAGGGCAGGCTCAGGAACTGCACTTCCAGGCCCATATGCTCCACGGCGGCGCGGACCCGGTCCACGCAGAGCCCACCTGCCTTGCCGTCCCGGAAAGTGAAGAAGGGAGGAAATTCCATGGCCAAGGCTCCCAAAATCAGTGGGCGCCGGGAAGCCTCGACGCGGCCGTCCAGCACCTCTTGCGGAAAGCTGTAGGCCCGGGCCGGAAGGGGACGCCCCAGGGCGGGCAACAGGGCCGCAGCCAGGAGCAGCAGGCAAAGCGTCCGGAGCGCGGACAGCGGGGTGGTCTCAGCCCCGGCAGGACCCCGGCGCAGCGTTACCACCACTGCGGCGAGCAGGGCGTTTTTTTGAGCAGGGAAGAAACAGAAGGCAATAGGGTCGTTCGGCATGGTCCACACTTGTTATCCGGCTTCTGTTTTTGGTTCGGTATAACAAGTATAGCATAATTTTATTTCAGCACAAGAGGGGCAAGTACTTCGCCCCTCCCGACCCCACCTTTGCGTGGTATATTTTTAAGGATTACTCGTCCTTGAGGGCTCGTCCCATAAGCCGGGTGACGGCCTCGCGGGGTTCTGCGTCTTGGTACAAAATTCGGTAGACTTGTTCCGTGATGGGCAGTTCCACGCCAAGTTTTTGCGCCAGGGCGTAGAGGGACTTGGCGGTCTTCACGCCTTCGGCCACAGCGTTCATTTCGCCCATGATCTGGTCCAGGGGGCGTCCCTGGCCGAGCTTGAGGCCCACCTGACGGTTGCGGGAGAGGTCGCCCGTGCAGGTCAGCACCAGGTCTCCCATACCGGAAAGGCCCATAAAGGTGCGCTCCTGTGCGCCCATGGCTTCGCCCAGACGGCTCATCTCCGCCAGTCCGCGGGTGATCAGCGCGGCCCGGGCATCATGCCCGAAGCCCAGTCCGTCGGACATGCCCGCGGCCAGGGCGATGACGTTTTTGACGGCGCCGCCCAGCTCCACGCCCCGGTAGTCCGGAGTGGAATAGACGCGGAAAAACGGGGTGGAAAACAGTTCGCGCAATTGACGCGCCAGGTCCAGGTCCGCGCAGCCCAGGGCCACGGACGTGGGCATGTCCCGGCTGACCTCGGCCGCAAAGGAGGGGCCGGAAAGGGAGGCGTAGCGCGGGGCCTTTTCTTCCAGGGCCTCGGCCACCACCCGGGACATGGGGGCCAGGGATTCCAGCTCAATGCCTTTGCTGGCGCAGACCATGACCGGACGTCGGGGCAGCAGATCGCGGAAGTTTTCCAGGGTGGCGCGCATGAACTGGCTGGGTACCACCAGCAGGAATACGTTCGCCTGGGCCAGGGCCTTGGCCGGGTCGCTTTCAATGCCCAGTTCCGGGGCAATGCTCACATCCGGCAGGAACGCGTCGTTGACGCGGTGTTCGCGCATGCGTTCGGCCAGCTCGGGTTCGCGCACCCAAAGGGTGGTGGGCACGTTGTTGCGGGCGAGCATGTCCGCCAGGGTGGTGCCCCAGGCACCGGCTCCGAGAACGCTGACGCGGAGGGAATGGGTTGGTTTGTTCATCGGGTTATGATACCCGGGCGCGCCCACCCGCGCAAGTGTTCGGCGGTACGCACGATGCGGCCCTGGGGTATGCCCCTGATCAGTGGCTATGGTTCCTGCCCCGGCGTGGTATTCCTGATGCGATAGTCCTGATGTGCCGCCTTTGCGCTGCGTGCGTGGCAGGGCGAAGCTGCGCACAAATTACCGGAGGGCCCCCAAGCCCCCAAGTGGGAATGGCCGTGGTGCGGTTTTCGCGGCCGCGCCGTGGAGAGCTGTTGCATCGCGGGCGGCAAGCAGGTATGGACACCGCATGCCCAAACCGCAGTTTACCGAAACCGAACAACGGATTCTTGCCCTGGCCGGTGACGACCTGGGGCGCGGCCCCACTCCCTTTCGCGACATTGCCGACGCCGTGGGCGTGGAGGAGAGCGTCGTGCTGGAGCTGGTGCGGCGTCTCAAGGAGGAAGGCATCCTGCGCCGGTTCGGCGCCACCCTGCGCCACCAGAAGGCGGGCTACGGCCACAATGCCATGGTGGCCTGGATTGCCGGGGATCGCGACCCGGACGAATTGGGGCGCATTTTTTCCTCGCGGCCGGAGATCAGCCACGTCTACCGCCGCCGCACCTATCCGGAATGGCCGTATGATTTCTATACCATGATGCACGGCGAAAATCCGGGCGACTGCGCCCGGGTGGCTGCGGAGCTTTCTGAAATCACGGGCCTGACCGAATACACCATGGTCAACAGCATCAAAGAGCTGAAAAAAAGCTCCATGCGCTATTTCAAATGGGAGAGACCGACCAATGCCTGATTCCACGAGCCTTTTTGAACGTGCCTGCCGCGTATTGCCCGGCGGCGTGAACAGCCCGGTGCGCGCGTGTCGCAGCGTGGGGTGTGATCCGCTCTTTATTGCCAGGGCCGCCGGATCCAAGATGTGGACCGCGGACGGGCAGGAACTTTTGGACTACGTCATGAGCTGGGGACCAATGCTTCTGGGGCATGCGCATCCGGCCGTGCAAGAGGCCGCCCAGCGGGCCGTGGAGGCCGGGGCCAGCTTTGGCGCGCCCTGCGAGGATGAGGTGCTGCTGGCCGAGCTGCTCTGCGAGATTCTTCCCTCCGTGGATATGGTGCGCATGGTCAACTCCGGCACCGAGGCCACCATGAGCGCCCTGCGCCTGGCCCGGGCCTATACGGGTCGGGACAAGGTCATCAAGTTCCATGGCGGCTACCACGGACACAGCGACTGTTTCCTGGCTTCGGCCGGTTCGGGCGTGGCCACCCTGTCCATCCCCGGCACTCCCGGAGTGCCAGAAAATTTCGTGGCCGGAACCCTGCTGGCCCATTACAATGACCTGAACGGAGTGCGGCAGCTTTTTGAGGCCCATCCGGACCAGGTGGCGGCCGTGTTCGTGGAGCCCGTGGCCGGGAACATGGGGTGCGTCCTGCCCGGGCCGGAATGGCTCCAGGGTCTGCGCTCCCTGTGCGACGAATTCGGCGCGCTGCTGGTGTTTGACGAAGTCATCACCGGATTTCGCGTGGACCTGGGCGGCGCCCAAAAGCGGTTCGGCATTACCCCGGACCTGACCTGCCTGGGCAAGATCATCGGCGGCGGGTTCCCTGTGGGCTGCTACGGCGGCAAGCGGGAAATCATGGAGCGCATCGCCCCCTGCGGCGATGTGTACCAGGCCGGGACCCTGTCCGGGAACCCGGTGGCCATGGCCGCGGGGTTGGCCACTCTGCGCGAACTGCAAAAGCAGGACTACGCAGCCCTGGAAGAGCGCACCCTGGCCCTGGCCACGGAGCTGAAGTCCATTCTGGAATCCAAGGGCTTGCCCGTGACCCTGAACCACGTGGCATCCATCTTCACCCTGTTCCTCACCGAAGGACCGGTCACGGACTTCCCCAGCGCCTCCACGGCGGATGGGGAATCCTTTTCCAAATACTACGAGCAGATGCGTGCCCAGGGCGTGAATATTGCGCCCAGCGGATTTGAATGCACCTTCACGTCCTTTGCCCATACGGACGAGGACTTTGAAAAAACGCTGGAAGCGGCCCGCAAGGTCCGGTTCCAGGCATAATCAGAACGTAAGGGAGTACCTTTGCGGGCCGGTGCCCAAGGGCGTTTTCCCCCGGCCCGCAAAGGGTTATCTCCAAAGGGACGCGGATGTTCACAGGATTGGTCCAAGGCATGGGAACCATTGAGGCGGCGGATGCCCGTGGCGGGGAAACCCGTTTTCGCATCCGGGCGCGATATGCGTTGAGCGACATCGTCAAGGGCGAATCCATCGCCGTGAACGGAGCCTGCCTCACGGTGGAAACCTTTGGGGAACGATGGTTTACGGCCTATGCCAGCCGCGAGACTCTGGAGCGCACCAATTTGGGACTGCTGCGGGCCGGGTCCTCCGTGAACCTGGAGCGGGCCCTGGCCCTGGGAGACCGCTTGGGTGGCCATCTGGTCAGCGGCCATGTGGACTGCTTTGCCGAAGTGGAATCCATCACCCCGGCCGGTCAGTCCCGGGCCTACCATCTTCGTTTTCCACGGGAATTCGGTCCACTGGTCGTGCCCAAGGGGTCCGTGGCCCTGGACGGCATCAGCCTTACCGTGAACCGTTGCGGCGAGCATTGGCTCACGGTGAACATCATTCCCGCCACCCAGGAGGAAACCACCATTTCCGAGTGGTCTCCGGGGCGCAAGGTGAATATGGAGGTGGACCTCATCGGCCGCTACGTGCAGCGCATGCTCGCCGCCTATACCGGGGCCGCTCCGGCCTGGAGTGGAGAAGAGGCCGAGACCAAGGGCGGACTCACCGAGGAGTTTTTGCGCAAGCACGGCTTTTGATCCCGCAGGGCGTTGGCGTCCTGAGCAGGCGGATTGTTGCAGGTCCTTGCCGGGAGTTTGTTCCGGCAGGGACCTGCGGCTTTTTTGGGGGGAATCCGGTTCAAGCCTTGCTTGAACCGTCGGCAGGACGGCGAAATGGCAAAATCGCGGCATGAAACAGCGGACCTCCGGTGGGTTTGTCGTGCCGGGTAAATGGAAAACACGCTGCAAAACCAGGACCGCCTGCGTCAAATCTTAGTGTGAATACCTTAACAAGTTGGTATATCTGGATAATAGATATGTATAATTCCCCCCTTAACTTCGGAAGGGCTTTAGGGTATGGAAGGGGGTCCCGGTGGCGGGCGCGCCCTGGCGCCGCTGCCGGGTAAATCGTTTGCGAGGAACAACAATGCCGCTTTGCACCATAGAAGAAGCAATTGAGGACATTCGCGCCGGTCGCATGGTCATCATGGTGGACGACGAGGACCGCGAAAACGAAGGCGATCTGGTCTGTGCCGCAGAAAAGGTCTCCCCTGAAATCATCAACTTCATGGCCAAGGAAGGCCGCGGCCTGATCTGTCTGGCCATGGCCCCGGAACTGGTGGACCGGCTGAACCTGCCGCTTATGACCCAGACCAACAAGTCCCAGTTCGGCACAAACTTCACCCTCTCCATCGAGGCCGCCGAGGGCGTGACCACGGGCATCAGCGCGTTTGACCGCGCCCATACCGTTCTCACGGCCGTGGATGACGGCGTGCAGCCTCAGGACATCGTTACCCCCGGGCACGTGTTCCCTTTGCGAGCTCGCGAAGGCGGCACCCTGGTACGCGCCGGGCAGACCGAAGGCAGCGTGGATCTGGCCGGACTGGCCGGAATGAAGCCCGCGGGCGTGATCTGCGAGATCATGAACGACGACGGCTCCATGGCCCGCATGAAGGACCTTGAGCCCTTTGCGGAAAAACACGGCCTTCGGATTTGCGCGGTCAAGGATCTCATCGCCTACCGCATGCGCTTTGGCGGCGGCACCGTGAGCAAGACCGCCGAGGCGGACCTGCCTACGCGCTACGGCCACTTCCGCACCGTGGCTTTTCATTGCGAGGCCGACGGCAAGACGCACATCGCCCTGGTCAAGGGGGACATCAATCCCCATGAGTCCGTGCTCGTCCGGGTGCATTCCGAGTGCCTCACCGGCGACGTGTTCGGTTCCATGCGCTGCGATTGCGGCAACCAGCTTGCGGACGCCATGTGCATGATCGAGCGCGAGGGCAAGGGCGTGGTGCTTTACATGCGTCAGGAAGGCCGGGGCATCGGCCTGGGCAACAAGATCCGGGCTTACCACTTGCAGGACGAGGGTCTGGATACTGTGGAAGCCAACCAGCGCCTGGGCTTTCCCCCGGATATGCGCGACTACGGAACCGGCGCGCAGATCCTCGTGGCCCTGGGCGTATCCAAGATGCGGCTCATGACCAACAACCCCAAAAAGATGGTGGGCCTGGAAGGCTACGGCTTGGAGGTCGTGGAGCGGGTGCCCATCGAGACCGGGGCCTGCGCCTACAACATGGGCTACCTGCGCACCAAGAAGGACAAGATGGGGCACATGCTGCATCTTGATGGCGAAGCCAACAGCTAACCAGTTTTTCGGAGGAACCGATGCCGCATATTCAGACCATTGAAGGCCGCCTGGAGGCCAAAGGCGTCAAAGTGGCCCTGGTGGCCGCACGCTTCAACGATTTCATCGTGGATCGCCTCGTTTCCGGGGCCGTGGATTACCTGACCCGCCACGGCATGGACCGCGAGGACATGACCCTGGTGCGCCTGCCCGGCGCTTTTGAGATGCCCGTGGTGGCCCGCAAGCTGGCCCAGAGCGGCAAGTACGACGGCATCATCTGCCTGGGCGCCGTGATCCGGGGGGCCACTCCGCACTTCGACTTCGTGGCCAATGAGTGCGCCAAGGGCCTAGCCCACGTAAGCCTGGAGAGCAACCTGCCCGTGGGCTTTGGCGTGCTTACCTGCGATACCCTGGAGCAGGCCATTGAGCGGGCCGGCTCCAAGGCGGGCAACAAGGGTGTGGAGGCGGCTTCGGCCGTGCTCGAGACCATCCGTGTCATGGAGCAGTTGTAGACGCATGAGCGACGATTTCAAGGCTCCCCGCAAGGGGGCGGGCAACGCCCGTAAGAGCAACCGCCGCCGGGGCCGTATGCTCGCGTTCCAGGTGCTGTTCGGCCAGAGTTTTTCCTCCTCGGCGGATGTCTCCGCTCTGGAGCGGGACTTTGCCGAAAATCCGGCCGTACTGGCCACGGAAAACGAGACCGTGTGCGAATTCGCCCACGACCTCGCCCTGGGCGTGTTTTGCCGCACCAAGCAGCTGGACTCGGTCATTGCGGAGCATTCCAAACATTGGAAGCTGGAACGCATCGCCAAGGTGGAGCTGACCATCCTGCGGCTGGCCCTGTTTGAGATGCTGCACACGGAACTCCCGCTCAAGGTGGCCATCAACGAGGCCATTGAGCTGTCCAAGGAGTTCGGGGACGGCAATTCCCGCAACTTCATCAACGGCATTCTGGACGCAGCGGCCCGGGCCGTGGAAAGCGGCGCTCTGGGCGAGCGAAAGACGTTTTAACAGACTGTTGAACAAGTCGAAATCAAAAGGCTGTTCAGAGCGGTAAGACGCAAATCCCCAACATGTCCATGCCCGGCGCGCTCCCGGTGTACGGAAGATGGACCGTGGGGCGGCGCGATTTGCCGCTTGTCCCGGCCTGCTAAAGGAAGACCCATGGCCTTAGGCAAGTACGAACCCGAAGCCGTAGAAAAAAAATGGCAACGGAACTGGAGCGAAAGCGGCTGTTTTGAAGTCCAGGCGGATCCGGACCGGGAAAAGTATTACGTCCTAGAAATGTTTCCGTACCCTTCGGGCAAAATTCACATGGGCCATGTGCGCAACTATTCCATCGGCGACGTGGTGGCCCGTTACAAGCGTATGCAGGGTTGCAACGTGCTGCATCCCATGGGCTGGGACGCCTTTGGCATGCCTGCGGAAAACGCAGCCATCAAGCATAACACCCACCCCGCCGCATGGACCTACGCCAACATCGGGGAAATGCGCGAGCAGCTCAAACGCCTGGGATATTCCTATGACTGGAAGCGCGAACTGGCCACCTGCCGTCCCGAATACTACCGCTGGGAACAGCTTTTTTTCCTCAAGTTCATGGAAAAAGGACTGCTCTACCGCAAAAACGCCATGCAGAACTGGTGCGATACCTGCCAGACCGTGCTGGCCAACGAGCAGGTTGAGGACGGCAAATGCTGGCGCTGTGACAGTGTCGTGGTGCAAAAGGAATTGGAACAATGGTTCCTGCGCATCACGGACTATGCGGACGAGCTGCTTCAGTGGCTTGATAAAATGAAGGAAAAGTGGCCCGATCCCGTCTTGACCATGCAGTCCAACTGGATCGGCAAGAGCTACGGCGCAGAGCTGACCTTCCGCATCAAGGACAGCGACGAGACCGTGGACGTGTTCACCACCCGGCCCGACACCCTGTACGGGGCCACCTTCATGAGCCTGGCCGCCGAGCATCCCCTGGTGGAAAAACTCATCAGCGGCACGGACCGTGCTGACGAAGTGCGCGCTTTTGTGAACAAGTGCGTGAACATGGACAAGTTCCACCGCGCGGCCGATGATACGGAAAAAGAAGGCATCTTCACCGGGGCGTACTGCATCAACCCGGTTTCAGGCCGGGAAATGCCCATCTATGTGGCCAACTTCGTGCTCATGGGCTACGGCACGGGCGCTGTCATGGCCGTGCCCGCCCACGACCAGCGCGATTTCGACTTTGCTCGCAAGTATGACCTGCCCATGCAGGTGGTGATCCGCCCCGAGGATCGCGACCTGGAGCCCGAGACCCTGACCGAGGCCTACACCGAGCCGGGCGTATTGGTGAATTCCGCTCCTTTTGACGGCTTGCCCAACGAAGAGGCCAAAAAGCGCATTGTGGAGCACCTGGAGGAGCAGGACCTGGGCCGTATGACGGTGAATTTCCGGCTGCGTGACTGGAACATCTCCCGCCAGCGGTACTGGGGCGCGCCCATCCCGGTTATCCACTGCCCTGAGTGCGGCGCCGTGCCCGTGCCCGAAGACCAGCTGCCCGTGGTGCTGCCCGAGGACGCGGCCCTGCGCGAGGATGGCAAGTCGCCGCTGCCCTTCCTGGAGGACTGGGTCAACGTGCCCTGTCCCC
Organism: Desulfovibrio sp.; assembly: GCA_028708865.1. GTDB lineage: Bacteria > Desulfobacterota > Desulfovibrionia > Desulfovibrionales > Desulfovibrionaceae > Paucidesulfovibrio. The sequence continues at coordinate 3,404 of JAQVYA010000074.1, read as the reverse complement.
GGTGCGGCAAACCGGCTCGGCGCGAAACCGACACCCTGGACACCTTTGTGGAGTCCTCCTGGTATTTCCTGCGCTACACCGACGCCCGCATCGACTCCGCCCCCTTTGATCCGCAGGCCGTGGACTACTGGATGCCTGTGGACCAGTACATCGGCGGCATTGAGCACGCCATTTTGCATTTGCTCTACGCCCGCTTCTTCACCAAGGTGCTGCGCGACGAAGAGCTGATCACCGCGGACGAACCCTTCGAGCATCTGCTCACCCAGGGCATGGTGGTGCTGGACGGGGCCAAGATGTCCAAATCCAAGGGCAATGTGGTGGACCCTGGCGACATGATCGCCAAGTACGGCGCCGACGCTACCCGGCTGTTCATTCTGTTTGCGGCTCCGCCGGAAAAGGAACTGGAATGGTCGGACCGGGGCATTGACGGTGCGTATCGGTTCATCGGCCGTCTCTGGCGGCTGGCCGAGGAGCTGGAGGACGGGCTGGTCTGCGTGCAGCCGTGCCATCCGGCTACGGGCGAACTTTCCGAAGCGGTCAAGCAGTTGCGCCGCAAGGAGCACGACACTGTGCGCCGCGTCACCCGCAGCATTGAAAACAGTTTCCAATTCAATACCGCCATTGCCGCCATCATGGAGCTGGTCAATGAGATGTACCAGCTCAAGGATCAGCTCAAGGCCGACGAGCAGGGGCGCTGCTTCCTGTCTTCGGCGCTGGCCACGGCCGTGACCCTGCTGTCGCCCATGGCCCCGCATGTGTGCGAGGAGATCTGGGAGGCCATCGGTCACGAGGAGGGCGTGATTGCTGACCAGCCCTGGCCCCGGTATGACGAGTCCGCCCTGGTTACCGACGAGGTCACCGTGGTGGCCCAGGTGAACGGCAAGGTGCGCGGCCAGGTCAGCGTGGCCCGCGATGCGGACGAGGACGCGGTCAAGGCCGCATGCCTGGCCGTGGAAAACGTGGCCCGTCACCTGGAAGGCAAGCAGGTGGTCAAGGTGATTTTTGTGCCCGGCAAACTGGTGAACGTGGTGGTCCGCTAAGGCGGCCGCCGTACACAGGATGGGTTGTTCCGGTGCGGTCCGGGCTCCGCAGGGGCGGCGGTCCGGCCGGGACGAACAAGCGTGACGCCGGGGCCGCGTCCGTGCCGTTTTCACAGGGAATCGGTCCGGAGCGACTCCGGCGCACCGCGTTTTCAAGGACGCCGCAGGAACGGCGCGACCGCGCCTGCCGTGGAGGCGCAAAGTCTGAGGGGACATTATGTCCGGAACAGCCTGGTTCAAGATTCTTGGCCTGCCCGTATTGCTGGTGCTGCTTTCGGGGTGCGGCTACCAACTGGCCTCCAAAGGGCCGGTGGTGCTCCCCGAGGATCAGCGCTCCCTGTGCATGGACAGCGTGGAGAACCCCACACTCCAGACTTGGCTTGGGCCGCGTCTGCGTTCCGTGCTGCGCGACGAATTGACCCGCCGGGGCTGGACGCGCTGGACCAGCCGCAACCAGGCGGATTTGCTGGTGCGCATCGTCATTGACCGTTACAGCCGTAGTTCCAAGGTGCGCGACGAAGACGACGAAACCCTGCGCTATTCAGCCAGTATTTCCATGCGCATTGATCTGGTCTCCCGCACCACGGACCAGGTGGTCTGGAGTTCCGACATGGTGGGCGAGAGCGAGAGTTACTTCGGCAACTCCACCACGGCGGCGGACATGGCCGTAACCGAACTGGCCGTGCGGCGGGCCGTGGACCGGCTTGCCCAGAGGTATTGAGCAATGCCCCGGCCGGACGTGCTTTTTCTTGTCTGCCCGGACGGACAGCTGATCTCCCGCCGGATTGAGGCCGAACTGGGCTCGGCTCCGGAGTATGAGCGCAGAGTCTACTGGGGGGATGATGATCCGCCCCTGCCGGAAGGGTTTTGGCAGGACCTCACCATTCAAAATCTTTTTGCCACGCCCAAGGCTGTTGTCCTGCGGCGCGGCCATTTGCTCAAGGTGGACGATTGGGACCGCATTGCCGGGGCCCTGGCTGCCAAGCCTTCCAGCGTATTGCCGGTTTTTTGCCTGGAAGGGGAGTGGAAGAAAAAAGCGCCCGTGCCCGCGGCGCTGGCCCGCCGCCCCCTCTGGAAGGCTGCTGCCAAACGGGGCTGGGTTTGGGAGCAGCCCGGGCTGAACCGTCAAACCATGGGGGATTTTGTCCGCCGCTGGGCCGGGGAGCAAGGGCTTGAACTCGCGCCGGGGGCGCAGCAGGCTCTGGCCGGTGTACTGCCCTGCGACGCCCGCGCCGCCTCGCTGGAGCTGGAAAAGGTGGACCTAGCCGCCGGACCCGGACGCCGGGTCACCCCGCAACTGGCCGACCTGGTGGCCACGGACCGGGAAATGGATTTTTTCGCCTTTACCGACGCCCTGAGCCAGGGCGGCAATCCCCGCGACATCTGGCAGCGCGTGCTGCGCGATCACCTCAAGCAGCCCAAGGAGCAGATGCTTTTCCCCTTGCTGGGGTCCCTGGCCCGGGAAGCGCGCATCCTGGGGCTGATCCTTGCCGGTGAGGAGCAGCGCGCCAAGGTGCATCCCTTTGTGGTCAAGAAAAAAACCTCCCTGGCCCGTCGGCTCGGGCCTCGGGGCGTGGCCGCCTTGTTTGATCTTTGCATGGCTGCGGAGCTGGGCGTCAAGTCCGGTGAGCGCCGTACGGATCAGGCCCTGGACAAGCTGGTGGCCGATCTCAGCCGCATCTACCGCGGCTGACGCTTTGGCCCGGTATTCTTCCGGGCCGTTTTTTGCTTCCCCGTCCCAACATTGACCCGCGCCGCGTGTCTGAGGCAAACTGACCGACCTTTGGGAGATCGTCCCGCAAGAGAGGAGGCTCATGGATACACCGCATTATCACGGCCACCGCCGACGCCTGCGCGAACGGCTGGACCGCGAGCCGCGTTCCCTGGCCGACTATGAAGTGTTGGAACTGCTTTTGGCCCGCACCCTGCCCCGCCAGGATACCAAACCCCTGGCCAAGGAATTGCTGACCCGGTTCGGCACCCTACACGGCGTGCTCTACGCCCCGGACGCCCAGCTCCTGCGGGTCAAGGGGTTTGGGGCGGCCTTGCTGTCTTCCTGGAAGCTCTATCGGGAGGTCTGGGCCCGCATGAAGGAACCCAGCCCCCAGCGCCGGGAGGTGTTGGACGACCCGGACCGGGTGGCCGAGGGAGCCAAGGCCCGGTTCGGCACCAAGGGCGTGGAGGAGTTCTGGATCGCCCTGGTGGATAACAGAAATCGCGTTCGGGCCTGGGAGTGCGTAAGCAAGGGCACCGTGGATCAGACCGCGGTCTACCCGCGGGAAGTGTTGTCCCTGGCCCTGCGTCACGAGGCCTCGGGTATGATTCTGGTGCACAACCATCCCGGTGGTAATCCCGAACCGTCTG
>JAQVYA010000073.1 GCA_028708865.1 Desulfovibrio sp. | reverse complement strand
AATGGTGGCCAGCCGGGCCCGCTCATCCGGAATGGCCTTGGTGGCCATGACGCCGGGAATGGCGCAGCCGCCCACGTACACCCCACCCAGGATCAGCGGCAGGGTGGACTGCCCATGCAGACCGAACCGCCGGAAGAGCCGGTCCAGGATAAAGGCCATGCGCGGCATGTATCCGCTGTCTTCCAGGATGGCGATCAAGGCAAACAACAGGAAGAAGATGGGCAGATAGTTGAGAATGGCGGTGATGCTCTTGACCACCCAGGTCCCCAACGAACGCAGCAGCGGGTCTTCCAGAAAGCCTGGATCCGGCAACACTCCGGCCACAAAGGCCTCCAGCGATCCCCAGATGGGCCAGGCCTTGAGCGCCAGCCAGTTGCCGAAAACGATGGCAACTTCGTAAAGAACCAGAAGAATAAGCAGCAAAATCAGCGGGCCGAAAAAACGGTGGCACACGAACCGGTCCACCCGGTCGGAAAGCGAATGCCGTTTTTCTTCAGGGTGCTGCACGAACTCCTTGTGCAGTTCCCCGGCCAGACGATGCCGTGCAAAGGCGATATGCCGCTCGGCGGAAAGCTTGTGGTCCCGCTCAAACTCGGCCCGTAATTCCTCCACCCGGGGAAGCAGCAGCTCCGCGTCCGCGTGTTGCTTTTTCAGCAGCTCCCGCGCCTCGGAATCGTTTTCCATAAGTTTGACGCAGAGCCAGCGCAACGGATAGGCCGAGGCTACGGCCCCATCCTCCATGAGCGCCTGGCGCAGCCGCTCCAGATAAGGCTCCATGGCCCCATAATGAATCTGAAAATCGCAATTGCCCCCCTCGCGGGCGGCTTTGGCAATGGCCTGTTTGAGGTCCTCGCCGCCGCGTCCTTTCTTGCCCACGGTGGGAACCACGCGGACGCCGAGACGGTTGGCCAGTCCCTGATCATCCACGCGCATGCCCCGCCGCCCGGCCACGTCCATCATGTTCAGGTTCAGCACCATGGGGATTTCCATCTCCAGGAGCTGTAGGGCGAGGTACAAATTGCGCCGCAGATTGGACGCGTCCGCCACGTCCACCACCACGCGGGGCCTGTCATGCAGCAAAAAGTCGCGGGCGACCCGTTCCTCCAGGGAGTAGGAGGTCAGGCTGTAGGTCCCCGGAAGGTCCACCAGCTCCACCTCGACCTGATCCCGGGAGTAACGGCCCGTCTTCTTCTCCACAGTGACGCCGGGATAGTTGGCCACATGCTGGCGCGCCCCGGTGAGCATGTTGAAGATGGTGGATTTGCCGCAGTTGGGCTGGCCGGACAAGGCCACCAGAAAACGTTTTGCGCTCATGCGGGTTCCACCTCCACGTTTCGCGCCTCTTCATGGCGGATGCTGACGTGGTACCCATCCAGTTCAAGTTCCACAGGGTCCACAAGCGGAGCATTGCGCACCACGCGGATGCGGGCACCGGGGTAAAACCCCAAATCCATGAGCCGCTGCCCCAAGGCGCCGGTGGCATGAATATCCACCATCACGCATTGCAGGCCTGGCCCGACTTCTTCCAACGTCATTTCCTGACTCCCTTTTCCGAAATGTTTGTATCCGCGTCCGGCGGGCAGGCGTCGCAGGTCCCTTCCGCCGCGGCTTTGTCGCGTCCCCGGGACAAAGGTCCCGGCCCCCGTCCGGAGGCGGCGCGGCGTCAGGCCACCACGATCTTCTCGGCCACACCGCGCTCAATCATGACTCCCCCTTCGCCGAGGGAGACCACCATGGGGCCGTTATTGTTGTTCAGCACCTCCAACTGGACGCCGGGGAAAATCCCCAGTGACTCCAGACGGGTGCGCACGCGGCGGCCGCCGTCCACGGCAATCACCAGGGCAATGCCCCCCGTCTTCACGGTCTTGAGCGTCTTCACCAGCCTTTCCTCCTCAAAAAAGATCGTTTGCATCGCATTGCAATTGAGAATGAATTTCGGTATCGGTGATAAACCCCGGCACACAAGGAGTCAACGAAAAGAAGATATTGAAATTCATTTTCAATAAGAGTCCAGAAATTGGCTTTGCCGGAGCCGGAGTTGACAATAATTTGCAATACCGAGGGAACTGGTTGAAACAACACTCCCCTGGACCAGTCAAGGACCGAAAAAAGAAATGCTGCACCCCGTCTCAACCGTATTAAAAACCGAAAAAGGAAAGGACGTTAAAGCCCTTTCCAAAGCAGGAAAGCGAGCTGTCTACGCATGAACCCACAACATCATATTTTTAAGGAGTATCTGGTCGCTAACGGATTGAAGCTGACCCAGCAGCGCAAACTGATCCTCAACGTGTTCATCACCCTGGACCAGGCCGTCTCCCCCGAGGAGCTTTTTCACGAGGTGCATGGGCTGGACCAGGGCATCAGTCTTTCCACAGTGTATCGAACCCTCAAGCACCTGTTGCAGTCCGGAGTGGCCCGCTGCATGCTCCAAAGCGACGGCGTGACCCGGTACGAAGGCGTCACCGGCCACTATTGCCGGCTGGTCTGTGAACATTGCGGCAAGAGCCTGCCCCTGGACAATCCCTACCTGCATTGCCTCCAGCACGAGGCGGCCCGCCAGGAAGGCTTCCACCTGTACGAATGCGTCATGGAACTGCGCGGCATCTGCAAAAGCTGCCGGGACCGGCTGGACCGGGCCGACGCCCGCCCGGACTGGCAGGCCGAAACTCCGGACACGCCCCACTTGCCCGAGCGTCCCGGGTACATCCATTGCGGCCAGTGCCACGGCCCGCACAAACAGAAAAAAGGGCGCTCCACCTGACGCATCGGTCGCATTGACCTACACTTCCCGGGCGGATCCATTTTCCGCCGTGCGACCCGGTCCCGACATATTCCGTTGAATATCATTTTCACGGTTTGCACGGATCCCCGGCCCGGGGCTACCGCTTGGAGAAACACAAAAACGCCTCAAACAATGCACCCGCAGCAAGGAGGATCTTGCCATGAGTCTGTATCTTCGAAGCATTCCGGGACTGGTGGGCACCGCACTGGTGGGCACCGCGGCTTACGCGCTGTACAAGACCGGCGCCTGGCGGCCCGTGGCCGTGGGCACCATCCGCGCCGGACTGAAGGTTTCGGACTGGACCGCCGACAAATACCGCCGGGCGCGCCGGGAGTGGGATCAACTCCGCCAGGAGGCCAAGGCCGATTCTGCCCGCAATTCCGCTGCCGCCCAGGAAAAGGACGCAACAGCTCCAGACAAGGCAACCCCTGCCTCGGCCTGACCCAACACGCAAACGGCCCCGAATGGATCGGGGCCGTTTATCCGCAAGACGTCTCCAGCATCACGGGGAATCAAATATCCGGGTCAACCTCAGCCGGACCCACCGCGCTTGCCCCGGCACCGGGGACAGACCCCGTACAGCAACATGCTGTGCCGCGTGAGTTCAAAGCCATGTTTTTCGGCAATACGCTCCTGCCGCTCTTCAATGACATGGTCCACGATTTCCGTTTTCCCGCCGCAACGCACGCAGATCAGGTGGTCGTGGTGCGCGTGCCCGTAGCCATGCTCATACAGCGTGGCTCCGTCGCCCATGTCCAGAGTGGCGGCCAGCCCCGAATCCGTCAGCAGCTTCAGGGTCCGGTACACCGTGGCCTGCCCAATGGCGGGATCCGCCTTGTTCACGGCCATGTAGAGCTGCTCCGGCGAGAAGTGCCCCTCTTCATGGAGAAAAACCTCCACAATGGTGGCCCGCTGCGGGGTCATGGTCATGCCCTGGCGCTGCAAAAACTGCAAGAAGACCTCACGCGCGCTCTTCATTGTCCCGCTCCTTTGTTCCAGCAAATCCCACAATGACCTGACCGGCCTGCTCGGGCCGGAGAAACAGGCGCAATCCCTCGGCGCTGCAAAGGATGAACCGCTCCCCAGCGGCCAGGCGGTAATGGGGGGCCTTTTCCACGGCCAGCAGCCGCAGCGCTTCCCCGGGGTGCACGCCCAGGGAGGCAATGGCCCGTCGGGCGCGTTGTCCGCCGATGATGCGCTCCACCTGGAAGTCCACCCCGGCCCGGGCATTGGCGAACTGGCATTCCAGATCCCCCATGCGGCCCAGGATCTTGGCGGCCATGCCCTCGGAAAGCCGGACCCGACCCCGGCCAAGCACCAGGGTCACGTATTCCATGGACGGCAACCGCCGCACCAATTCGATTTCCTCATCGCTTTCCAGGCCAAGGGCCGCCAGGGCCTCAGTGAGTTCCGTGCCGCCGTTCACGGTTTCCACATGCCCGCGTTCGCCGGGTTTCAGGTCCGTAAGGGGCAGCATGCGGCCGTCATCCAGGTGGGCCACCACCTTGCCGCCCATGCCGCCGCCCAGGACCACTTCGCCCCGGGCGCTACGAACCCGCACCGCGTGCAGGTCCGCGTCCCCGTCCAGTCGGGTCACCTCGCTGGCAGGGAAGATGCCCATCCGGGCCAGCCGTTCTTCCAGAAGCGGTTCCACAATGCGTTCCACCCGCAAGGGTTTGCCGCAGGGGGCGTCCGCAAAACTCGCGTGTATCAAAATGGTTCTCCGGGGTTGTATTCCTTATCCAGCTCCAGCGCCGAGCCCGGCCGCTTTCCGCCGCTACGGGCCGCATATCCCAAAATGGCCAGGGTGCCTGCGTTGTGCAACAGGGCCGACGCCACGGGCGAGAGCTTGCCCAAGGCCGCCAACAGCAAAATAGCGGAGTTGCCGCCCACGGCAGCCCGGAACGAGCGGCTCAACACCCGGCGGTTCTGCTCGGCAATGTCCCTCGCCACCACCAGGGTCCGCAGGTCGTCCTGCAACAAGACCACCTGGGCGGACTCGCGGGCCAGGTCCGCGCCGCCGGGCATGCACACGCCCACATCCGCGGACAACAGCGCGGGCGCATCGTTCACGCCGTCCCCGGCAAAGGCCAGAACCCGCCCCTCTTCCTGAAGCCGTCGTACCAGGGCCGCCTTGTCCTCGGGTTTAAGCTCCCAGTGCAATTCGTCCACGCAGCCCAGTTGGCCGGCAATGGCCCGAGCCGTTTCCCGGTGGTCGCCCGTGAGCATGACCACGCGTTCCACGCCCCGCTGCTTCAACTCGGCCAGGGCCTGGGCCGCCTCGGGACGCAGTTCGTCGCGCAGGGCAATGACCCCCACGAGACGCCCGCTGCGCGCCACATACAGCAACGACTTGCCTTCGTGCCGGAGCCCGGCGCCGGAGTGCTCCACCGCGGAGCAGTCCACGCCCTCGTCATCCTCCAAAAAATGGCGGCTGCCCACCAGCACCTGCTCGCCCTGCACAAAGGCGGAAACCCCGTGGGCTACGATAAAGTCCACCTGGCTGATGGGCGGCAGCGTCAGACCGCGCTCTCGCGCCTCGGCCACCACGGCCCGGGCCACGGGATGCCCGTAGTGTTCCTCGGCTCCGGCGGCCAGGGCCAGCAGTTCGTCCGGCTCCAGGGCTTGGCCGTTGGAACCAGTCAGGGGCACCAGGTCCGTAACGTGCAGATCGCCCCGGGTCAGGGTGCCGGTCTTGTCAAACACCATGGTATCCACCCGGGCAAGGCGGTCCAGGGCCTGGCCGCCCTTGAGCAGCACGCCGCAATGACCAGCCGCGTACATGCCGGACTTGACGGCCACGGGCGCGGCCAGCTTGATGGCGCAGGAGTAATCCACGGTGAGCACTGATGCGGCCCGGCGTACGTCCCGGGTCAAGGCAAACAGTCCCAGGCCCAGGCCAAAGGTCACGGGTACCAGCTGATCCGCCAGCCGGTCGCTGTGCTTCTGGGATTCGGACTGGTGGCGCAGGGAGTTCTCCAAAAACCGGCCAATGCGGGCCATGCTGGTCTCGCGGCCCACGTTGCGCGCTGCAATACGCAGCCGCCCGTCCTCCACCACGGCCCCGGAGAGCACGTCATCGCCAGGGGCCACGTGCACGGGCAAGGACTCCCCGGTGATGGAGCTTTGATTCAGAGCGGCCTCGCCGTCCGCCACCACGCCGTCCACGGGCACCAGTTCCCCGGGCCCGCAGATCACGATATCTCCCACGCGCAGTTCATCAAAGGGAATGGCCTGTTCTCTGGCCTCCCGCTCCACCCAGACCGTTTCCACCTGCGGCCGGAGCAAGTTCCGGAGCAGAGCGTCGGACTGCTGCTCGGTCCATTGCTCCAGCCAGCCGCCCATGCCCAGCAGGGCCACGATGGCATTGGCTGTGGCGTAATCGCCCCGCAGCAGGGAAAAGCCCACTGCCGCGGCGTCCAGCACCTCCACCTTCACCCCCCGGTCCAGCAGAGTGGCCGCCCCTTCCTTGAGGATGGGCAGCCCCAGCAGCCAGCTCAGCGGCGCTTTCACCGTGGGTGGTTGCCAGGGCGTGCTGGCCGCGGCCAGGGCCTGGGAAACCACGGTGGGCAAGCTCAGCGGATCGCTCCGGTCCGGCCGGGGCAAATAGGCTTCGGCTGGAATATTTTCCAGCAGCAGCAAAATCCGCTCCCTGTTTTCGGGCTGGCCGTCGTACCGCACCACCACACTACAAGCCCGGCGGTTCAGGCGCACGCTGACCACCCCGGGCAGGGCGGCCAGCGTGGCCTCAAGATACGCCAGATCCAGATTCGGATCACGCAGATGCACGCCGCTGAGCCGCAAACGCTGCGGCAGCTCGTGCACGACGCGAAACGCGGGACGCTTCCCCCGGGGGAGCAAGGCAGCGCTCATGTCGTGCGTTCCCCTTTGTCCGTTGTGGATGTGGCGGACCGCTGATACAGCGAATAATGCCAGTAGGAAAAGCCCACCAGGGCGAATCCGGACCAAAGATGCAGGCGCTTCACCCCCGGGGTCCGGCTGCTTTCCAGCAATCCGGTGGCCACCAGCGTGCCCAGGGAAACAGCCATGCCCGCCTTGGCCCAGGTGCGCTTATCACGCAGACTCACCCCGCCGGACGCTTTGCCCGACTTGCTCTCCGCAGCCATGAACCTAACCCTCCCGGCTCAACTCGGCCTTGACGTCCCGCACCTGTTCCTTGATTTCTTCCACACCGCCCTGGATGCCCGCCCAAAGGCGCACCGCACCGGAAATCACGGCCTGCTGCACCCGGGGATTGGTGGCCACCAGAGCCACGCCCGCGCCCAAGAGGGCCCCTTTGAGGTATGTGGAATTGGTGACGTTGAACCAGGACCCCAGTGCGGAGCTGGAGGCCGCCTGGACGGACTGCTCGTGCGGCTCCCGGGGCAAAGGCTGCGCTTCGGTTCCGGCCGGGGCCGCGCCCTGGACCGCGGCGTACTGGTTGGCGTCATGGTAGTAATAGGACGGTTCCTGGGGATTGCGGAGATAGGCCCCCTCTTGGGAGGAGGCGCCCGGGGCGGGCTGGTTCACGTAATGCTCGCTCATCTGTGATTCCTTTCATGGTTGGGGTTGGAAAGAAAAATCCGGACAAACCATCCTTAAACGGAGGAGGGTTATTCCACGTCGGAAGCCGCGGGCTTGGACGCAGCCTTGCTGCTGGACCGGGCAGAGGTCTTGGTGGAAGCCTTGGCCGCTGCTTTGGGCGCAGGCTTGCTTGCGGCCGGCTTTTCCTCGGCCGGAGCCGCGTCCGTCCCGGCAACGGCCTGGGCCTGTTGCGGTCCGTTGATCACGGAATCCAGGGCATATTTGGTCCCCGTAGCCACCACGGCCACGCCCATGAGCGACAGCAACCCGCCCAGGCCCAGGCCGCCGACCACGCCCACAGCCACGCCCGAGGCCAGGCCCGTGCTGCCGGCCTCGCGCAGAACCCGGCCCACGGCCTGCTGTCGTGTCATGGAGCCTTCGCGCACCTGACGAATGGAACGGGCCGCGGCCGCAGTGCCGCCCGCCACCATGCCGCATACCGCTGCGCCGGAGACAGCGCTGCCCACAGTGGGCGTCTTCACGTTGGAAGGTTTACTCATGATGCATCCCCCTCAGCGGCCTTGGCGGCCTCGGCTCCGGATTCGCCGGGATTGCCGGAGCTGCCCCCACCCGGGAAGATGGCGCCCAGCGTACCGGCCAGGGCATGGCGCACGGTCTCGTTGTTGAAGAGAAACACGGCGGCCGCGCCCACGGCCGCGCCTTTCCAGAATTCCCCGCCTTCGCTCTGGAGCAGTCCCAGAATCTTGCCGGGATCGGCCTCGCCGTTCATCACGTCATTGACCACGCCGTAGACCTCGCCCCAACGGTTCTGGTCGAATTTGGGTTCCGCGCCCTCGGGCGTCCCCGGCACTCCGGGCTGGACCGCTCCCTGCGAATAGCCCTGGCCCGGCATGGCGGATTCCGCGGCTGCGGGATTGGTGTATGCGCCGTACGGGGCCTGCTGCGCCTCGGGCCGGGCTCCTTGGAGCGGATCGCCACCCATGGCCGTCTCTCCGGGCCGGGCGGCCATGGAGGGCGCGCCCGCCACGGGCTGGACCGGCACAAAGCCGTGGTCCGGGTGGTACTGGTACAAAGCGCCGGGCTGGGGCGCCACGCCGAGTTTGGGTTCGGTCAAAGGCTGTTTGGCCTGGTCCGTATGTTCCATGACTGCATCTCCTTGATGTTGTGTTGTCGCGTTGTCGGTTCTGCCCCCCGTCAGGAAGGGCCACTCCTCAAACTTCAAGCCCCAGCGCCTGGCTCAGTTCCCTGGCCAGGGTGGTGAAGCGTTCCGCGTCCTTGGTGGTCAGCAGTTCCGCCAGTTGCGCGGGCGGCAGGGTCTCCGGGTCGTATTCAATAACCACGGACCGGCCCAGGGGGTTCAGCCGCGTGGAGCGGACCGCGGGAGGCAGGTCCTGTTTGCGGGCCTCATCCATGAGCTTCCCGGCCTGAGGATCGGCCAGCAGACCCAGGCCGAACTTGATCCGAATTCGTCCGGGCACATGGTGCGCCACCGTGAGATGACGCCGCAGGGGCATCAGCAGATTAAAGTCCATTAATTGTCTCCGGTTGGGATGTGGAAAGGCAGGATTCCGTCCGGGAATCCATTGGGCAATCGGCTTCACGGCCGCCATCCAGGGCAGGCGGTTCATAGCGCAGCAGCCGCGAAGAGTTGGCCAGCACGCCCAGGGAGTGCACCACGTGCAGCATCCCGGCCATGACCGGGGAAAGCAGTCCGGCCGCGCCCAGAACCACGCCCACCAGGTTGGACCCGGTGGCGATCCAGAAGTTTTGATGCACCACGCGGATCGTGGTCCGGCTCAGGGAATGCACATAGACGAGCCCGGCCAGGTCGTCGTTGACCAGGGCGATGTCCGCGGCCTCCACGGCCACTTCCGATCCGCCCGCGCCCATGGCCACGCCGATGTCCGCCCGGGCCAGGGCCAACGCGTCGTTGATGCCGTCGCCCACCATGAGCACGCAGCGCCCCTGTTCGCGCAGGCTGTCCACCAGGGCGGCTTTGTCCTCGGGCATGATGGACGCATGGCAATCGCGGATGCCGATCCGGTCGCAAAGCTGCATGGCCGCGTTGGGTTCGTCCCCGGTGACGAGCACGGTATCGCGCACGCCGCCGCGCAGCAGGCGGGAAATCACCTCCACGCTTTCAGGCCGGATCTTGTTGTCAAAGGCCAGCAGCCCCACCACGTCGCCCTCCCGGGCCACGTAGAGCACGGTGCGGCCCTCGCGACGCAGGGGCGACACCTTGGCGGAGACGCTGCCCACGCGAACGCCGTACTGCTCCATGAGCTTGCGATTGCCCACCAGCACCTCGGCCCCGGTGATCACCGCACGCATGCCCTTGCCGAGGAAGTATTCGCAAACCGTATGGGGCACCGCGTCGATGCCGCGCCGTCCGGCTTCGGATTTGATGGCCTGGGCCAGGGGATGATGGTTATGCACCTCGGCCGAAACCACCAGTTGCAGCAGCCGGGCCTCGGCCTTGCGCATCTCCCGGGCCGCAGTGCCGCGGGGGGCCAACGGGCCAGCAGGCAGAATCTTGACCAGTTCCGGCTCCGTGGTGGTCAGGGTGCCGGTTTTGTCAAAGCAGACCGTATCCGCCTTGCCCACCTCTTCCAGGTAGCGTCCGCCCTTGATGAGAATATTGCGCCGGGCCGCGGCGCTCATGGCCGCGCTCACGGCCGTGGATGCGGCCAGTACCGTGGCGCAGGGGCAGGCCATGACCAGCATGACCGTAAAGGCCCGCCAGAAGCTGCCCGTGAGCAGCAGGGTGCCGCCGGTGACCACAAATCCCACCCGCACCAGATTGGCGGCCAGCCGGTCGGCCACGCCCTCGATGGGGGCGCGGTTTTCCAGGGAGTCCTCCACCTTGCGCAGCACCCGGGCCAGGTAGGTGCGGTCCCCTACCTCGTCGGCCCGCACGTACACCACGCCCTGACGTACAAAGGTCCCGGCCAGGAGCTTGTCCCCGGCAGAGCGGTGCACGAAGTCCGGCCGCCCCGTGATGGGCGATTCATCCACCAGAGCTTGGCCGTCCACTATTTCACCGTCCACGCAGACCTTTTCCCCGGTGTGCAGAACCACCACATCCCCGGGGGAAAGTTCGTGGCTTTCGGCCTCCACCTCCACGCCGTCCACCAGCACAAAGGTATGGTGCCCGGTGACCTGGAGGATTTCGGAAATGGATTTGCGGGACCGCTCCGTGATCCAGGCCTTGAGCAGTTCGGCCCCGGAATTGATCCAGAGCACCTCAAACGCGGTGAGCGCCTCACCCGCAGCCACAGCAGCCACGCAGCTGGCGCCGAGGAAGGCCTCCAGGGTGAAGCGGCGTTCCCGGATTTGCCGGGCGGCCCGGCGGAACAAGGGCACTGAAGCGGCCACAGCCACCAGCCCCAGGGGGCTCAAGGCTGTCTGGGCCACGCCCAGCCCCAGTACCGTGGTGCGCACAAACACCCCGCCCATGACCGCGGAAATCAAGGCAAACCGCCGCAGCGCAGGCCGCACCGGATCGCACCCGCTGCGCGTGTCCGCACAGGAGGTCCCCCGGCAGAGCGGACTATCGCACAAGGGGGGCTTCCCGCCCTGACGGGCGGAGATCGGCGTTGTATCGGGCGTTCCGGCCGCGCCGTGCGCCTCCCGGGCAATATCCGCCTCGCCGACCCGGTCCGGGGCGTAGCGCACCACCAGACTGCCGCCGCGTACATTGACCCGCACCAGCAGCACCCCGGGCAGTTCCCCCATCCGGTTTTCAAGCCGGGCGGCCAGGGCCGGGTTGTGCCGCAAGGGCTTGACCAAAAGCCGGACCCGGCCCGGCATGGAATGTCGAATTCGAATTGAACGTCCCAAAAAGCACCTCACTCTCAGCGTTGCGTGTTCAGAAAAATCCGGTGCACCATACGGTTCAGGCAAAGGAACGGTTCCAGACCCAGGGACGGCGGTCCGCCTTGTCCGGCCCGCGGTTCGAGTCCGACTCCGGGGGGCGTCCGGTCTTGTGGGCGCGCCGGGCTGCGGTCGAAACATCTTCCCGAAGGCCGGTCCGGCCTTCCTCCCTAGGGGCGGACGACAACAACGCATCCGGCTTTGCGGCCGCCCGGTTCTGAGCAACAGCGTCCCTGCACGGCCCGCGTTTGTCGGAAGTTCCGGACTCCCTGGCCGCGCTCGATTCTCGGTCCCCGCTCGAATCGGACCTGGATTCCCGCCCTGTCCGGCCCTGCGACGAACCTCTAAAATTCGACCTCTGATCAGACGAAGTGGAAGATTTGCGGAAGGATTCCCGGGCCAACGACCTTCCGGCCCCGGGGTTTTCCGCGCCGGACACGGCCGCGCCTTCCCGCCGCAAGCCCTCCAAGATTCCCTGCAAATCGTCGGCTTGGGCCACAACCCCTTCCAACGCTTCGCAGGAATGGACCATGGCCTGCACCGTGCCCTGGGAAACATTGCAGGTGGAATCAATCATGCGCCGCACCCGGGACGCGTCCTCGGCCTGGGCGTCAAAGGCCGCAGCAATATCCCGCACCCGGCCTCCGGCATCACGCGTGGCCGCCACAATATGTTCCAGGGCCACCCCGGAATCGCGCACCAGTCCGCGCACGGCTTCCATGGCCCCGCCCGCTTCGTGCATACTTTCGATGTTGTCTCGCGCTGCGCCGCGCACAGAGTCCACAATGCGGCCCACCTCGCCGGTGGCGTGCATGGTCTTTTCCGCCAGCTTGCGCACCTCGTCCGCCACCACGGCGAACCCGCGCCCTGCCTCCCCAGCCCGCGCCGCCTCAATGGCCGCGTTCAGGGCCAAAAGATTAGTCTGATCCGCAATGTCGCTGATCACGGCAATGACCTGTTCAATGCTGCCGGTTTCGCGGGCGAGACGGTCCATGTTCCGGGTCAACCCGGCATAGGACTTCCCAAGCCGCTCCACGGCCTGGTCACTGCGCCGGGCCAAATCCGCGCCCTGCCCGGCCTGCCGCGCCGCCTCTCCGGAAAGCTCGGCCGCACGCGCCGCATGGGAGGAAACCCGCGTCGCGGCTTCGCTCATGCGCTCCACAACGCCCGCCGCCTCGGTGAGCTCCTGCTGCTGGGAGCGGCTGGCCTCCCCGGCGTCGCGCACCACGTCCAGTACACGGCCGGAATGCTCCCGCAGGCGTTCCGCCACCTCTTCCAGGCGGGATGCGGCCTGCTCCAGACCCTGGGCATGGGCGCTTTCAGCCCGGCGGGCTTCCCGCTCGGCCCGGCGCAAGGCTTTGGCTGCCTTGTGCGCCTCCTTGAACGCCTGTTTGCGCATGGTTTGGGCGTCGTCCACTTGCCGGCGCACCCCGGAAAACACCTGACGCAGGCAACGCCCCACCTCGCCCAGTTCGGCGGGCAAATCCGCGGACGGCAGCCGCCCGTAATCCCCCTGCTCGGCCCCAAGGCAAGCCGCATGTACCTCCCTTAGCGGCGCGCAAAGAGTGCGGCGCAGGCAAAACCAAAGCAATGCCCACAAAGACAACCCGGCCGCAAGCCCCGCCACGGCCACGGCAGCCCATTGCCCCGCCAGCGGGCTTTGGCCGGGCCACCAGGGCACGCCCCCCAAACGGGCCACAGCGAATCCGGCCGCACCGGCCACCAGGGCCGACGCCATTCCTGCGACCCCGGCCACACGCAGCACGCGGCGACCCAACCGGGTCAGGCCGGGGGAACGCTCCGGGTTCTGCTCCGGCGCGGACGGCTGCGCATCCCGGCATGGGGCTTCAGCCGGGTGCCCGGCCCGGGATGCCTGTGCTTCTTCCACCTGCTGTTCCTCCCCGTCCGAACGCTCCTGCATGGCCACCCTCAATCCCGGATTTCCACAAGGTTGAACCGCAGGTTGCGCACGTCTTCCAAAAACTCTTCGCCGCATTCCTGGGCGGTTTCATTGTCCTCGTGGTACCGCCAGTTGACCTCGATCTCCTTGCCCTGACCGGCGTGGTCGTCGAGCAGGTCGAAAAGGTCCATGAAGGTCTTGGACGTGGAGCTGTTGAAGTAGACGATCTCCATGTCCAGCCGCACCCGCTGACCGTTGGACCGGCCAAAGTATTCCTGGAGCCAGTCAAACATGGGACCATAAAAACGGGAGCAATTTTCCGGATAGGATTCGCCCTGGATGCGCAGTGTTCCGGACTGCGGATCAAAGTCGATCTCCGGCGAGGATTTGGTCCCCGCGACCGTATATCTGGTCATTTTCGCCCTCCTTGGTCAGGCAATCACTTTCATGGAGAAAAACGAGGTGCGCGGATCCACGGGTTCCACGGAAAAATCCATCGGCCCCGTGGCCTTGCGGGCCATTTCAATAAAGCCCAACCCCGCGCCCTTGGAGTCGGGGTCCGGCCCCAGACGGCGCATGCGCTTGTAGTGGTCCTTGAGTTCTTCCCGGCTCATGGACTGCACCTCGCTGAGGCGCCGGGCGATGCGCTCGCCGTCCACCGAGGCAATGCAATTACCGCAGGCCACGAAGTACCGGCCGTCCGGCTCCCGGCCCACCACAACGCGGCCCCGGGCCATTTCCAGGCAGTCCTTCCGGTCCGGTCCGCCCTCCAAGCGGACGCGCTCCACCGAATAGCGGGCAATGTTCTGCATCTGCTCCACGAGAATGGCGAACACGCGGTGCGCCAAACGTCCTTCAGCCGCCTCGGCCCGGATTTTTTCGCGCATCAATCCGCCCAGTTCCTCCACCACGCCCTGCGAAACCGGGCCGTCAAAGGAAAGAATCAGATTTTCCCGCTGCATGGCCTCATACTCACGCAGTAATGTCCGCTGCATTACCGTGCCTCCCGAATCTCGAATCCCAATACGGTCATGTCGTCCCGGCGCGGCTCCTCCGCGCGGTAGGCCTCCACTTCGTCCAGGAGCAGGCGGTCCTGCCCCGCCAGCGGCGTGCTCGCATGCCGCACAAAAAATTCCCGCAATCTCCGCTTGCCGAACGGCAGCCGTTTGGGGCCGCCCACCTGGTCCGTGATCCCGTCCGTGGCCATGTAGAACCTGGCCCCCGGGCCATGGGGAATGGGGCGGGAAGTGAAGGTGAAATCCCGCGGAGAGCGCACATACCCGATGCCGCAACGGTCACCTTTGTGCTGGGTCACTTCGCCGGATTCCAGCACGTACAGGGGGTTGTTGGCTCCGGCAAAGACCACCTCGCCCCGACCCGGGTCCACGTGGCAGAGGCAGCAGTCCAGACCGTCGTCAGACATGCCGCTGTCCCCGCGGTTTTGTCCCAGGGCGTCCTTAATGAGCCGGTTCAGATGCGAAAGCACGGCCCCCGGGTCCGCAGGCGCGGCCGATTCGGCCACCAGGGCGGCGGCCTGTTCAAACAGGGACTGCACGATCAGGGTCATGAACGCTCCGGGCACGCCGTGGCCCGTGCAGTCGATGATGGCCACGAAAAATCCCGTAGGCGTGGCATGAATCCAATAGGAATCCCCGCCCACGCGGTCCCGCTGGCTCCAGAGCAAAAAATGGCTTTGAAACCGCGCATCCAGCAAGGACGCGTCCGGCAAGAACGAACGCTGGATCAGGGCGGCGTAATCAATGCTCTCCCCGATCTGGCGCTGAGCGTCGGCCAGCCGCTGCATGGCCGACG
Organism: Desulfovibrio sp.; assembly: GCA_028708865.1. Classification (GTDB taxonomy): domain Bacteria; phylum Desulfobacterota; class Desulfovibrionia; order Desulfovibrionales; family Desulfovibrionaceae; genus Paucidesulfovibrio. The sequence continues at coordinate 1,022 of JAQVYA010000073.1, read as the reverse complement.
CCAGCCGCTCCTCGCGGGCGGCCAGGGCATAGCCCATCCAGTGCAGGTTGCGCTTCAGCCGCAAAAAATCGTGCTCCTCCCCTTGCTCGGGCGGCAGTTCGTCCAGGGCGAAGTCCCCTTCCTTGAGCCGGTAGCACTGGTCATTGAGCTCGCGAATACTTCGCAGGGCCATGAGCTGAGTTAAGCCATAGGAGAGTGGGGCAAAGAGGATCACGGACCCGGCCAACACGGCCACGATGACGTTGGTTTGTAAGGCAGCGCCCCCGGCCTGCCCAGCCAGCAGCAGAAGCAGAGGGAGCAAAATCAGGGTGGCAAAAAGCAGGATGTTCATCTTGCGGCGCACGCTCCACCCGGCAACGTGCGCGGTCAGCACAGAGAGAATTTGCATGGGACGGTCCGGTTCCTGTTTTGGATTTTGATTTTCATTATCACTGAGAACGCAAAAAAAATATCAACCCCGATCACGCCGATACAATTCCATCCGGTCGCGGCCGTTTTTTTTGGCCGCATAGAGGGCGATGTCCGCCAGCTTAAGCAGTTCATCCAGGCTGGTCACCTCGTTCCGGCAGGTGGTCAGCCCCACGCTGACCGTGATGTGGAAATGGCGGCCATGCCCCGAGCCGGAGCCGACAACGGTTTCCGGCAAATGCACCGTGGCCTGGCGCATGTCCTGGATTACCCGTTGAGCCACGGCCGCGGCCCGGTCCTCGGCAATGCCGGGCAGAAGAAGAACAAACTCCTCTCCTCCGCAGCGGGCCGATACGCCCATCTCGCGCACAGCCTGGCGCAGGACCTTGGCCAAAACCCGCAGGGCCTCGTCCCCGGCATCGTGGCCGTACGTGTCGTTGACCTGCTTGAAGTGATCCACGTCCAACATGAGCAGGGAAAGCGGCGTTCCGCTCTCCGCGCTCCGGGCCAGCTCCAGCCGCGCCAGCTCCATGAACCAGCCCCGGTTCCACAGTCCGGTGAGGCTGTCGGTCCGGGCCAGGCGGCACATTTCTTCCATGGCTCGGCGGCGTTCG
>JAQVYA010000072.1 GCA_028708865.1 Desulfovibrio sp. | reverse complement strand
GGTAAGCAGCATGGCGAGGGTGGTCTTGCCCACGCCATTAGGGCCCAAAATACCCACCACCTTGCCCCCGGGTAACGCCAGACTGCAATGCTCGAAGAGCGGTTCAGCCTGACCATAGGCAAAGCAGACGTCCTCCAGCCGCAGGTGGGCCCGGGTATCCCCGTTCATGATTGGAAGCCTCTCCCGCGGGTCTTCCACGCTGCTGCGACGCAGACCATGCCGCCGGCGCAGCTCCGCATCATCCAACACGGCAAAGGAACCGTCCGCAGCCACCCGCCCCTGATCCATGACCAGCACGCGGTCCACCACATGGCGCAACCAGTACAGGCGGTGGTCAACGATGAGAATGGCCACTCCCCGGCGCTTCAATTCCGCGAGTTCGCGGGCCAAAGCCAGGGTGGACTCCGGGTCCAGGTTGGCTGAGGGCTCGTCCAGCACCAGCGCTCGGGGCGAAAGGGACATAATGGAGGCCAGGGCCACCTTTTGCTTCTGCCCTTCGGACAACTCCAGTGTGGAGCGGTCCAAAAAATCCTCCAACCCAAAAAGTCGGGCGGCCCGCTCCACCCGCTCGGTAATTTCCTGCGCCGGAACCTGCCGCCACTCATGGGCCATTGCCAACTCATCCCGCACGTTCAGGGCAAAGAACTGGGCCTCGGGATCCTGAAACAAAGTACCCACGTCCCCGGCTATGGCGGCCACGTCCCGCTGCCGGTTGCTTGCCCCGGCAACGCGTACCTCGCCCTGCTGGCACCCTTGAAAATGGTGCAGCGCCAACCCATTGACCAGCCGGACCACGGTGGACTTGCCGCACCCGCTGGCCCCGGTGATCAGCACGGCCTCTCCCGGACGAACCTGAAAATCCAGGTCACGGACGGCAAAGTCATCCTGAAAGGGATATTGATAACTTACTTTATTCAATTCGATCATCGACATGATTCCTTTGCTCAGTGCATTCCGGACCCGAATCCATGCGGCAACTGCAACAACACGGCTCCCAGCACCGCCGCCACGCAGACCCCGAGCACAGCCCAATCCCGGCCGCCGAACGACTCCTGGCGCATCCGGGTAAAGCCTCCGGATCCGCCCACGGCCTTCAACTCCGCGGCCATGGCCAGATCGTCCGCCGAACGAAGCGCACGGAACACCAAAGGGACAAAAAGCACACGGACACTGCGCAAGGGATGACGAATCAATGCCCAGGGATGAACCGGGTATCCACGTATTTTCAATGCTTGACGAATCTGCTTGAAGTCACTCGCAAATGTGGGAATAAACCGAATCATCACTGCGGCGGGGATGTAGATGAATCCCGGCAGCCGCAAGGATTTGAGCGCCGTCAGCACAGACTGAATGCGCGAAGTGAGCGCCAGCCCGAACACCACGTTAAGCATCAACATGATGCGTAAAAATGGCGCCACCAATGTCTTCATCTCCACCTCGGACAGTACCGGCCAAATCAAACTGAGCAGCACGATGAACAGCACGGACATCCCGAGCATGGCCCCCACAAGGAGATAACCTATGAGAATACCGCGCAGGTTGCGGGTGGAAAGAGCATACGCCGCGCTGAGCACCACCAGCACCCCCAGGGCCTCAGGCGCGCTGAGCACGATGGCGGACAGAGACGAAAGCACGCAAAGTGCCAACTTGGTGCGCACGTTGAGCGTCGCCGGAAAGCTCCGGGCCAACATGCCGCTATCGACGTACAATGCCCGCATGACGCAGCTCCCGGACAAAAAGGACACCTCCGCCGAGACCCATGACCGAGCCGGCGTACCCCACGGCCACCATCAGCGAAACCGTAATCAACAAAGCGGGCTGCTCACGCATCATGACCCAGGACAGCCCTAAGGAAAGGGACTTGCCCAGCAGATCGAACAGCGCCACGCCCAAGACCAGGGCCAGAGCATTCCCGTACCCGCCCCAGAGCAAAATGCAGGCCTCGGCCAAAAGTCCCGCCACTATCATGGCCGGGAGTAAAGTGATGCCGCTGCCCATGAGCAGCAGCCCCACCACCGCGGAAACACAGATGAACAGGGTGAGCGTGCCAAAACGGCGCACTTTGTAGAGCAGCACCACCAGCAAGGTGGTATGGATCCCGTTTTTCAGGAGCAGAGTCAGCGGGTTCATGCCGCCCCCGGCAAACGCCACCACCAGGCTCGCAATCTTGATGATGGCGGCGAAGATCCCCACTGTAATCAGGTCGCGCACCGGCCAATTTTTCCAAAACATGGCAAAGCTCCCCTGCCGGTCGGGGCGCCCCCGACCGACATTGATTTAGAGAGTCATTATCAATTGGTTAAAACTTCAATCCCACGCGAACAACGGCGCTCCGTCCTGGAGAATCCAGCACCGCGCCCGCCTCGGAATAATCCTCGTCCGTAAGGTTGTTGAGGTTCAGGGAGACGCTGTAGCGACGGGCTTCGCCCCATTGCAGTGCCAGGGCCAGGTTATAGGTCTGCCAGGAATTATACGTCAGCACATCGCCGCCGGACAGCTCCTTGGCCTGAGAGGCCAGCCGGGTGTAGGCATCCGCCGTGAACAGCATGTCCTGCGCAAAATCCAGATGATACCGCACACCGAACCGTTCCATGAAGGAAGGATCGCCGGTCTGTTTGGTGGTGTAGGTTGAGGTTTCATATTCACGGCGGAGCCATGTTCCGCTCATGTAGGGAGTAAGGCCCAGAGAATCAATGGCATACGACAAGGTCACTTCGGCACCGTAGCCGCTGGCCTCGTTGACGTTGTCAAAACGTCTGGCACCGCCCCCAGCGTCCACGGTGGTGATGTAATTTTCCGCCATCATGTAGAACAAGGTGGCGTCCATATCCCAGGCTCCGTCATTAAAGCGCGCTCCCAGCTCGAAGTTGTCCGAGGTCTCGGCTTCCAGATTAGGGTTGCCGTAGGTGGGATTCGCAGAGCCGTGGGCCGTGCCGATGAACAGTTGCTGGAGGTTCGGGTAACGGTACCCTTGGGAATATTGGGCCCGCAGCCGCCAATTGTCGAACCCGGAATACACCAGCCCGAGGCTGCCCACAGGACGGTTGCCGGTGGAACTGCCCTCTTCCAGGCCGGGATCCTCGCTGGATTCCAGCTCGGAACGAACCAGGGTTTCGCGGAGTCCGGCCGTCAGCACCCAGTCTTCGGCAAAGTTCCATTCGTCCTGAACGAACAGGGCGTATGTCTCTTGCCAGGCCTTGTTGGTGTAGGTGGTGTCGGTTCCTGGCGGCGGAAAGCTCACGCTCTTCCGCTCCCGGGCCTTGAGGTCGTCCATGGAGTATTCCACGCCGGAAACCACATAGTGGCTTTGCCCCAGGGTCCAGTCAAACTGAGCGCTCGCACTGGTGGTATCCTGCCAATTTTTGGTCCGAAGACGAATGCTCACTGGACCGGGCGGGTCGATGTCGTTATTGAACTTCTTGAAGGTGCTCTGGTAGGCCAGATCCAGGCGAACCTTGCGGAGGTATTCCCCGATGTCGTCCCGTTCGAGAAACAAAGCATACTTGTCCCGTGACCATTCGGGAAGATCCAGTTCCACTACGGCTCCGTCACTTTCGGCCGTGGGGATGTTCTCATTGCTCCAGAAGCTTTCCCAGCGCGCGCCCACCAGATAGTCCCCGAACTGCTTATCCAGATAGGCCGAGAAATTGCGGTTCAGATATGAGGAATCCGAAATACGCCCTTTTTCGGCCCAACGGTCCCCGGCATCGGTATAGCTGCCGGACACCCGGTAGTTGAAGCCGTTGGACGAGCCGTATACCGAAAGATATTCCGTAAACCCGTCCACCGAAGAATCGTAGGTCTCGGCAACCTCGGCCTGGATAGGGCGATCCCCGCCTTTTTTGGTAATGATGTTGATCACACCGCCGATGGCCTCGGAACCGAACTGCACTGAAGCCGGGCCCTTGACGACCTCGATGCGTTCGATGTCGGACGGATCCATAAGCAGCGCTGCGCCGTCCATGGACTTTTGTTCCGAAATCTTCTGCCCATCCACCAGGATCAGCACCCGCGCCGGCGACTCGCCACGGATGGTCACCCGCTTGACTCCGGCTACGGACTGGTCATGGACCTGAACCCCAGGCACATCCCGCAGCAAGTCTGCCACCGTGGGGGCAGGACTGCGTTCAATGTCCTCCTGGGTAACCACGCTGATGGCGCTGGCGGTTTCCCTCAACTCCTTTTCCGTTCGCGTGGCCGAAACAACCACCTGCCCGGCCTTGACGCTTTCCTCGGCCGATGCAGGTCCGGCTTGCGGCCCGATCAAAAGGCAGAGGGTGGCCAGGGCGGCCCCCCATGCCCGTACTCTGTGTTGGCGTGGCATGCTTAGATCTCCATTGCGTTTTGCGTGTGCCAGTCAATCAATGCCTGTGTAATGTTCACCTGCCAGAATTGTCCGGCCAGGGTGAGTTCGATCCAATCGCCGTCTCTCCGAAGCAGCCCGGCGCGTTGCCATTGTTGCAGCAGCGGCGCATACAGTCCGTCCACGTCCACACCGGTCTCTTGCCGGGTGCGTGCCAGGTCCAGGGCGCCAGATTCCAGCTGCCCGGTGAGCACACGGACCAGCCCGGCGTTGGCAGGCGGTTCCATGATCATGGCCACAGGTCGGCGGCCCTGTTCCCGGGCGGCCATATATTTTTTGACGTCGCTTTCCAGAAAATAAAAATGGCCCCGGAGGGAACCTCCGGCCCCTGATCCGAATGCCAGGCAGTCGGCACGGCGTTTCATGAGCGGGTTGTAGATGTTGCGTTCCCTTGTGGTGCGGCCCCAATGGGAAATGGACAGACGCCGGTAACGCCGCCCACGCAGAAACTCCACGCCCTGCCGGAAGAGTCGGCCCTGTCCGGGCACGTCCGCCACAGGCGGAACTTCGCCGCATTGCAAGGCCTTATCCAGACGGCCTCCGGGGAACACATTGAGCTGGTACAGGTCGCAGCCATCCAGACCCATCTGTTCCAGAACGCGCAAATCCTCAGCCCACTCCTGTTCCCCCTGGCCCGGAAGCCCGTAAATCAAGTCAATAATCACGGCGGCGCTGTCGGTCCGCAGCAGATTGTCCAGCACTTCGCAGACTTCATCCCGCGAGCAGACCCGGCCCAACTGTTGCCGGATGTCCGTGTTAAAAGTCTGTACGCCGATGGAGAAACGGTTGGCTCCGCCTTCGATGCAGGCCCGGATTTTTTCCGGATCAAACCGGAAAACACGCCCCTCCACCGTGATTTCACAATCATTGGCCAGCGGAAGATACTTCCGGATTCCCAAAAGCAGCCGCCGTAAATCCCCGGCTTCAAAGGCTGTTGGCGTTCCGCCGCCCAGATACACCGCGTGGATGGGCTTGGAACAGACCGCAGGGAGATCCCTGTCCCGGCGCATGTCCTCCAACAAGGCATCCACATAAGCGGCGCTCCAGTCCCGTTTGTACGCGGCAGCGTAGAATCCGCAGTACAGGCAATGGGTCTCGCAAAAAGGAATGTGGAAATACGCGGCGCTCTGCCCCTGTCGGGGTTCACCCAACAGGCGCTCCATGGCTTCGTCCCGGGCCTCATCCCGCAACGGACGGCCGGACATACCCGCATGCACCACGGTTTTGCGTTCAAACGCCTGGCTCAGCGGATCCTCCCCTTCCCGGGCAAAATACTGCTGCGCCCGGGAACGCATGGACTGCATCTCCACCAAGCCCAGCTTTCCCTGAGTCGGCGCGGCGTGTGCCCCGCCCTGTTCGGCTGACACGTTTTTCATGGTCTTTCCCTCTCCCATGGCTTGAACATGCTCTTCTCCGGCGTTTAATGATTTTGACTTTCATTTTCAACTAAAAAACAAAAAAAGGGGGAAACCCGGCGAACACTACTCCGCCATTAGCCCCAACGCTCCCCGCACAGACGCGGACACGGTCTGCTCGATCAGAGAGCGCGTCTCCCGATCCAGGCCACCCCCGGCAATCCGGGGCATCAGCAAGACCCGACCACGGAAAAACGTCATACACTGCGCCATGATGGCCTGCCCCAAAATCATACAGGACAGATCGTCCGGTGATTTACCCTGGGCCACGGCAGCAAGTCTGGAAGTGACCTCATGGAACGGTGCCAGCACATCGCGAAACAACCGACGGTAAAAATCCCGCGGTGAGGTCAGGTCCTCGTTCAACAAAACCGCCAAAAACCGCCCGCCTTCGCGCCCCATCAGAGCCTGAAGCATGCTCCGCACCAAACAGTCCGCAATGTCGCCCAGTTCGGAACGATCAGGATTCGATTCCAGTCGGACAGTCACCCGGCCGAGAATAGGCAGCATAATCTTTTTCCACTGTTCGAGGCAGTGCTCGAACACGGCGGCGCACAATCCCTCCCGACTTCCAAAATGGTAGTTGACCATGGCGTGGTTCACTCCAGCTTCCCGGGCCAGACGCCGATTACTCACCTCGTGGCCGTTGAGTTCGCCAAACAGCCGTGTCCCGGCTTCGATGAGTCGTTCCTTGGTCTGGCTCCCTTCCGAAGGCATTGCTGGCATGGACTTCCTCTCTGCTGCGGTTGTTTCGATGCGGTCTGATTATCCTGCCCTACCAAACTTGTCAACCATGTGGTTAAACCGATCGGTTAAAAACATCCCGCCTCGTGAATCGGGCACGAAGCGGGATGTTGTAACAATCCAGCCAATGACGAATGAACAGCTCAAGGAATCCGGTCTGACCGGCCCCCTAGCAACGTGCCCGCCGCAAAGGCCAGAAGCGCCGCCGCCGTGGTGGGCACGATGGCGTGAATCCCGCCCATGTCCGGCTTCAGGATGCTCAGGGCAAAGAAAGTGGACGCCCCTGTCAGGATGGAGCACACCGCGCCCGTGGCATTGGCCCGTTCCCAATACAGGCCGAGGATAATGGGCCAGAGAAATACCGCCTCCAGCCCGCCAAAGGCGAACAGGTTGATCCAGACCAGCAGGTCGGGCGGCTCTATCGCAGCCACAAAGACCAGCAATCCGATGACGCCCGTGGCAAACAGGCTCATCTTCCGCAGGCTAGCCGTGGGCACGCGGGACGCGTCGTCCTTAAGCACGTAGTGCACGTAAAGATCCTTGACGATGGCGGCGGAAGCCAGAAGCAGCATGGAATCCACCGTGGACATGATGGCTGCCAGGGGTCCGGCGATGAACACCCCGGCCCAGAACGGAGAAAGCAACTCAAGGATCAAGGTGGGCATGGCCAGGTCCCCCACCTCCAGATCGGGAATCACGGCCCGCCCCAAGGTGCCTGCAAGGTGAGCGCAAAGGATCAAAAAACCGATGATCAACGTGCCCATGATCATGGCGTCGTGCATGGCCCGGGAATCCCGGTACGCCATGCAGCGTTGCGTGGTCTGGGGCAGTCCGAGTATCCCAAGCCCCACCAGAACCCAAAATGAAAGAATGAAGGGCCGGGGCACGGCATTGTCCGGCCCTGTGGGGGTGATCAATCCGGGATCGATCTCCTTAAGCGTGGCAACGCACTTGGCCATGCCGCCGCCCGCCTCCACCACGCCCAGCAGGACCACCACCACAGCCACAACCATGATGATTCCCTGGATGGCGTCCGTGAGCACCACGGCACGAAAGCCCCCAACCACGGTATACAGGACCACAGTGATGCCGAAGAGAACCAGGCCGACCATGTACGGATATCCGGTCACTGCCTGAAACAAGCGGGCCCCGCCAATGAACTGGGCCAGCATGGCGGCCATGAAAAACACCAGCAAGGCCACGGAACAAAGGATCACCACAGCGTCGCTTTGATAGCGGGCGCGCAGAAAGTCTGTAATGGTTACGGAACGCGTCCTGCGGGCCATGATGGCAAAACGTTTGCCCAGGACCCCCAGCGTCAAAAAGGTGGTGGGAACCTGAATCATGGCTAGAAGAACCCAGCTCAGCCCCAGGCTGTAGGCCACGCCCGGTCCGCCCACAAAGCTGCTGGCGCTGGTGTAGCTGGCAATGATGCTCATGGCCAACACAAAGCCGCCCATGGAACGCCCGCCAATAAAATAATCCTCAAGGAATCCCTGGGAAGAACCGTCCATGGACGTCCGCCGACGGGCCCAAAGCGCCACGGCAAAGGAAAGGACTAGGTACACGACCACGGGAATGATGGTCATCAGAGGGGTTTTCATGGCTGTCCCTCCTCTTGCTCCGCCGCCTGCGTTGCGGACGAAACATCCTGCCCGAAGCCGGTTTCCGGATCGTCATCCAGCGGCATTTCCCGAAATTTGAAGCGCACAATGCCCCAAAGCAGCACGGTGATGAGCGGGTAGCCCACAATGCAGCTGTAAAAGAACCAAGAGGGCAATCCCCAGACATAGGAGTATTGGTCCGGATCGCCGCTGCCCAGACCGTAGGCGCAGACATACCACCAGACAAAGTACAAGCCATAGGCCGCTAGGGAGAGCAACGCTTCCTTGTCGGCCTGCGCAAAACGCGGATCCTGTGTTTTCTTTTTCATGAGGCGGTCAACGAGGCGGGAGCTGTGAAGGAAGGAAAGGCAGACGGCCCTGTCCCGATTTGGAGGCCGCCTGTACAGAAAACCCCGACGTGGGAAGACGTTGCCCGCATCTCTCTTCGCATGCAACGCCTTTTTGTATTCCGTGCCCAGCCCGGCAGCCCCGGAGAAATCCCGATTGCGAAGCGCGGTTCTTTGCACTAGGTTAGCAGACCGTTGAGCTCCACCAAACACCGACCGGATAAACCGCAAGGAGAATCCATGCTGCAACCCGTGATCCTCAGCGGCGGCAAGGGAAGCCGCCTGTGGCCCTTGTCCCGGGACATCCACCCCAAGCAGTATCTCAGGGTGCGCGGGGACAAAACATTGTTTCAGCAAGCCCTGGAAAGGGCCCGGAGCATTCCCGGAGCCGAAGCTCCCATGGTGCTCTGCAACAACGAGCATCGTTTTCTCGTGGCCGAACAATTGCGTGAGCTGGACGCGCAGGCATCCATCATTCTGGAGCCGGCAGCCCGGAACACGGCCCCGGCCGTCACCCTGGCGGCCCTGCTCCGTCGTGAACAAGACCCGCTGCTGCTGGTCCTGCCCGCCGATCACCTCATCATGCACCCCGCCGCCCTGGTGGAAGCGGTGCAGCAGGCTGAACAGCTGGCCCGAAACGGCCGCCTCGTCACCTTTGGCGTGGTCCCGGAGCATGCGGAAACAGGATATGGTTATCTGGAAGCTGGCTCCGAACTGGAAAATGGTTTCTCCGTCAAACGGTTCATCGAAAAACCGGACCAGAAAACCGCGGCCTCCTACCTGGAGCGCGGCGGGTATTACTGGAACAGCGGCATGGTCCTCATGCGCGCCTCCACCTTTCTGGACGAAGTGGAACAGCACGCCCCGGATATTCTGGAAGCCTGCCGCCCCGTGGCGGAAGCCACCTACCGGGACCTGGATTTCATCCGGCTGGATGAGCAGGCCTTTGAACGCTGCCCATCCCGTTCCCTGGATTACGCGGTAATGGAAAAGACCGCGCGCTGCGCCATGGTCCGTCTGGACGCCGGATGGAGCGACCTGGGCTCCTGGTCATCGCTTCACCAGGCTGGGGAAAAGGACGACCAGGGCAACGTGATCATCGGCGACGTGCTCGCCTTTGAAAGCTCGGACTGTTATCTGCACTCGGAAAAACGCCTGCTGGCCGCCGTGGGGCTGCGGGACATCATTGCCGTGGAAACCCCGGACGCCATTCTGGTGGGGCATCGCAGCCAGGCGCAACACGTCCGCGCCGTTGTGGAACGCCTCAAGCATGAGAAACGTCCCGAGGCCGTGCGTCACAGCAAGGAATATCGCCCCTGGGGATCGTTTGAATGCATTGCAAGGGAAAACCGCTTCCAGGTCAAACGCATCATGGTCAAACCGGGACAAACCCTTTCCCTTCAAATGCATCACCACCGCGCCGAGCACTGGATCGTGGTCAACGGCACGGCGCGGGTCACCGTGGGGGAAGCTGTGACCCTGCTCAGCGAAGACCAATCCACCTATATTCCCATCGGACAAAAACACCGGCTCGAAAATCCAGGAAAAATCCCCTTGGAACTGATCGAAATTCAGACCGGAGCCTATCTCGGCGAAGACGACATCGTGCGCCTTGAGGACGTCTACGGTCGCGAAATCCAAAACTGATCAACAACATCGCAATGCAGCTCGCACTCTACCATCCACAAATTCCGCCCAATACTGGCAATGTGGCCCGCCTCTGCGCGGCCGCCGACATCCCCCTGCACCTGATCGGTCCACTGGGCTTTTCACTGGAAGACCGCTACCTCAAACGGGCCGGACTGGATTACTGGCCCAAGGTGCGCCTGCAGGTCCACCCCGATTGGGACGCCTTTCTCCAGGCCGGGCCGGGTCGGATCATCGGCACCAGTGCCCGGGCCGGAGCCCTGTACCACGAGTTCGAATACAGGGAGGGAGACTGCCTTTTGCTCGGCCCCGAGGCCGTGGGCCTGCCCATCGAAGTTTTGCAGCAGACCAGCGGCTGCGTCCGCATACCCACCACCGACAACGTGCGCAGCCTGAACCTGGCCACCTCCGCGGGCATCCTGCTCTATGAGGCCCTGCGCCGCTGCGCACGGCTCCCGCAAGGCTGAATCCCTTGCCTTTGGCTGGGGCCGCAGGTATAGTCCCCGAACAATATTTTCGATAAAAAGGAAATAATATTATGCGGATACTCGTTACCGGCGGGTGCGGATTCATTGGCACCAACTTCATTCTTCTGATGCGCGAAAAGCACCCGGACTGGTATCTGGTCAACCTGGACCTGCTGACCTATGCGGGCAACCGCCACAACCTGGCGCATCTGGAGGCCTCCCCGAAAACGGGACAAGGCGGCACCTACGTTTTTGCCCAGGAAGACATCTGCGATCCCGAGGGAGTCACCTCTCTGCTGCGGGACCACCGCATTGACGCAGTGGTCAACTTTGCCGCAGAATCCCATGTGGACCGTTCCATCAATGACCCCTCCCCTTTCGTGACCACCAACGTTCAGGGAACGCAAAACCTGCTCGAATGCGCCCGGCGCCACAAGGTGCAACGCTTTGTCCAGGTCTCCACGGACGAAGTCTACGGCAGTCTTGAATCTGATGCCCCGGCCTTTACCGAGGAAACGCCCCTGGCCCCCAACAGTCCGTATTCGGCCAGCAAAGCCGGGGCCGATCTCCTGGTCCGGGCCTACGTGGAAACCTACGGACTGGACGCGGTCATTACCCGCTGCTCCAACAATTACGGTCCCTACCAGTTTCCTGAAAAACTCATTCCCCTGATGTTCAGCAAGGCCATGCGCGATGAGCCGCTCCCCATCTACGGGGACGGCAGCAACGTGCGCGACTGGATCTACGTGGACGACCACTGCCGGGGCGTGGAGCTGGCCCTGCTCCAAGGCCAGAAAGGCAAGGCCTACAACTTTGGCGGCCAGGCCGAACTGCCCAATATCGAGTTGGTCCAGACCCTGCTGGACCAATTGAGCAAGCCCCATTCACTGATCACCTACGTCAAGGACCGTCCCGGACATGATCGACGCTATGCCATGGACTTTTCCCTTGCCGCCCGGGAGCTTGGATTTGCGCCTCAGGTCACCTTCGAGCAGGGCTTGCAGCGGACTCTGAATTGGTACCGTAACAACACTTCCTGGCTTGAAAAGGTCCAGAGCGGAGAGTACCGCGACTTCATGAACCAATGGTACGGAGAGCGACAATGAATTCCATCGAGGGAAAGAAAGCCGTTGTCCTAGGCGGGGAAAGCGGCCTGCTCGGGCAGGCCCTGGTGGAGGAACTACGCAAAGTCGGTGTCAAAATTTCCGCTACCTGCCGTTCCAGCCTGGACCCCATGAATCCGGAGGCGCTCAGCGCCTTTCTGGAGCGCGAGGAACCGGACATGGTCTTCAATACCGTGGCCCACACCCAGGTGGACGCGGCTGAAGAGGAGGCGGACGAATCCCGCCGTCTGAACACGTCCCTGCCGGAACGTCTGGGACGGCTTTCCGCCCGTCTTGGCTTTTTGTTGGTGCATTTCAGCACGGACTTCGTCTTTGACGGCCAGCAAGAACGGGCCTATACTGAAGAGGATTCCACCAATCCCCTCTCCGTCTACGGCAAAACCAAGCACAAAGGCGAATGCAAACTGTTGGAAATGGATCTGGACCGCGTCCTGATCATCCGCTCGGCATGGCTCTTCGGCCCCGGGCGCGACAACTTTGTGTCCAAAATCCTGCGACTGGCCCGAGACCGGGACGCCCTCTCCGTGGTGCATGACCAGACCGGCTCCCCCACCTACACCCCGGACCTGGCCCGGTACACGCTGCAACTGGTGGAGTCCGGAGCATCCGGCCTCTTCCATATCGTCAACAGCGGTCAGGCCACCTGGTGCGAACTAGCGGCCGAAGCCATCAAGGTCGCCGGACTCACCTGCCGTGTGGAAGCCGTCGGCACGGAAGACTACCCCACCAAAGCCACACGCCCGGCATATTCCCAATTAAATACAGAAAAGTTCAGTCAGGCCACGGGAATGACGCCCCGCCCCTGGGCCCAAGCCCTGCGGGACTACGTCTATACCGATTTGGCAGACGAATTCCCCGAGGAGTAACACGGGCAGAAGGCGGCAGGGCGCTGCTCCGGCAAATAGCCCGAGCCCTTGGCCGGTCAGCGCATCAAATCCCTGACCATGAGATCCGCATGGGCCACGCGCCGGGCCAGCAGATTAACCAGAAAACGATCCAGGCTCGTAGCCAGCGGCGGCAATTTTTCCTGCAACATGCTGAGCCGCCTGCGTGAAAGACGATAGACCACGGCAGGCTCGTTGGCACGCACCGAGGCGCTCCGGGGCGCATTGGTATAAATGCCCATCTCACCGAACACCGACCCGGGACCCAGCTTGCGCAGTCGCATGGTTTTGCCCCCTTCGGCCTCCAGCTCCACGGTAAGCCGCCCCTGTTGCACAAAATACATGGAGTCCGAAACATCTCCCTGCCGGAAGACGTATTCCGAAGCGCGAACCTCCTGCCGCTGAAGAATGCGCTTCAAATGGTGCATGGCATTGGAATCCGGGAAAACCGGCGCAAAAAGCGCTTCCAGAGAATCATCCCCCGGCTCCACCACCCCGGCCTCCTGCAACAGACGGTCCTCGCACCATTCCAGGGCATAATCCAGATTACGAAACATCTCGAATCCGGTCGTGTCCTCCCCGACCAGTCCCGCCTTTTCCAGACGACTTTCCAGCACAAAAGGCACATTGGTCAGCACCATGCGGATATTTCGATTCCGCCCCAGACGCGCCAATCCGCCAAAAACCCGCGTTAATCCGGACCCAACCCCCTTGATGGAAGTAAAGTCCAGCACTGCGTAGCGCATGGGCATGCGCCCCGGCTCTTCCAGCCTTTCGCACAGCGCCCGCAACACCGCGCTGAGAGCTCCCCCGGACAAATACCCCCGCAAGCGCAGGATGAATACTCCCTGCCCCAATTCATGCAACGCTTCCACCTCGGCAATGCTGCGGTCCACGTTGCTGCGGTGAGCATCGCCGGACATGACCTGCTTGATGGCCGAAGCCGAAGAGTGGCGGGACAGTCCCAAAATCAAGGCCAACAGCGTTCCCGTAACCACGCCGAGAGCAAATCCCGCAGCCAGGGTCACGACAAAAGCCAGCAGCAGACAGGCGTATTCCTCAGGTCGTAAGTCGCCCACCACGCTGTCCACCAGCCAAACCTTGAGCAGGTGAAGCCCGCAAAAAATGAGCACGCCCACGCCCAGGGCATCCGGAATCACTTGCAACAACGGGTCCGCCCAAAGCAGCGCCGCGCCGCAAACCAGAGCGGCCACCAGAGCCGCCACCGGTCCCGAACCGCCGGACCGCAGGTTCCCGAGACTGCGGCCCAATGAAAGGGAAACCGGGAATCCTACAGCCAGGCCGGAAAGCAGGTTGGATGCACCCAGAGCGCGTAGCTCTGTCCCCGGAGAAAGCTCCCGGCCCAGGTGCTCTTCCAGCACCAGCGTTTTGTGGGCGGCATGAACGGCCACCAGCAAAGCCACCGCCCAAATGGTGCCGGAGAGCCGCATCAGCTCGCCCCAGGAAACCGCCGACAAAAACGCAGTCGAATGCATATCCAACAGCGCTTGTGCCGCGCTCGACTCCGGCACACCGCATTGCAATCCCGGCCAGGCCCCACTCCAGTCCGCAGGAGCAAAAGCGCACCAGACCATGCCCACCGCCAACGGCGACACAGTCCACCAAATGCCCCGGACACGACGAAACGCAATGAGCAAAAGCAGCCCCAGAACAGCAGACGGAAGCCACCAGGAGGCCCCGTCAGCCCAATTGCCAAAGTCTCCTCGCATGAACGGCAGAAAAATATTCCAAGTCAGTTCCCGACCGGTTCGAGCCTGATACGCCGCCTGCAACAGCAATACCCCGGCTCCGGCCAAAACGCCGCCCACGACCGGAAACGGCACAAAACGCATCCAGTCCGCTTCCTGAAAACGAGCCAGCAGCAAACAAAGCAGCCCCGCGCAGACCGCCGTGACCAACACGGCCGCCACCAGCGTGGCCAGGACATCTGAAGGTGCCAAATGGCCGGTGGCCTCCACCACCTGCTGCGCCAAGATAAAAAGACCAGCCGCAGCCGCCACATCCGGCCCGCCCGTGGCAAAAGAGGCCTGGCTGCGCAACGCATAGACCAGACTTCCGAACAAAGCACCGGTCAAGGCCAGGGGCACCAGGGCCCCGTACCATTCAGGGCGCCCGGCACCGCCCGCAGGCACCCAGGCCAGGGCCAGGGCGAACAGCACGGCGCTGAGCCCCAGAGCCAGCCCGTTGCTCAAGGAACGCCGCCAGGGAACCGATTCCGCTTTTTCCGAAGAAGCCAAAACGTCGGCATCAACAGGTCCGGATTCCCAGGCCCGCTCAGTTCCTCCAGCCGGGGCAGTACGATGGCCGCCCGCGCTCTCAGGCACATCCTCGGCCAGGTCCTCAGCCAGTTCATCGGCCAGGGTATGTTCCCACTCCTCGGGTAACGGATGCGCATCTTGCTGCCCCGCCTCTGCGCCATCCGCATCCATGCCTTCCACCTTCCCTGCTTCGCCGCATCGGGGGCAGCGGGCCCGCCGCCCGACCAGCTTCCACGGCACGGCCTGTTCATGCCCGCAATGCGAACAATGGAACCGCGCCTCACTGTTCTTCCCGGAAGTTGTATTCATCGGCTCTCCAATCTGAGAATCGGCGTCCCCCCCGGGCGCGGTCCGCTCCGGGGCATCCTGCGGATCGGCAAGTACCCGAAGCACGGCCCCGCACCCCGGGCACCGCACCTTGCGCCCGATATAGCTATCCGGAATTTTTCTGGAAACATCACAATCGCTGCAATGAAATCTGGCCATATCCGCCTCAATGTTCACGGCGCGGCATTGCCGCCCCACTGATTTTTCTCTTTAAACCTGTACAGCAAAACAAGGGTGGGGCTCAAGCCGAGACAGCAAAGGCCTCGCGCATGATTTCCAATAATCGGGCCAGCCGGTGCTCGTAAGTATGCTCCGCCAGAACACGCTGACGCGCCCGACGGACCATGCGCCGCCGCGCCGACGCGTCTCCGAGCCAGCGAGAGATTTGCCCGGGGATATCGTTCAAGTCGTGGTATACTGCCATTTCGCGTCCCGGTTCCAGCAAATCCGCCAACTGATCCTGCGCATCCGTCAATAGAAAAGCGCCACAGGCCGGGACGTCGAAAACCCTCTGATTCACGGCCCCTTTCATCTGCGCGCTGGTACAATTGAAATTCACCTCCGCTGCACCGTAAAATCCAGGGAGGTCGCGGTAATAGGAAAGCCGTGGCAAAAAACGAATCCCGGTCTGACCGAGCCATTGGGGCCAGTGCGCATCCCCGGCCACAAGCGATGAAAAGCCCGCCAAGCGCGAAACCGCCCGGACGCGATACTGCTGGGCCGCGGCAAAGGTTACCAGAGAATGAGCCGCCAGCCGCAACGCCGGGGGGAGTGCGTCAACGCGTCGGGCCAGCTCCGGTTCGCACCGTTCCAAATATTCCGCTGCCGTATGGTCCCGGCTCAGCGCAAATGCACTGCCAACGCCAAACAACCGGCCGGACAGCGGCGCATCCCCCAACTGTTCCACCAACGACT
>JAQVYA010000071.1 GCA_028708865.1 Desulfovibrio sp. | reverse complement strand
TTGTAGGAATGCTTGATCAGCAACTGAATGCGCATGACCTTCATCCCGCCCCCAGTGGACCCGGCACAGCCGCCCACAAACATGCAGATCAGCAGCAAGGCCTGGCAAAACGAGGGCCACAGTTCATAGTCGGCCGTGGCATAGCCCGTGGTGGTCAGGATGGAAGCCACCTGAAATGCGGAATACCGCACGGCCTCCGAGGTCCCGTCATAATTGGCACGCAGCACGTCAATAGTGATCAGCAAAGTGCACAAGGCGAACAGCGCCAGGAAAAAACGCATTTCTGAATCCCGCAAAACATGCCGAATCCGGCCGCGCAACACCAGAAAATGCAACGTAAAGTTTATGCCTGCAATGAGCATAAAAACTGTGATGACCCAGTCGATGTAAGCGGAATCAAACGAAGCGACCGACGTGTTGCGGGTAGAAAATCCGCCGGTGGCCATGGTGCCGAACGTGTGACACAGCGATTCAAAAAAATCCATGCCCCCCAGCATGAGCAGTCCCGCCTCGAGAACAGAAAACAGGACATAGACCTTCCAAAGCAACAGGGCCGTGTCTTTGATGCGCGGCTTGAGCTTGTCCGGCAAGGGCCCTGGCACCTCGGCCTTGTATAGCTGCATGCCGCCCACACCCAAGAAAGGCAAAATGGCCAGGGAAAGTACGATGATCCCCATCCCGCCCAACCAGTGGGTCAGACTACGCCAAAACAGCAGGCCTCGTGGGACGGCTTCGATGTCCTGCAACACGCTGGCCCCGGTGGTTGTAAAACCGGAAATGGATTCAAAAACACAGTCCACCACCGATCCGCCAAACAAGTCCGCTAGGAAAAACGGCAAAGCGCCAAAGAGCCCGGCGGCAAGCCAGCCAGCACCCACAATGGCCATTCCCTCGCGATGGCTGAGCCCCCGCTCTGCAGCAGGGTCACGAAACAAGGCGAACATGGCGCCGCCCACCCCGATGGTCAGCAACATGGACCAAAGCAGCGGTAATACACCTGCATCGGCGTAGTATAATGAAAACGCCAGGGGAAAGGCCATGGTCAGGCCGACGCAGAAGACCAACGCCCCGATGACGTAGAGCACATAGCGCAGTCGCACTTAGAAAAACTCCATGGTCACATCCAAGGCCTTTTCCACCTTGGTAATATTCTGACGTTTGGCAATGATCACCAACCGGTCATTGGGCTCGATGACGGTGTCACCACGCGGGATGACCACTTCGTCCCCTCGCTGGAAACACAAAATCAACGCCCCCTTGGGGAAGCGAATGTCCTTGAGGGGCTTGCCCACCACCGAGGAATGCTCCTGGGCTATGGCCTCCAATGCTTCGGCGTCCTCCCCCTTGATGGATGCCGTGGACATGACCTTGCCGCGCCGGATGAAATGCAAAATGGAGTTGATGGCCGAAAGGCGGGGACAGACCAAATGGTCAATGCCGATGGGTTCAATCAGCGGCATGTAGGCAAAGTTGTTGATACGCGTAATGGTTTCACGCGCCCCCAGATTCTTGGCCAACAGGCAGGCCAGGATATTGGTTTCCTCGTCCCCGGTAACGGAAATAACCAGGTCCAGCTCCCCGACGTTTTCCTCGCGCAGCAGATCCTGATCCCGGGCATCCCCCTGCAATACGATGGGCCGGTTGAGTTGTTCCGCTAAAAAGCCGCAACGTTCCGGGTCCGCATCCAACAGCCTGGTATGATAATATTTATTATCAAGCGACTTTGCCAGCTTATATCCAATATTCCCACCGCCAACGATGAATACCGTCTTAATGGGCGCAGGCTGAATACCAAGCCGCTCCAAAATTTCGTCCTGATCCTTAATGTCACAGGCAAAATATACGGTATCCGTCCCTTTGATAATATCTTCACCCGTGGGGATAACGAGTTTGTCGTTGCGTACCAGGGCAGCAATGACCACGCCAACATCTCCGGTGACTTCACGCAGATTCAGCAACCGCTTTCCGATGACCGGACTGCCTTCGGGAAGCCGTACGCCGATCAGCCGGATCTTTCCCCCGGCGAATTCATTGATTTCCACGGCACCGGGAACGCTCATGAGACGAAGCACCGAGTCCACCACCTCCTGGTCAGGATTGATGATCCGGCGGATGCCCGGCTCCCCTTCGGTGATCAGATGCTTGTACTGGGTATAATCCTCGCCACGCAGCCGGGCCAGCAGGGTGATGTCTGCCGCCAGCTTCCCAGCGTACACGCAGGCCATGATGTTGATTTCATCGGAATCCGTCACAGCCAGAAGGATATCGCCCCCGGCAACGCCAGCCTCCTCCAGAACCCGGGGACTGCACCCCGAACCTTCGAAAGTCTGTACGTCAGTTGACTCGGAAACTTTTTTCAATGCCGCGGGATTCTTATCAATAACAATGACTTCTTTATTCTCCACAGCAAGACGGCGGGCGATGTGAAAACCAACCTCGCCCGCGCCGACAATAATAATCCGCAATGCGATTTCCCTCCCCGCCCTTCTGGCGAACCTTGAGACGTGCTTTGTAACCACGTTTGATGCGATACGCAACCGCCCCGGAATACCGGATATCGCCTCCACTTTTTGACTTAAGTCAAAAATGTAAAAACATTTTTCTGATACACAGGATAGAATTTGCAGACCCCACTGTGCCACCCCGCCATCAACGGGAAGCTCCAACACGCCTTCCCCTGAAGATAAATCAAAGAGAGGTGGAACAGTACAAGCGGTCTCACTCTTTGGGGCAACACCACACATCAACGTCGGGAGCATCGATGAGAAAAAAATACTTTGCGCCACTTCTCTGGACAGTGCTCGGCCTGCTTATTTCCTTCCCGGTATTCAGCATGACCTACTACACCATGGTCAGAACCTCCACGCCGGAATTTTGCGCAAGCTGTCATGAAATCGAACCCGCGGTTCAGGCCTGGAAGGCCTCCACCCATGTCAATAATGGGCAGGGACTTGTAGCCGACTGTATGGACTGTCATCTGCCCGCGCCCCACGATACCATCAATTTCTTTTTCTCCAAAACATGGCATGGCCTCAAAGACGTAGCCGTCCACGTGGCTACCGGAGGTGACGATTACGTCCGCAAGGAACAGCGGGAAAAAGCCTATAAAAGCATCAAAAACGACCAATGCCTCAAATGCCACCGAAACCTGCTTTCCATGCCGGATCAGCGCGGAGCCATGCTTGCCCATCGAAGCGCCCTGCACCCCATGCCTGGGTATGAAAAGAAATGCACGGACTGTCATCGAAATCTCGTGCATGTGGACCGTGCCTTTTACGGGTACAAACAAAAACTCCCCCCCTATCGAGCCACAGGGATGCACGAACTGGTTCGCTTCGACCCGGATGATTTTTGAGCAGCAACAACGATGAGAGGTCATCGAACGTTTTCAGACCGTTCAACACCGACGAATCGAGGAGGAAGGGACAAATGAGCAGACACTGTATCGTGGGCACATTGCTGGCACTTGTTGCCACGCTCCTGCTGGCTCCGGCCATATCCGCGCAGCAAAACATTCCAAAACCAAAAGAATTCCGTATTGAGCGCAGCATGCCGCCCGAAGCGGTAGCCTGCATCGAGTGCCACAAGCAGGAAAGTCCGGGACTTTTTACGGACTGGGCCATGAGCCGTCACGCTTCGGCCAACGTCACCTGCCTGGACTGCCACCAGGCGCAAATCGGAGACAAGGACATCAGTCAGGAGCATTTCAAGCAGTATGAACGCTCCGACACCAAATGGGGAACCAAGGAATACAAAATCGCCGTAGCCGGGGTGGTCACTCCCAAGGATTGTTCACGTTGCCATCCGGATGAGGCCATGCAGTACAGTCGCTCCAAGCATGCAAACACCATGGAAATCATCTGGAAGATCGACCCCTGGCTGAACCACGGCATGAACAACGCCGTGGAGCGCTCCACCGGCTGTTACGCCTGCCACGGCACAGTGCTACGCCAGGATGAAAACGGCAAACTGGACCCCCTGACCTGGCCCAATGTGGGCGTTGGACGGGTGAACCTGGACGGCAGTCTCGGATCCTGCACCAGCTGCCACACACGGCATCGCTTCTCGGTCATGGAAGCCCGCAAGCCCGAGGCCTGCGGCCAGTGCCACCTGGGGCCGGACCATCCGCAAATTGAAATCTACATGGAATCCAAGCACGGCGACCTCTACACGGCCTTTGGTGACGAATACAACTGGGAAGCCGCACCTGGCACGTGGACCCCTGGAGTAGACTACCGAGGCCCCACCTGCGCGTCCTGTCATATGTCCGGGGCTGGCGGGGTCATGACCACTCACGACGTCACGGAACGGCTCTCCTGGGAACTGCAAGCCCCCTTGACCATCCGGCCGCAGGACTTCAAGGCCTTCCCGGCCAAAACCGACTGGAAGGTGGAGCGGGCCAAGATGCAGGAAATCTGCAATCAATGCCACTCCAAGACCTGGACGGAAAGCCATTACGCCCGCATGGACCAGGCCGTAGAAAACTACAACGAGATTTACTTCAAGCCCGCCAAGGCCATGCTGGATAAGCTCTACGAATCCACGCTGCTGGACAAAACCCGGTTCTTCGACGAAGAATTGGAAGTGCAGTACTACGAGCTTTGGCATCACGAAGGACGACGCGCCCGCATGGGGGCCGCCATGATGGCGCCCGACTATGCCTGGTGGCACGGCTTCTATGAATGCAAGCACCGCTACAATAACTTCATGGAAATGGCCATGAACCTGATCAAATCCGGCAAGCCGGCCCATAAGGCCGATCCCTACCCTGGTTCGGGCGGAGACACCACTCGCCCGCCTCAGATCTTCGGCCAAAAACAATAACAGCACCCAAACGGCCCTGCCATGCAGGGCCGTTCCTCTTTTCACGCCAAGAAATCGGGCCGCCTCTGTTGAAGCGGCCCGAAAAACATACAAACCAAAAAACAACGATCGGGTGATCAAATCGGTGGGGCAATTACCACCAGGACGCGCATGCGTGTTGCGGCACGCACCCCGTGCGGTTCCGCGATGTCAGCCACCAAAACGTCACCAGCCTTTGCAGGAATGGTCGCGCCTTCCGCCCCCAGGAATTCCCCTTCTCCTTCCAACACGGTGAGCACCAACTCACCTTCAATATCGTGCGAATGTACCGGCAACTCCTGGCCCGGCTCGAAGTTAAAATTGACCACCTTAGTGTATGGAGAGGCATGGGCGTGCAGCGTGCTGAACGTCTGCTCCTTAAAACCGTTCTCCTCATGCAGGCGGATAGTTCTCATGGCAATCTCTCCTTTGGTCCCATGACCTTCAAAATTACGCAGCCGTGAATGGGGCCGCCATTTCCCGTGTTAACACGTGCCCCTGCCGGGCCACCACTACGCGTTCGAAAGAAAGGTCCGTTGCACTGCGACGAATGGCCTCGGATACGATCCGGCTCATATTAGCGCAACAAGGCACCTCCATTTCCAGCACCGTCACAGATTGAAAACGATTCCTCCGAAAGAGTTCAGCCAAACGTTGCACATACAGCTCCGCGTCATCGAACTTGGAGCATCCCATGAGCACGGTACGTCCGGAAAGCCAATTCGTATGGTAGTCCGGCAGAGCCACGGCCGTGCAATCCGCTGTCAGCAACAAATTCGCTCCCTGGAGGAACGGAGCGTCCGGCGGTACCAGCCGGATCTGCACAGGCCAATGTGTCAACAAAGACCCAGACTGGCCATCTGCATTTTCTCCCCCTTTCTGAACCCGTGGAACATTGGCCTGTAAGCAGGGATTCATGGTCATCAGCCCGGCCGAAGGACACCCCTCTCCGCCGTGGCCCTTAGGACGCCCTCGGAGGTCCGCCGCATCATCGCCCGCACGCGCCTGATCAGCGGCCAAAAGTTCTTCAACGGCCTGTTCGTCAAACGCCTCGGCTTCACGAACTTCAATGCTGAGAGCCCCCTGGGGACAATGTCCAAGGCAGGCCCCCAGACCATCGCAATACTTATCCGCGACGATTCGCGCCTTGCCGTCCACAATACGGATCGCCCCCTCAGCGCAATTGGGCACGCACAGCCCGCACCCATCGCACTTTTCCTCATCAATACGAATTATTTCCCGATTCATCGTGCCCATGGCAGAGCTCCTTTGGGTTCATGTTCTGATGGCTCTACCTTGCAGCAGCTAGGCAAAATTGTATTTGACCAAAGTCAATCCAAAAGACCGCGTATCATTTTTTCCACTCCCAGTTCGTCCAACAGGGAACGGAATCGCAACCCAGGTTGCCAGTGCCGCATGAAACGTTGCAAAATGATATTCGTCAGCCCAAGAGCCGCGTCATCCGAGTACAGACCCGGCAATTCAATAGCCAGGGACGGCATGCGCCCCAGCCGCCCACCCAGGACAACACGCCACCCGCTTTCGCCGGCCTCCATGGCCCCTTCAGGACACGCGGCAACACAGCGTCCACAGCACAGACACTGCCCATAATCAATCTGTGGACATTGCAGACCGTCATCACCCAGAGAAACCATCTCTATACTCTTCTCCGGGCACGCAAGCGCGCACAGCCCGCAACCAGAACACCGGTTCCGTTCCACTTCCGGCCGTTCAGCGCGAAGCAACCCCAAATCCATGATCTGCGGTCGCGAGCAAGCGTTAGCACATCCGGCCAAGGCCATGCGAAACAGGGCATGGTGGGACGGCGACTGCCCCACATGGGTCTGGACAAACTCCGGCCACCCCGATTCCAGCACCGCCTGATCAAGCCGATGTAAAAAATTCTGTGGAACATCCAGAGAAAAGCGACAGGCTTTGCCCTGACCACCGCGACACACCTCCACCGCCCATCCAAAACGCACATCATTCATGTCTGTCTCTGCTGTTTTTATGATAAGTCAACATAGTGCCGAAAGATAACTTGCCAGGATCATTTGACACCAACCCTGACTTGGGTCAAAAGATATTAATATGGAGGTCCTGATTTCATCATGCAATCCCAAAAATTCACACTGGATGAGGTTGCCCTCTTCCATGGCTTGCCCCACGAGCAAATCCAGGCCCTTTCCCGCATTGCCGTGTCACGATCAGTAGCAAAGGGCGAGGAAATATTTCAGGCAGGGGAAAAGGCTCAAGGATTTTATGTTGTCGAAAAGGGGAAGATCAAAATCTACCGGGCGGCCATGTCCGGCAAGGAACAGATCATCCATGTCTGGGGCCCTGGCGATGCTCTGGGGGAGGTTCCCGTATTTCAGGGCAGTACATTTCCAGCCAGCGCTCAGGCGCTGGAACGTTCCAAGCTCCTCTTTTTTCGACGTGAGGCCTTTCGATCCCTGATCAGAAAAGAGCCTGACCTGGGCATGAACATGATCGCCCTTCTTGCGGGGCGGCTTCGTATTCTTGTCGGCCAGGTGGCGGCGCTGAGTCTTCAGGAAGTGCCGCAACGATTGGCCGCTTATCTGCTCCTTCTGGCCGCCGGCCAGGAGTCCGATACGCTTTGCCTTGAAATGGCCAAAGGTCAGATCGCCGCGTATCTCGGCACGATCCAAGAAACCCTATCACGCACCCTGCGGCGCATGTCCGAACAGGATATCATTCAAGTAAACGGCAGGCATGTGGTTCTGCTGGATATGAAGCGGCTGGAAAATCTGGCCGCAGGCCAAGAACAACTTTAAGACATCAACGATCAAACGCGAAAAGCCCGCTGCGCAAAGCGCAGCGGGCGAATCATCATTGGCTTTCGATTTGGTGCGGCGTGAGCCAGCCCGGACTTAGCCGAGCTTGTTCACAGCCTGCTGCAAACGACCGATGCGGCGCGAGGCATTGCGCCAGTGGACGACCTTTTTCGAAGCCGCTTTATCAAGGGTGGCTACAGCGTCACGCAGAGCGGCGGCGGCCTGTTCCTTGTCCTTCTTTTCCACGGCCTGTCGCACGGCCTTGACCATGTTTTTAATCTGGGTACGGGCGGCACGGTTGCGGTCGCGACGCTTCAAGCTCTGGCGATGCCTCTTAAGGGCGGACTTGTGGTTGGCCAAGAGTATTCTCTCCTGCTTTTTCGTTAGCTAAATCTTAGTTATTTTGTCGCGCTCACGGCGCACACTACTCGCTCAACGGAAACTGGTCCTTTATACGCTATTTCCGAGGCTGTCAACCATGCGAGGAGGCTCGCAAATGATTTTCTAGACCTGCAACGCACTGAAATCCGCCAACCTACCCAAACGGTCCACCAGGGACTTAAGCAGGTTCAGACGGTTCTGGCGCAGGTCCGCTTCTTCACACATGACCATAACGCTATCAAAAAAAGCGTCCACAGCAGGCCGAAGATCACGCAACAGTCCCAGCAAGCCAGCAAAGTCATCTATTTTCCATAATTCTTCAAACCGAGACTCGCTCTGCTCCAGCCGGGAGGCCAGCGCTTTTTCCTGCTCTTCCACCAACAATTCGGCGTCAAAGCGACCCGTCAATTCTTGCCCGGACTCATCGCCCTGCTTGCGAATTATATTGGCGGCCCGCTTGAAGGTCAGCACGGACTGCTCAAAATCGTCTTCCTTGCTAAAGGCATCCAAAGCGGCCACGCGCAATTCCAAAGTACGCACGTCATCAAAACCGGCTCCCAAAGCCGCATCCACCACAAGGACACTCATGCCTCGTCCGGAAAACAAGGCACGCAACCGCTGCCCAAAGAATTCCATTACCTTGTCCAGCGCCTTTTCAGGCGGAAGCTTCCATTTGACTTCCGTGTAGCCCTGAAGGGCCCAACTCATCAGCTCCCGCAGATTCAGCCGCAGTCCATGTTCCATGATGATACGGGCAATGCCAAGTGCACAGCGCCGCAACGCATACGGGTCGTTGGCGCCTGTGGGGATGCGCCCCAACCCGAAGCATCCGGCTAGGGTGTCGGCCTTGTCCGCCATGGACAAAATGGCACCGGAAAGCGAGGCAGGAACAGGAGAATCGGGCCCGGCCGGCAGGTACTGTTCCTGAAGAGCCTGGGCAACCACCTCCCCTTCCTCGGCACGTCGCGCATAGATGCCGCCCATGATTCCTTGCAACGAATCAAACTCATTGACCATTTCCGAGACCAGATCAGCCTTGGCCAATCGTCCGGCGCGGGCAAATCCGGCCAGTTCGCCGGGAGCGATCCCCTTGCTCTCGCCAAGTCGTTCCGCAAGCTTGCCGCAAAGACGTTCCAGACGACGCGACTTGTCCCCCATGCTGCCCAGAGGCCCCATGAAGACAACATGCTCCAGCTTGTCCAGCCAGATTTGGAAGTCGGTCTTGATGTCCGCTTCCCAGAAGAAGCGGGCGTCCTCCAGACGGGCCTTGAGCACCCGTTCCCAGCCTTTTTTGACCAAAAGACGGTCCACAGGTTCAATATTCAACGTCGTGAGAAAATGGGGAAGCAGATTGCCGTCCTTGCCGCGCACACCAAAACTTTTTTGATGGCTTTGCATGGATGTGAGCAGCACTTCCGCAGGCAATTCCAGATAAATAGGGTCAATGTCCCCCAAAACGGGAACGGGCAGTTCCACGAGGTTGGACACCTCCTGAAGCAGGTCTTCGTCCCAGACCACTTCTCCGCCCTTTTCAGCCGCAAGCGCGTCTCCCTTTTCGCGCACGACATGCATACGCTGCTCCGGGTCCAACATGACACGGCATTGCTCCGTGGCCAGCCGCTCATAATCGGCCGCGCTTTGCACCTCGAACGGTCCAGGCCCCATAACCCGGTGCCCGTGAGTTACCCGGCCGGATTCCAAGGCATTAACTTGAAAATGGACTACGTCCTCCCCCAGCAAGGCGAGCAGCCAACGAATGGGGCGACCAAACGTGAAATCGTAATTTCCCCAATGCATTTTTTTGGGGAACCCAAGCTTCTTGACGGCTTCGAGGCAAATTCCCGGTAGAACGTCCGCGGCACGCCCGCCACCCAAAGTTTTGCGTGCGGCAAGATATTCACCTTTGGCCGTCTGCACGGTGTATAATTCTTCGGGCCGCACTCCCTGGGTTTTGTCAAATCCCAACCCTGCCTTGGTCAACTCGCCATCCTTGTAGGCAATGGCACTGGGCGGTCCGGTGACCTCTTCTTCCTGTATACGCTGCTCCTCGGCCATGCCAACAACAAGCGCCACAATGCGGCGGGGAGTGGCCATGGTGCGCATGCCCTGGTGCTTCACCATGCCCTGCTCCAGCAAGACATCCAAATTTTCTTTGAGTTGCTCGGCCAATTTGGGCACGAACCGCGCCGGCATCTCCTCGGTGCCTATTTCCAAAATAAAGTCAGGCATTTTCAATAATCCTCGCTAGACGTTGGCCCGGTTGCCGAGCATGGGGTAGCCCATTTCCTCGCGCTGAGCCGCATAAAGCGCAGCAATGGACGAGGCCAGATTGCGAACGCGACCGATATAGCCAGTCCGCTCGGTAATGGAAATAGCGCCCCTGGCATCCAGCAGGTTGAAGGTATGCGAACATTTCAAGCAGTAGTCGTAGGCAGGCCAAGGTAGCCCCGCCTCGCAGAGCATCAGGCATTCCGCTTCAAATTTATTAAACAAATCAAGAAGCATATCCGCATTGGACAACTCAAAATTGTAGCGGGACTGCTCCACCTCGTTGCGGTGGTGTACCTGGCCGTAGGTAACCTGGTCGTTCCAGGCAAGGTCATATACGGATTCCTTTTCCTGCAAGTACATGCAGAGCCGCTCCAGCCCGTAGGTGATTTCCACACTCACAGGCTTGAGGTCTATGCCGCCCACCTGCTGGAAATAGGTGAACTGGGTCACTTCCATGCCATTCAGCCAGACCTCCCAGCCAAGTCCCCAGGCACCCAGAGTCGGCGATTCCCAATCGTCCTCAACAAAACGGATATCGTGGGCCGCCGGATCAATGCCCAACGCCTTCAAGCTGTTCAAATACAGGTCCTGAACATCATCGGGCGAAGGCTTGAGAATGACCTGAAACTGGTAGTAATGTTGCAAGCGGTTGGGGTTCTCCCCATAGCGTCCGTCCGTGGGACGCCGGGACGGCTCTACATACGCCGTATGCCACGGTTCCGGCCCGATGACGCGAAAAAAAGTCGAAGGGTTGAATGTCCCGGCCCCGCACTCCACGTCCATGGGCTGCATGAGCACGCACCCGTACTCGGACCAGTAATTTTGCAACGTCAGGATCACATCTTGAAAATTCATTAATTTCTCCACTCTAAACATTCCGAAATGTTCCGCCGTCCCACTCAAGCCCCAGGTGGTAGGCAATAAAGCGCTCCACGATCAGGGAAAATTCACGCCGAACCAAAGGAGGGACGGTCAGCCGGGGCCATTCCCCCGGCGGGTGGCTCATTATCCAGTGCAAAGCGCGCAACGCCCCGGACGAAACGGGAAGCCCCTTTTGCCACCTGGGTCCGTCCGCGCATGATGGACACAAGACCTGCCCCTTTTCCACAAAAAAACGTGGCCTGTCAAAATGCTCCACGGGCAAGCCGCATCCACCACAAGCCAAAAAATCAGGTTCATACCCTTGGGAAAACCCCAACCGAGCCCGGAAAAGCAAAGGAAGTGCTTCAGGCTCGGCAATTTCTTCTTCAAGTAAATCCAACAAATTCAGCAGTAAGGAATAACTGCCTTCAGCCCCTTCTGGTGCAACTTGTACGGCTTCGGTAAATTTAAGACAGTTGACGGCCACCCCCAGATTGCGCGGATTGCCCCGCAACAACGGATGTCCGTTCAGCAAGGTCCCTTCGTCCAAATTCAGGTATCGCCCTCGGCGATCCGAACCAAACTTGAAGAGCACCAAATTTAGAGGGTCAAGGCATCCTGGAAACCGACGGCGACTTTTCATGCCCCCGAAAGCGAACGCAGTCAACACTCCTCTAGAGGGCGTCAACATGCGTACCCAGGCGTCCGCCTCCCGAAAACGGCCCACACGCAAGATCAGGCCCTTTTCGGTAAATTCCAGCAAGACAATCCTCCTGCGGCAGCCTCTTTCAAAAATTTCCAGCTCAGGGCAGGGTAATGTCCACCACACCGGAGCCGTTGGTAGGCCGTGCCTTGCCATCCAGTTCCAAGGTCACGGTCTCCAGGCGCCCAAACCGGAACTTCCTGGTTCCGGAAAATTCATACCGCACATCTTGTCCAGGACGGACAGTAAACTCAGCAACCCAGGGCGTTTCGCCGTCTTCTTCTCCACGACGAAATACGCCCACCCAGCAAAGCTCCTCTTTGGCGGTGACAACCAACAGGTGTTTTCCGGGGGTTGTTTGAACAGCAGAACGATCCGAATCAGAGCTACCCGCCTCCATTCCAGCGGAAGCCTCCACCGAAGCCGATGGGGCATCATCCGCCTCGCCTGGTTCGCCGGTCTGGACTGCGGCGTCCTGCTGAACCTTTTCCGGAGACAATTCGGGAGCTTCAACTTCCGGCACGGCCGGATTCTCCACAGCAGCGGAGGAGGTTGTGGCCGGAACTTCCGTCTTTGATCCGTCTCCCCGGGCCATATACCAGACAAGCCCCCCCAAAATAACCAGCAAAAGGAAAACAACGCCCAAGGTGACCCAGTTGCGCCCCCTGGAAGAGGATCGGCCCGAAGGGTCGCTCAAATCCTTGACACTGATCCCCACATTTTCACGCACCTCATCACCGGAATCGTCCAGATGATATTCCCTTTCCAAAATCCGAACGCAGTCCTGGGGGTCAAGCCCAAGCAACTTTGCGTAATTACGTATAAAACCTTTGGCGTACACGGGATGCGGAAAATGTTCCTTTTCTCCGTTCTCAAAGGCCACAAGAATACGACGACTGATCTTGGTCGCTTCCGTCACATCGGCCAGAGAAAGCTTCCGCCTCTCCCGCTCCTGGCGCATTTGCGCTCCGAGCTGAATCAAATCCATGTGTTCTCCCATCGGACCCGGCAACTATGGTTTATTTGAATTCCACAACGGCCCGTTCGCGAACAAGTTCCATAAATTCTTCAAACAGGGTGTCAAACTTCTTTCGCCGCAACTCTTCAAAAATAGCGCTGCGCGTTCTTTCATCCATGGCTTCGGCAATATCGCCGTCCGCTTCATGGGTCACCTGGAGAAGTACGACCTTGTCGTCCGCCTCAAATGGCTCACTGATCTCCCCTTCCTCGACGTCTTGCAGCGCCTTGCGCCAGGGTTCAGCCAAGTCGTTGAAGGCAAATAGTCCCAAATCTCCGCCGCTTCCCACGGCCGGACCAATAGAATATTCATTCGCGGCATCCGCAAAAGACATTCCATCGTCCAAAGCCTGCAATATCACGTCCATGGCCTCCTGATCCGGGGCCATGATGACACTCAGCGTCACATTCCGAACCGTGCCGCCCGATGCCAGGCCGGTCCGGCGGGCGTATTCCTCTTCAATTTCCTTATCCGTAACTACGATGCGGCTGGCAACGTTGCTCTGTACCATACGCCGCTTCAGCAGATCATCCCGAATGGACCGGCGCAGCTCCTCTTCGGTCATGCCGTTTCCCTGCAAAAAACGCTGATATGCCTCTTCGTCCAGTCCTTTGTCACGTTTGATCCCACGAATAAAATCATCGATTTCCTCGTCGGAAACCATGATCCCCATACGGGTCGCCTCCTGGGCGAAAATCATTTCGTTAACCATCTGCTCCAGCAGATCGCTTTTCAACTGCTTGATCTGCTCCTGCATGTTAGGGGCATACACCTTGTCGCCATAGTCGGCCTTGATCCGGTCATAAATCGTGGACCAACGCTGTTGAAAATCATAACTTGTAATGATTTCGCCATTTACTACAGCCATTATCGTATGCACGTCGGCAGCCTGTCCGCCGGTTGCAGGCAACAGGGAAAACAAGCACAAAAGAATCAAAATCCGCATCCGTTTCATCATGTATGGCCTTCCTTGTGGGGATGGTCTTGCCGCACCACAACGGCGTTGATCGTCATTACCGAATTGTCGTGACATCGCGTCACCCGCCCCAATTATCCCTGGCCGACCGTCTCCGCCGCATCATCTTCAGGTACATCTTCCAAAGGAGCCCCCTCCTCGCCTGCGCCTTGGCTCCCTGCCTCTTCAGCATCCGGGGAGTCAATCACCGTCGTCGGTTGGGAGATTGCGTCGTCCGTCCCATCGGCCTGTTCACCTCCAGGGAGCAAATGGCGGCTCACTTCGATATCATACTCCTTCCATGCCTGAGCCAGCCAGGCATCAAACGCCTGGCTGATTTTGCGCTGCGTCAGGGCCTGTTCCACCAGCGGATACGCCTGTGTGGGGTCAAGCAGCTTGGCGGGCAACCGCTCCAAAAGGACCAAAGCTTCGTACCCAAATTTTTCTTCAATGATCTGGCTTGACTCACCAGGCGGCAACTCCTGCAACGCCTCAAGCCATGGAGACGAAAGTTGCCGTTGCCGTACCGTAATTTCATGCACGGCCACATGTTCCACCTTTTTCATGGCCTCTGGGTCGTGTGTTTCCCTGTAGACCTGCAATGCCTGAGTCAAAGCCGATTTGCCGGCGGCGCGCACCACAAGGACTCGCAATGTTTCCGGGAGTTGGAACTCTTTGATATGCTGACGATAGTATGTCTCGGCTTCGCGGTAATCAATTTTCACTTGGGGGCGCAGCACCAGTTGATGGAATTTCTCCAGCGCGCGATGATAACGTAGTCGCTCCCTCCAGGAGGCAAGATCAATATATTCCTCCACCAGCACCTGTTCAAAGGTGTCCTCCGGGTAATCGGTGCGAACTTTGCGTTCCTCTTCGGCCAGTTCCTCATCCGTCACCTCCAGGCCGCGGGCCTTCAACTCCTGGGTGACCATTTCCAGCACGATGAGGTCGCCGAGAATTTTGCCGTATTCCTCCCGAAGCACCGCCACGGTAGGAACAAAAGCACCAGCCCCGTCCATGTGCAACAGGTCATGTTGAAATTCCAGCTGGGAGAGGTAAATGGGGTTACCGTTCACGCGGGCCACAACCCCCATGTCGTCCCCTTCGGGGGAACAGGCCAACATGCTTGATGCTGCGAAACAAATCCCAAAAAACAGGCAGGCGATTCTCATTCAGTTTCCGTCCGTAATGCTTTCGGCCCCCGAAGATTCGGTCGCCAGCGATTGCAATTCGTTCCCGAGATAATCCAGGCCGCGGGCCGCTTCCAGATGGTCGGGCCAACGGATTTCAAGCCGTCCCGGCGGAAGCAGCCGGGCCTGTCCCTGCCGTTCCCCCACCCAGTCGATCAATCGTTCCGGAGACACTACGGCAACGTCGTCACCCCAGGAAAGGACGGCCCGCCCCACATAAAGATCGGCGCGTTCAACCTGGAGCGTGGCCAGGATCTCCTTCAATTCCAACACGGCCAGAAAATTTACCACGGGTTCCGGCAGCGGGCCGAACCGGTCCCGCAATTCCGCCGTGATCTCCCGCCGCGCCATTTCATCCCCAGCAGAGGAGAGAGCCCGGTAATATCCCAGGCGTTCCTTGGCGTCGGGAACATATTCCCCCGGGATATGCGCTTTAAAGACAAAGCCCAGTTCCGGCTCGGTACGTTGGGGCACATCCTCTCCACGCACCTTGCGAACCTCTTCTTCCAACATTTCGAGGAACAAATCCAGGCCCACCTTGGCGATGTTTCCGGATTGAACTTCACCAAGGATATTCCCGGCCCCGCGCAAGCGCAAGTCTTCCATGGCCACTTTGAAGCCCGCTCCGAGATAGTCCATATCCAGGATAATGCGCAACCTCCGCCGAGAGGATTCGGGCAAAGAATCCAAGGATGAGACCACAAAATAGGCATAGGCCTGCCGCTCGCTTCGCCCCACCCGGCCGCGCAGCTGGTACAATTGCCCCAAGCCGAACATCTGCGCCTGATCCACAATCAACGTGTTCACGTTAGGGAAATCAAGGCCGGACTCAATGATGGCCGTGGTCACAAGTACGTCCAGTTCCTTGTGCCAGAAACGGTGCATGACGTCTTCCAGCCCACGTTCGGGCATTTGCCCATGGGCCATGCCCACGCGGGCCTCGGGAGCAAGCTTTTGCACGAACTCAACGACCCGTTCCAGCCCCTGGACCCTGTTATGAACCCAAAAGACCTGGCCGCCCCGGTCCAGCTCCCGCTTCAAGGCCGCGGCCAGCATGGGTTCATCCCGCTCCACCAGGGCGGTTTGGACGGGTTTGCGGTCCTGGGGCGGGGTCTCGATGACAGACAGGCCGCGCAAACCGGAAAGCGAGAGTTGCAGGGTGCGGGGGATGGGGGTGGCGGTCAAGGG
>JAQVYA010000070.1 GCA_028708865.1 Desulfovibrio sp. | reverse complement strand
GGACCTGGACCGGGCCGTGCCTGGTCGGCCGGTGATCATTTGGCACTGCGATTTGCATCTGGCCGGGGCCAGTTCGCGGGCTTTGGAACTGGCCGGAGTGGACGCGGGCACGGCGGACCCTACCGGCGGGGTCATTGCCCGGGATGCTGCGGGCAATCCCACGGGCGTATTGCGGGAGACCGCCATCAACCTGGTGCGCGATGTGGTGCCGCCGCCCACGGACCGGGAATTGACCACGGCCATGCTGGCGGCCCAGGCTCGGCTGCACGCCATGGGCATCACCGGGCTGCATGACGTGCGTCTTTTTGAGGAGGCGGCCGCGGCCCGCACGGTACGCTGTCTGCAAGGATTGCGTTCCGAAGGGCGGCTGCACCTGCGCACCTGGACCAGCCTGCCCGGCGAGCGGCTTGATGCGGTGGCGGACATGGGCCTGCTTACGGGGTTTGGGGACGAGGTGTTGCGGCTGGGGCACGTCAAATTCTTTACGGATGGCGGCATGGGCGCCCGGACCGCCTATCTCACGGGGACATACCTGGACGCGGACCAGGGGCTTTTGCAGATGGAGCCCCGGGAGATCGCCCGGGTGGTGCGTACAGCCGATGCCGCCGGGCTGGCCGTGATGATGCACGCGGTGGGCGATGGGGCCGTGCGCCATGTTATCGAAGCCTTTGAAGCCTTGGAACACTGGCGTCGCAGTCCGGAGGCCGCGCACCTTCCTGTGCCGCGCCAGATGCACCGCGTGGACCATGTGCAGATGATCCGGCCCGAAGATCTGCCCCGGTTGGGCCGACTCAACGTGGCCGTGGGCATGCAGCCCAGCAATATGGTCCTGGATTTCAATCTCATCGACCGCTGCTTGGGACCGGAAGGCCGCCGGACCTACGCGTTTCGGTCCATTTTGGATAGCGGCGTCCTCACTTTGTTCAACTCGGACTGCCCGGTGAGCGATCCGGACCCGCTGTTGGGAATTCATGCGTTGGTCACGCGTCAGCGGCCCGATGGAACGCCGGAGTCGGGTTGGTACCCGCAGGAGCGCATCCGTGTGGACGAGGCCGTACGCGGATACACCGCGTCTCCGGCCCGGGCCTATGGGTGCGGCAACGAGCTGGGGACCCTGGCTCCTGGCTTGCGCGCGGATCTTTGCGTGCTGGACCGGGACATCTACCGCTGTCCGCCCCGAGACATCGCTCGAGCCCGTGTGGATTTGACGGTTTTTGCAGGGCGCCCCGTGTACGAGCGTCCCGGTGCGGAATGAATCAAATTCATGTTATATCAATATGATAAAAGTTTAAGATTGTAACCATCTGTCTATCAACGCGGGCGAGCCTGCCCCGCGCTTCTCTTTCTTGAGTTTTCCCGCCGCAGGAAGTAGCGTGAGGAGTGGTTCCGGCCTGGATTTTCGGCCTGGGACGGTGTGGTGCGTTTAAGGGAATGCGGAGCAATCTCTCAGCAGGGGGACGCTTGAAGGGATTTGAATGCCGACGGAACGGTCTGCGGGGCCGGTTGGAGCTGCTGGTCGTGGTGCTGCTCGGCATGCTGGCGGCTGCCGTGGGCATCTTGGGCTGCCGGGGGGCGGGGGAGTCGCAGGGCAATGCGCCGATCCCTCCCGGGGTCACGGATGCGGAAATCGTGTTGGGGTCGTCTTTGGCCTTGACCGGGCATGCCGGATATCTGGGGACGCAGACCCTGCGAGGTGCCGAAGCCTATCTGCGCCGCGTCAACAAAGAAGGCGGGGTGCATGGCCGCCGGATTCGCGTTCTTGCCCGGGACGATGCCTACGACCCTCCGCGCTGCCTGGCCAATACGCAGCGTTTTATCATTAATCGTGACGTGTTCGCTCTGTTTTGCTACGTCGGCACTCCTACCACGCTCAAGGCCTTGCCCATGGTGGACGAGGCGCGTATTCCCCTCCTCGGTGTCTTTACCGGCGCCAATGCCCTGCGGGTGCCGTTCAATCGCTACGTGATCAACATCCGGGCTTCCTATTATGAAGAGACCCGCACCGTGGTGCAGCATCTGGTGCAGGAGCTGGGGCTCTCCCGCGTGGCCGTGTTTTATCAATACGACGCCTACGGGTTCGACGGCCTAGTGGGCACGGAGCTGGCCCTCAAGGAGTACGGGCTTGAACCCGTTGCCCGGGGGTCGTACATCCGGGGGACCGAGGACGTGGAGGACGGCCTGCGCCGCATCCGCGCCTCCCGGGCCGAGGCTGTTGTCATGGTGGGCACCTACGGCGCCTGCGCCAAGTTCATCCGTCGGGCCGGGGAAGTGGGGTTTGAGCCCATTTTTTACAATGTTTCCTTTGTGGGGGCCGAGGCTCTGGCTCGTCGCCTGGGGCCGGAGAATCAAAGCCGGGTAATCATGTCCCAGGTGGTGCCGCCGGTGCCCGAGACCGCGGGCCCCGATGCGGACCAGGGCCGGGTGGACGTGCAGTACGTGTACGACCTTCAGCAATTGTACCCTGGAGAACCGCCCAGTTTTGCCGGTCTGGAGGGGTACCTCAATGCCCGCATTCTGGTGGAGGGGTTGCGCCGGGCCGGGCCCGACCTTTCCCGGGAGGGCTTTTTGGACGCCATCGAATCCATCCGGGGCATGCGTCTAGCGCCGGGGCTGACCTTTACCTTTGGCCCCGGGGACCATCAAGGCATGGACCAGGTGTATTTCACCCGTCTGCAAAACGGACGGTTCCAGTTGTTCGAGGACTGGTCCTTTTTGCGGCGCTGAGGAGATATGCAACTTTCCGACCGCATTGAACGGGCCTTTTCCCGCCTCAGCCTGCGCAGCAAGCTGCTGTTTTCCATGCTGGTGGCCGTGCTGTTCATCAGCGTGGCCATTGCCTTTGTGGCACGCTGGATTCTGGTTTCGTCCCTGACCAACGAGCTGGAGATGCGCGGCAGCGCCATTGCTCATTCCGTGGCAGAGCGGGGGGCCAGCCACATCCTGGACAACGACATCCCGCCGCTCTTGAGCTTGATTTTCGACGAGGTGCGCCTACACGAACGGCGTGACCTCATTTCCTACATTTTTATTGAAGATCAGTACGGCGCTGTGCTGGCCCATACTCTGACCCGGAGTCTGCCCGGCTCCCTGCGGCTGAACCGCCTGCCGGCAGGAACCGAGGAGAGCATCCGCCTGCTGCGCGACGAAGACCGTTACATCTACGACATTGCGGTTCCCATCAACGAAGGTTTGTACCGCATCGGTACCGTGCACGTGGGGCTGAGCAAGGACCATATTGACAGCCTGGTGGGCAAGCTGCGGCTTACCTTTCTCGGTTTTATCTCCGGTGTGGTCGTCGTGACCCTGGGCATCAGCAGCGGCATTACCCGGCACATTGCCAAGCCCGTGACCCGGTTGACCCGGCTGGCGGACGAGATCAGCCGGGGCAATTTTGACGTGCCCCTGGCCGTGAACGGCGAATCCGACTGGGACAGCCGCGCCTGCCCGGCCTACACCAATACGGATCTGCCCTGTTGGCACCTGGACCAGTCCTCGCTTTCCGGGGAGCGGGTCCGGCGCTGCGCCCATTGCGCGTTTTACCATGAGGTGGAGGGCGACGAACTGGTGCAGCTGGGCAATTCGTTTCGGAACATGGTCTGGAGCATTCGGCTGTATCGCCAGCGATTGCGTGAATCCGAGGAAAAATACCGCTCCCTGTTCGACAGCGGACCGGATCCGGTGTTCGTGGTGGAGCTGGAAAGCGGTGAAATTCGGGACGCCAATCCCCGGGCCGAGGAATTGTACGGGTACGCCCCCGGCGAGCTGGTGGGGCGCCCGTTTGTCTCCCTTGGGCCGGAGCACAATGCCGAGTGTCTGCATCGTTTTCGTGAGGAAAGCGCGCCCGGCTGCATGTATTACCCTAAATTAATGCATTACCGTCATGACGGAGAGCCGTTTTTCGTCAACATGCACGCCTGCCCCATTTCGTATCGCGGACACTCTGCCATTATTGTGGCTGCGGCCGACATCACGGAAATGATCGAAAAGGACGCTCAACTGATTCAGGCCTCCAAAATGAAAACCCTGGGCGAGATGAGCGCGGGCATGGCGCACGAGCTGAACCAGCCTTTGAATGCCATCCGCATGGGCAGCGAATTTCTGGCCCTGGCCGAGGACGGCCTGGAAATTCCGTCGGAACAGCGCACCGAAGTGCTGGCCGAAATCGGGACCCAGGTGGACCGGGCTGCGGAGATCATCAACACGTTGCGGGCCTTTGGTCGCAAGGCGGATCTGGTGGTGGAGCGGCTGGACCTGAACCGGCCTGTGCTAGCCGTGCTTTCCATGATTCGTCGGCAATTCGAGCTGGAAAACGTGCGCTTCGACCTGGACCTGGCTGGCGCGCTTCCGCCGGTACAGGCGCATAATAACCGGTTGCAGCAGGTCTTCTTCAACCTTTTCACCAATGCGCGGGATGCCCTGGAAGGGCTGCGGGAAACCGACCCCGAGAGCGAGGGGGCCCGGCATCCGTGCATTGCCATCCGTACCGGAGTGCGGCGGGAGCGCGTGTTCGCCGAAGTGGCGGACAATGGCCCCGGCATTCCCGAGGTGGAGCGGGCCAAAATTTTCGAACCGTTTTTCACCACCAAGGAAACCGGCCAGGGCATGGGCCTGGGGCTTGCCATCACGTACGGAATCGTTAAAGATTATGGCGGGGAGATTCAGATCGACAGCGAGGCGGGAAAAGGAACCGTGTTTCGAGTTTCATTCCCTATAGCCTCAGGGGAGAGCGCATGAACAAACGTATCCTGGTCATAGACGATGAAAAGCCCACGCTGAAGATTTTTCGCATGCTGCTTTCCGCGTACGGCTATGAAGTGCACACCGCTGAAAACGGGCAGGAGGGACTGGCCGCTTTTGAAGCGGTCCGGCCCGATATCGTGCTTACGGACATCAAGATGCCCATCATGGATGGCATTGAGGTGCTCAAGAGCATCAAACGGATTTCCCCCTATGCCGAAGTCGTGGTCATCACCGGACACGGGGACATCGACCTGGCCCTGCAAGCTCTGCAATTCGACGCCACGGATTTCATCAACAAACCGGTGCGGCGCGAAGTATTGGAAAAAGCCCTGGAACGTGCCCAGGAGCGGCTGGCCATTTCCCGCCGGGAAGAAGAGCAAATCGACGTGGACCGCCATAACGGAGACGCCGTGGTGCGTGTGCGGGGCAATGTATCGGCCTTGACTGTGCCGCGTCTGCGCGAGGCCTTTGCCAAGGCTTGTGGTACCGGAGCCGGGCGGCTCAAGGTCTGCTTTGAAGAAAGCGTTTCCATCAATGGAGCGGGCATCTCTGCCCTGGCGGAATGCTTACAGGCCTGCGAGGAAAGCGGATTTCGTCCGGTGTTGCACGGTCTGGCCCCCAACTTCCGCACCGTGTTCGAAATGGTGGGCATAACCCGCATGGCGGACCTAGCTCCGGAAGTGGCCTGCTGACGAATTTCAGAGCCTGCGGCGATCACCCCAGCCTGTCCTGGGCCCTCGGCCCGGCTGCTGGTCCGGCTCGTCGTTCAGTCCGCGTTTCGTTGCAGATGCAAAATGGGGAACGGCCTGCCCTGGGCATCCCGGGGCGATCTTCCCTGCACGGCGAATCCCATGTGCTCATAAAATCCAAGCGCCTTGGGGTTCTGCTCGTTTACGTCCACCCGGACAGCCCCTAACGCACTGACGGCGTATTGCAGCAACATCCGGCCCAGCCCTTTGCCCCGGCTTGACGAAGCCAGGAAGAGCATTTCCACGTCCTGGCCGGAAATACCCAGGAATCCGTGCAGGTTTCCGGCTTTATCCTTGAGACAGTAAAGGTCCACGGCCGGCAGATACAGGTTCCGCACCTGAGGTTTGAGATCAAGGATATCCTGCTCGGATAAAAAGTCGTGTGTGGCCCGCACCGAGTCTTCCCATACTTCCAGTATCTGCGGATGGTCGCTTGGCAAGGCGGGGGTGATGCGCATGGGAACTCCCTGGGTCATGGTTTTGGGGGACGGTTCCGTCTCTGCATAGGCAAAACGCCCCGACAGTGCAATGACGGAGCGTTTGGGCAAAGCGTTTTGGACGAAGACGGAACCGGGCTACGGACAGGCCAATGAAGCGATCAACTATGAGCCAAGGCAAAGCCCAGCCAGGCGTTCAGCGCGCGGACAGCTTTTTTACTTCCGCCATGATTTTTCCCAGATCCGGGCGTTTATTGATGTCATGCACATCCACGAAACGAACCACACCCTGCTTGTCAATGAGGAACAGGGCGCGCTCGCTCATGCCGTCCGAGCGCAGCACGCCATACAGATCCGCCACGCGACCATGCGGCCAGAAATCCGAAAGCACCGGAAAATCAATGCCGTGCATGGCCTCGGTCCAGGCAAACAGGGTGGGCCGGTTGTCCACGCTGAGTCCCAGTACAATGGTGTCATGCTCCTCAAACGTCTTCAAGGCCAGGTTGTAGCCGGGCCATTGCCCTGAGCAGACCGGGGTCCAGGCCGCGGGAACAAAACTGAGCAGTACGTTGCGTTGCCCTCGGTAATCCGAAAGACGCACGGTTTTCCCTGCCAGATCGACCAGCGCAAAGTCCGGGGCTGCATCCCCCACATGCACCTTGAGAGTGCTGTCCTGCGAGGAAAGCGGTCCAGGATCGAAAAGTCCTGGGCGAACAGGATGATCGGCCCGCGCCTCAGCAGGGGGCAGCAGGGCCAAGGCGGGGAGCAGCAATGCCAGGGCAAACAGGGCGGAACAGGTGCGGGGAAGAATCCAGGGGAAGCGCATCATCGCAGGCCTGCCTTGCGAAGCATCTCGCGGAACATTTCCTCCAGCGAATCGGGGGAGCCTTCCACCGCGTGCACGATTTCCAGTTGATCCGGCCCGTTGCGGCGCAGCAAGAGGTAATAGGGCGTCCCGATGTTGCCCAGGGCCGAATGCAGCACGTATTCCTCGTCCGGGAGCATGGGAAAAGGCGTTTTAAATTGTTGGGCGTAGAAGTCCACTTCGTATTGGGTGTTGCCTGTGCCAATTCCGAGAAAGCGCATCTGCTCCCAGAGTTCGGAGCCGCGCACACGCTCGAACAGGGCGTTCACCTCGGGTGCGTCCCGCTGGCAGTATGGGCAATACATGCTGAAAATTTCCACAAACAGATATTCGGACGGTACATCCGAAATTCGGAAGGGCGTGCCGGAAATGCCGAGTTGTTGGATCATTTCTTGGCTGAGTTTCCCCTGGAGGGGCAGGTCCGGAAACAGGGCTTCACCCTCCTGAGCGCGGGCGGCATCCGGATGCAACATACCAAGCAGCAGGGCTCCGGCCAACAGGAGGGCTCCCAATGGGAGCAACAATGCGGCCGGGGTCGTCCTCCTGGGCGACCGCCCGGCCCAACGACTAAAAAACAGGGTAGTCATAGGCCTCTCGGGGTTGAGTGAAAGGGCGTCATGCATCCTATCACAATCCGGTGGTGAAAGACAAAGACGGTCCCGACCGAGCGAAGCCGTGGCCGGGACCGTTATACTCCGCATCCCGGGCGGGGACCGTTCCCGCCCGGAGTGTCGGAGGTGTTCTCTTGGGCTAGGCCCGGGTCATGCGCCTGGCCGGATTGTTCATCTTGGCCAGGAACTGCTGTTTGTTCATGGGCGAACGCCGGATGGGCGATGCATCGGCATAGGCCGAGAGCGTGGCGTAATACAGCTCCGGGGCAAACCCGGCAAGGTAGATTACGCGAACGTCTTCAGGGTCCACCAACTGGGCTTCAGGATACTTTTCCCGAGCTTCGTTGAGCCGTTTTTCCGCCAGCTTGAGCATGTCCTCGCGGTCACCGAAGTTCATGGTGCCGGTGGGGCAGCTCTGGACGCAGGCGGGCAGCTTGCCCACGCGCACCCGGTCGATGCACATGTCGCACTTGTAGATGATCCCGGTTTCCGGATCCTGCCTTGGAATGTTGTAGGGGCAGGAGTCCCGGATGTCCTCAAAGGATTCCTTGGCCGTGAGGTCCGTATAGATCACGGCTCCGGTGGCCTCATCATGAATGATGGAGCCTTCCTCGTAGGTGGCCATCTGGCAGGGCGGGATCACGCAGTGGCGGCACTGCTCCGGGAAGAAGAGCCAGTGCAGCGCGCCGTCGATGACCTGCTCCTGGAAGCGGACCAGCCGGATGGTTTTGTCCGAGAGGTCTTCGGGATTCTGGTGCGACCCGCGGTTTACGGTTTCTTCCGCGGGGAGTTTTTTCCATTGCTTGCAGGCCACCTGGCAACCCCGGCAGGCCGTGCACTTGGTCAGGTCGACAAAGAAGGTCTTTCCGTCCATGTCTCCTCCTTTACGCCTTGCGGACGTTGACCATGAAGGCCTTGGTTTCAGGGATGCCCGTGTTCGGGTCGCCTACGGACGGGGTCAGGATGTTGGCGGAATCGCCGCCATCCTTGGGCCACGTCCAGCCGAAGTGCCAGGGCAGGCCCACCTGGTGGACCTCCACGCCCTGAATGGCGAAGGGCTTCATGCGTTTGGTCACAATGGCGACGGCCCAGATGGAACCGCGCAGGCTGTCCACCATGACTTTTTCGCCATTTTCGATGCCGCGCATCTGTGCCAGCTCGGGGCTGAGTTCCACGAAGACCTGCGGCTCGGCTTCAATGAGCCAGCCCTGGTTCCGGGTCATGACGCCGGTCTGCCAGTGTTCGGTCACGCGGTAGGTGGTGCCCACGAACGGGAAGCGCGGGTCGCACACGGCCTTTTGCTCGTCGTCGAAGCTGATGGCCGTGGGGTTGTGGAGCTGGCTGGAGAAGGGGTGACTCTTCACCGGGCATTCCAGCGGCTCGTAGTATTCGGGCATGGGCCCGTCGGCCCGGCCGGGGCCGAAGATCTGGCCGTGGCCGTGCTTGCGCATGATGAAGGCATGCTTGGTGCCGGGAGCCCAGCCACCGTCGGGCACGTCGCCCACCCATTTGGCGCCGTCCCATTGGATGACCGGCTTTTCCGGGGCGTAGGGCTTGCCCTGCATGTCTACGGAGGCGCGGTTGTAGAGGATGCGGCGGTTCACGGGCCAGCACCAGCTCCAGTTGGGGTACAGGCCGATTTTGGCTTGTTCCGGGGTCTGGCTCGGGTCGCGCCGGGCGGCCATGTTGCCCTTTTCCGTGTAGGAGTGGCAGTACAGCCAGTTGCCGGACATGGTGGAGCCGTCTTCCTGGAGGAAGGCAAAGCTCGGCACCAGGGTACCCTTCTTGTAGACCTTGCCCTTGATTTCCACGTCACGCGTGAAGTAGCCGTTGATGAGCTTGGCCACCTTGTGGGCGTCGAACACGCCGCGGGTGGCGATGGCGTCCCAGCTCAGGTTGGTGATGGGCTCGGGATAGGCGCCGCCTTCCTTCGTATACAGGTGGCGGATTTCCTCCATGAGCTCATACATGATGTCGCCGTCGGGCTTTTGGCCGTTGGGCGCGTCCGGACCCTTGTAGCGCCACTGCATCCAGCGGCCCGAGTTGGTCACGGAGCCTTCCTTCTCCACGGAAACCGCGCAGGGCAGGAAGAACACCTCGGTCTTGATTTCCTTGGGATTCATGCCGGGGCCTTCCCAGAACCATCCGGTCTCGTTGGGGAAGATGTTGACGTTTACCAGCCAGTCCAGCTTGCCCAGGGCCTGGCGGGTCTTGATGGAGTTGGCGCCCGAGCAGGCCGGGTTCATGCCCCAGGAGAACAGGCCCTTGAACTGGCCGTCGTCCATTTTATCGAACAGGGTGAGCCACGCGTATTCCGAGGCGTTGCGGTTGTCCAGCTTGGGCAACCAGCGGTACGCGTCGGCGGGGGTGGCCTCCTGCCACATGGATTTGAGCAGGCTGTTCATGTACTTGGGGTAGTTCTGCCACCAGTTGGCGGATTTGGGATCCTTGGACACCGGAGTGTACTTGGTGTTGTGCATCTCCAGGGTCTGTTCATCCACCAGCGGGGTCTTCAGGTATCCGGGCAGAATGTGATACAGCAGGCATTGGTCCGTGGAGCCCTGAACGTTGGATTCGCCGCGCAGCGCGTTCACGCCGCCGCCGGCCACGCCGATGTTGCCGAGCAGCAGCTGGATCATGGCCATGCAGCGGATGTTCTGCACGCCCACGGTGTGCTGGGTCCAGCCCATGGCGTACATGATGGTGCCGGCTTTATCCGCCTTGCCCGTGGCCGTGTAGGTCTTGTAGAGCCGGAGCAGTTCGTCGCGGCTCAGGCCGGAGATGGCCGAGACCTTGTCCAGCTCGTAGCGCTGGTAGTGCTGCTTCAGCAGCTGGTACACGCAGCGCGGATGCTTGAGGCTGGCGTCCTGGACCGGTACGCCCTGGGCGTCGGTTTCAAAGGCCCAGGATTTTTTGTCGTAGGAGCGGGTCTCGGGGTTGTACCCGGAGAACAGGCCGTCCTTGAAGTCGTAGTCCTTGCTGACCACAAAGGAAGCGTTGGTGTAGTTGACCACGTATTCCTTGAAGATCAGGTCGTTGTCCAGAATGTACTTGATCATGCCGCCGAGCACGGCGATGTCCGAGCCGGAACGCAGGCCCGCGTACATGTCGGCCTTGGCCGAGGTGCGGGTGAACCGCGGATCCACATGGATCAGCGTGGCGCCGCGTTCCTGGGCGCGCGTCACCCACTTGAAGGAGATGGGATGGTTTTCGGCAGCGTTGCTGCCCATGATCAACACACAATCACTGTTCTGGATGTCGATCCAGTGATTGGTCATCGCGCCGCGTCCGAACGACTCTGCCAGAGCCGCAACAGTGGCGCTGTGTCAGATCCGCGCCTGGTGCTCGATGTAGACCAGGCCGAGGGATCGTAACATGGTCTGATAGGCCCAGCACTCCTCGTTGT
Source organism: Desulfovibrio sp. (assembly GCA_028708865.1). GTDB lineage: Bacteria > Desulfobacterota > Desulfovibrionia > Desulfovibrionales > Desulfovibrionaceae > Paucidesulfovibrio. The sequence continues at coordinate 5,415 of JAQVYA010000070.1, read as the reverse complement.
CCAGGGCCGCAGAACCGAGCGACGCAATGGCGTCGGTACGGTTGATCTCTTGTCCTTGGGCATTGCGCTGCACAAAGCTTTCGTCGCGGGTCTTTTTGACGCGCCGGGCGATTTGTTCCAGAGCCCATTCCCAGGAAACTTCTTTGAATTTGTCGGAACCAGGGGCGCGATACAGCGGGGTGGCGGGACGGCGTTCGTTGTCGTTCAACTGCCAGATGCTGGCGCCCTTGGCGCAGAGTGCGCCTTCGTTGACGGGGTGGTCCGGATCGCCCTCGATGTTCACGGCCATTTTGGTCTTGAGGGACGTATTCACGATCAGCCCGCAGCCCACCGCACAGTAACAGCAGATGGTGGTGGTCTGTTTGCTCCACTCGGGAGTCAGCATGGTGGCGCGGTCCACTGCCTGCGCCGTGTGTCTGCACCCGAGCCCCCCGAAGGCCGTAACCGCGGCCGCGGTTGCGGAGAGCTTCAGGAAGTGCCTTCGATTCATGCTCATTCAAATCCTCCTTGTACCTGGTGCGTGTCTGGCGGGTCAGCGTCCCCGAATTTCGCGGCCCAGAGCCACGAGCAATCCATAGCCGGAGGCGGCCGGAACGTGCGGCTTGCGCGTCCTGGGGCGCGGGGCGCTTATCCCGGTGCGCACCGGGCAAAGCGTCAGCGCAGCGGCCGCAAGGCGCACTCCGTCCAGGTCGTGGCCCAGTCCGGCAAAGGCCGGGCCCGGCGGCGACATGGTCGGCTTGGCTGGGTTGGATGATTGTTGCATAGACGCTGTCTCTCCTTGTCTGATTGTCCCATCGGAAATATCGGCCCGGAGGACAACCGAGGGCATCAGTACAGTAGTTCTACACTGCTTTTTTGAGCATAATAAAACGTACTGAAAAAGTTATTGTTTCTGTTTTGAATTCCGGAATAGGGAAAACAGACCAGCGGGAAGGTTCAAGGAAGTGCGGATAAAATAATATGCCTGCCCGGGAAGAATGCCACGCCATGGCGGACCGGGCAGGCGTGCCGTACGAGGACGTGTCAGACCACGTCGCAAAGAAAGCGGATGATCTGTTCGAAGATGGGGTGGGACCGGTTATTGAATCGAAATTCCAGCTCTTTAAGATACAGGGCAAAGCGCTGGCAGGAGATGCCCCGGAAGCTGCGCAGCCTGTCCTTGGCCAGGCACCAGAAGGCGTCCTGGCTGGCGTCGATGAAGGGCGGTTCGTCCGAGCGTCGGATAACGGCGTAGGGCAGGCTGTCGTTGCCGCAGAAGATCAGGGCCGCATAGTCGCGGTATTGGTCCGTATAAACCAGGTTGCCGGAGCGTTGCAGCTTGAGGTGGAAGTTCAGGTGGAAGTGAAACACGGTTTCCGCCTGGAATCCGGGCATCAGGTCGATGAAGACCAGATCGTCCTTTCGCAGCAGGCCGAACACGGGGATGGTGTCCTGGCGCATCTGCTTGGGGCCGCCCGTGAGGCGGTTGCCCTTGAGGTAATGGTTCAGGCCGGTTTCCGGTCCCAAAAGTTGGGCCGCATCCGCCGAGTGGGCCAGGATGGCGAAGCGGATGGCGGTCAGGGCCTTGTAGACCGTATTGTAGGAGAGGCCCAGCTCTTCCTTGATGCGATGGGGCGAATATTCACGCACGAACAGATCCGTGAGCCGGAGCCAGTGCACGGCGGAAAGAGCGCCGTTGTTGATCCAGCGCCCGCTGAAAGGCTGGAATGTGTACTTGCATCCAGCGCAGCGCAGCCTGCCGCCGGAGAGCCTGTAGATGCGCCGCTCCCGGCAGCGGGGACACTCGGGCTCCCCGTCCGGCCAGCAAAATTCCAGCAGATAATTGCGAGCCGCTTCCTCATCGGCCACGAGCTGTTCGTAGCGTTCCGGAAGATTGGCTTCCACGGCGGGGTCATGCCGCGACATTGAGCACCTCCCCTGTGTACTGGTCGAATCCCGCTCCGGGTGAGCCTTGCACCGGGGCGGGTGTGTCGTGATCTGGGTCATGTTCAAGGCTCCGTTGTGGCTTTGGATGGTTGGGGCGCGCCGCCTCAGAATCCCCAGGCGGAAAAAGTGGGCCGGACAAATCCCTGGTCCCGGGCCACGAAGTCCAGGGCCATGGAATCCAGATCGTCGAATTCCGGTACAGGCTCCCGGTCCAGGTCCCGGAAATCAAGGGTCTTGATGTAATGGTTGCAGCTTTTGCAGACGTCAACGCGCAGGCCGGGCTCCTCCTGCACCGTGAAAAAGGTAAGCTGCTTTTGGTCGTCTGCGTTGCAGATGGGGCAGGCAATGCGCCGGACCCGGTATTCATGGCGGCAAAAGGAACAGACAGCGTGGCGGAAGCCTTCCTTGCCCCGCAGAATGGATATCAGGGGCAGGCTGCCGCAGATGGGACAGGAGCCGTTCACCCAGGTGCGTACCTCGGGCAGGTGGGGAGCCAGGGCTCTTGCCGCGGCCCGGATGCTGGGCAGTAGTGCGTTGTAGGCCGCGAAATAGGCCGTGCGCGGCGCTTCGGGCCAGTCTTTCCCCCATTGGGTGAAAAAATCATGGTCAACGAGCACATGGTCCAGCAGTTGTTCAACGCTCAGCCCGCCGTTTTGCAACTGCGCCCGCAAGCCTTGGCCCGCCTCCCCCAGGGGGCCGGGTTCACGGCAGATCAGTGTGAGAATCTGGTCGAACAGATCGGCGGCGTGTTCCCGGTTGACGGGAAAGGCTTCCCTGTCCAGCAGCGGACGCCCCTGGAGTACGGCCTCGGCCGGGGCCAGCCGCTCCGGAGTGGGCGGGGCGATGGCCGGGCCGGCGTCAGCGGTATTTTGCAGGGTGGAGATGTTGGACAACAGGGTCACCAGGTCTTCCGGCAGTTGGCCCCGCTGGCGGATGCGGTCCAGCGCGGTTTCCAGGTGTCGTTGTTCCGGTCGGGACTGTTCCAGATGCGTACTGCTCATGTGGCCTCGCTTGGCGGCCGGTGGCCGTCCGTGGTTTGAGCGTCCAAAGGGGCAGCATTCCCGACTCAACCCGTAATGGCATGCGGTATGGAAATGCTGAATCTGGTGTAAAAGTATGAGGAAGTTGGAGCAATGCCCACCTTTTCTTTCTTCCTCACACTTTGACACTCAATGAATCAAAGCGCCATGATTTTAAAATGTTATTATGTCATAAAAGGCATGATGGGTGGAAATAGACCAAAAAGGCAGGAAAACAGAAGGTTGGAGAAGGACGAAAACAAACAGCCGTGAAACAAGGCCGATGCCGGCGGGGAGGACCCCGGACCGCGCTTCATGGTCAAGCGGGAATAGCGGGCGGCGCTGCAATCCTTGGCGTGAGGGGGGCGGCCCGATACAGCGCGACGGGTGCCCGGCATTTCCTAATTTCTTGCCGCTTGTTTTTATTCGCTCGGCGCAACGCCGGGAACGCAATGTCGGGAGCGGGGTGCTAGGGCAGGAGCAGTTCCACGGCGTCTCCGGCGGCCAGGTCCTCCCCGGGCGGAAGCACTGCCACGGCATGGGCCCGGGCCAGGGCGCGCAGGGGCGGTTCCTGGGGACCGTAAAGCGGCTGGACCGTGCGCAGGGGGCCCTGTTGCTCCAGGGTGCACGCCAGGAGCCATTCCTTGCCGCTGCGGGTGCGCAGGTTTCGGCTCAGGGCCGCGTATTGGGTGGGGTGGGGCGGCCTGCCGCTGAGCGCGCGCAGCAAAGGCAGGCCCAGGGCATGCAGCACCGCGAATACGGCCGGTGGCGGACCAGGCAGGCCGAGCAAAAAGATATCCGGCTGCTGCGGGTCTTGCCGCCTGGCCGCAAAAACATTTTTGCCCGGGCGCACGTCCAGGCCATGAAACAAAATTTCGAATCCAGCATTGCGGGCCGCGTTGCGGGCGTGGTCCCGCTCACTGCGGCCTGTGCCGCCCGTGGTGACGATGAGTTGGGGCCGCGTGGTGTTTTCCGCTGCTTGTTGCAGGGCCCGGGTGGTGGCTTCCAGGTCGTCGTGCAGAATGCCCGCATGCATCACGTCCGCGCCCCAGGCCTGCAAAAGATGCGGCACCAGCACGGTGTTGTCCGCTGGAATGTGGTCCGGGTCGGCGTGGTCCGGCAGGTCTGGTCCGGCCAGTTCGCTGCCCAGGCCAAACATGATGGCCCGTGGACAGGCATGCACGCTGACCAAGGGCGTGCGGGCCCGGGTGAGCATGGCGGCTCCGGAAGGGGAAAGTCGTTCTCCGGCCCGGACCAGCAGGCTGGCCTCCGGAAGGTCTCCGCCCCGGGGTAAAATGAAGCGGCCCGGTTCCGTGGGGCCGGACACGACAATGGCCTCGGCATTGGCATCCGCCGTTTGCGCCAGGTCTTCCAGGGGGAGGACCGCATCGGCTCCGGGCGGCAGGGGCGCGCCCGTGAGAACGCGGACCGCGTGCCCAGGGCGCAGCGGTTCAGCGTGGCGGGCATCCGCAGTGAGCCGTCCCTGGACCGTGAGCCGCACCGGATTTTCCGGCCGGGCCTGTTGAATGTCCTTAACGGAAACGGCGTAACCGTCCCGCAGGGAGGCGGCTTGCTCCGGCACAGGCGCGTTGCCCGCGGCGTCGCGGGCCAGCACTTTGCCCACGGCTTGGTGCGGCGGCAGCTCCTGCCGGGCCGTGGCCTTGGCAAGACGTTGCAGCAATTCCACGGCCTGGGATCGGGAAAGGGGCGTGCCGCGATGTTGCGCGGGAGCGGGCTCAAGCCCAGGGACGGAGGATGTGTTGCTCATGATCGCACGTTGCCAAGGGGTTGTAAGTGTCATGCCGGTGGGCCTGTCGCGGGCGTTGAACCGGTTCGTCATCCCCTGTCGGGGGGGCTGGCTTTCCTGAGGCAGGCCGGAACGCTGGAGCGTTCAGGAGCGTAGTATGCGGCCCGGGTCGTTGTAAACCCAGAAACGGCCGTCCCGCACGTTGCCCACCAGGGTGACGCCGGTCTGCCGGGCCAGCTCCACGGTAAAACTGGTGGCCACGGCCGTGGAAATCAGCACGGGTACGCCGATGCGCACCACCTTGAGCAGGATTTCCGAGGCCACCCGGCCCGTGGTGACGATGAGTTTGTCGTCCACGGAGACGTTGTCCAAAAAGCACTCGCCGCAGAGCATGTCAATGGCGTTGTGCCGTCCAATGTCTTCCCGGAAGAGCAGCATTTCGTCCGGGGTGCAGAGGGAGGAGTTATGGCAGCCCCGGGTGGCGGCGTAAAGTTCGGAACGCTGATGCAGCTCCGCCACCAGGGTCAGGATCTGGTCCGGTCGTACGCGGACGTCTCCGTTGAGCTTGCGCCGGGAAATGGTCTGCACGTTGCGGCCAAAATTGGTGCCATTGCCGCAGCCCGAGGTGATGGACCGCTCCCTGAGTCGGTTTTCCCACGGGTCGTGGCAGGTTTCCACATCCACGAAAAGATGCTCGTCCTGCTCGGCAGTTTCCAGGTCCAT
>JAQVYA010000196.1 GCA_028708865.1 Desulfovibrio sp. | reverse complement strand
AAAATGGAGACCGGTAAATACCAGTACCACCCGGAAAATGTGAACGTGGGGCCGATTCTGCGTTCCATCCTCGCGGAGCTGGAGGACCTGCGCCACGCCAAGCGGGTCACCGTGAAAATCCAGGCTGACAACGAACCTTATAATGAAAGGATTCCCTTTGTCCTGCTCGGGGAAGAACTCCTGGTCTACTCCATGCTCTCCAACCTGCTCAAAAACGCCATCGAGGCCGCCCCCCGGCAAAGCGAAGTGAATATCCGGATGTACAGTGGCCCCCCGGCGACCATTGCCATCCACAACCTGGGCATTGTCCCGGAAAAACTCCGCGAACATTTTTTCGAAAAGTTCGCCACCCTGGGCAAAAAGGGTGGCAGCGGGCTCGGCACCTATTCCGCCATGCTCATCGCCAAGACCATGGGCGGAAATCTTTCCTTCACCACATCCGAAGAGCAAGGAACCACGCTTACTGTGGAGCTTCCGGGTGAGCCGTCCCCCTGACGCCCGGCCCACGCAATGCATTGACCCGGAACCGACAAACGAATATCAAGAGATTGCAGAATGCTACCGACAGACCCGACCCCAAGCACACCAACCCAGGGAGCAGCCATGATCAACGTCAAAAAGATTCTCTTACCCGTGGACAACTCCGAATATTCCACCCGCGCCGCGGAAATGACCGCTCGGGTGGCCAAGAATTTCGCGGCCGAAGTGGTGGTCCTCTCGTGCTACCGCATCTACAAGGTGCCCCAGTTCGACGACGACACCCTGGGCCGCGCCATGGACGAGCTCATCAGGGAACGCGCCGAGATCATCGAACGGCAGACCGCCCCCCTGCGGCAACTGGAAGTGGAGTATGAAACCCGCATCGAGGGAGGACGGCCCAGCGACATCGTGCCGCGCTTCGCCCAGGAGGAAGGCGTGGACCTGGTCATCATGGGGTCCAAAGGTCGCAGCGACCTGGAAGGACTACTCATCGGCAGTGTGACTCACAAGGTCATGCAGAGCGTGCAGTGCCCGGTGCTGGTGGTCAAATAATCCACCCAAAAAAGAAACGCCGCGGGAGACGCGGACCCGGGGCCGGACCGACGGCAACCGTGCTCTCCGCCCATGCGCCTCGGCTTCCGAGAGCGGCCGGACACGACAGGACAACCGCCTCAAGGGAAGAAGGCGTTGATTCCGGTAATACGGAAAATAGAAGAAAAACGATGGGATGGTGCCCCCGGCGCGATTCGAACGCACGGCCTACTGCTTAGGAGGCAGTTGCTCTATCCAGCTGAGCTACGGGGGCGACCTGTTTCGGGACACGCACCCTACTGTATTCGCCCCCGGTGTTCAAGTGCAAACCCGGGGGCATTTTCCGCACGCAGCCCACGAGGCTTTCCGGACGGGGAGGCCGAGAAGCGCTCTTTTTTCCAGCGTGGTATTTACATCCCGCCAAAACGTTTTATACTCTGGTACATTCCGCCACGCTTCGTCACATCCCGCACGCGGAAACGTAAGGAGTCACCATGCATTCCAGACACCCCTTGAAACAAACCTTATCCCTGCTGGCCCTGATGCTCGTCCTGGCCCTGCCCGCGCAGGCCATTGCAGGCTTTCCCCTGTTCTCGGACGGAAGCAAGCAGGCCCAACTGCCCGACTTCGCCACCCTGGCCGAAGACGCAGGAAAGGCCGTGGTCAACATCTCCATCACCAAAACCGTCCAAGGGGGCCGGGTCTTTCGCTTCGGGCCCCAACGGGGCAACTCCCCGCTGGATGAGTTCTTTGACCAGTTTTTTAACGCCCCCCGCCTTCCGGCTCCGTTCCAGCAACAGCCGCGGGAACAAAGCTCCCTGGGGTCAGGCTTCGTCATCACCAAAGACGGATTCATCGTAACCAACAATCACGTGGTTCAGGGCGCGGACACCATTTCCGTACGCCTCCAAAACGGCGACGAATACGAGGCCAGAGTGGTGGGCACGGACCCGGAAACCGACCTCGCCCTGGTAAAGATCGACGCCCAGGACCTGCACGTCCTGAAGTTTGCAGACTCGGACAAGGCCCGCGTAGGGGAGTGGGTTCTGGCCATCGGCAACCCCTTCGGCCTCAGCAATACGGTCACGGCGGGCATCATCTCCGCCACGGGCCGCATCATCGGTGCCGGTCCCTTCGACAACTTCATCCAGACCGATGCCAGCATCAACCCGGGCAACTCCGGCGGCCCCCTGCTGGACCTGCACGGCCGCGTAGTGGGCATCAACACCGCCATCATCCCCTCGGGGCAGGGACTCGGTTTCGCCATCCCCAGCAACATGGCCCAAAAGGTCATCGAGCAGTTGAAAACCGGTGACAGCGTGCACCGCGGCTGGCTCGGCATCCAAATGCAGGCCGTGGACGAGGACATGGCCCAGGCCTTGGGGCTGGACAAGCCCGAAGGTGTGCTCGTGGCCGACGTGTTCCCGGATAATCCCGCGGCCAAAGCAGGCATCCGTCCCGGAGACGTCATTCTCTCTGTCAACGGAAAGGCCGTGGAAGACCTCCACGCCTTGGCACGGCTCATCGGCAACATGATGCCCGGGGACAAAGTCGAGGTCGGCCTGCTGCGCAAAGGAGACAAAACCACGGTCACCGTGACCCTGGAAGAACGCTCCCGCAACATGGCCCAGGCTGCGCCCGATGAACAGCACGAAGGCCGGGTAGAGCCTGCAACGCGCATGGGCATCTTCCTGCGGCCCCTGAAAAAGGCCGAGGCCGAACGGCTCGGACTCCTGGAACCCCGGGGACTGCTGGTCACCAACGTCCAGCCCGGTTCCGCCGCCGCAGCCCAGGGTCTCTCCCGGGGCGACGTGATTCTGGAAGTCAACCAGACCAGCGTAAATACGGTCAAGGAATTCATGGACGCGGCCGACTCCTCCGGAGACCGGCCAGCCCTGCTCCTGGTCCGGCGCGGCACGCGCAACTTCTTCGTGACCGTCCCGGTGGTCCAGAAATAACGACGTATCCATCAGGCACGGGGTCTTCCGGCCCCGTGCCATTTGCCCACGAGCCCTCTCATGCCCCACATTGTCCAGCTTTTAGCCCCGGCCAAGATCAATCTGAACCTCTTCATCACCGGGGTCCGCCAAGACGGCTTTCACGAGCTGGATACCCTGTTTCTCAAGCTCAGCGCCCCTTCGGACACGCTGCACATCGAACCGGGACCTGCAAAGTCCGGGCTGGATCTGCACTGCCCTGTACCGGGACTGGCAGTTGAACAAAATATCATTTATAAGGCCTGGACCCTGTTCAGCCAGGCCACGGGGCATTCCCCAAATTGGCGTGTCCGGGTCGATAAGCGCATACCCCAGGGCATGGGCCTGGGGGGTGGTAGCGCGGACGCCGGCATTTTTTTGCGCCACCTCAACGCCTGGGCAGGGAAAAACGCCCTTTCTCACGCGGAGCTGCTTGGCTTGGCCGCCCGATTGGGCGCGGACGTGCCTTTTTTTGTGCTGGACGCCAAAGCAGCACGGGGCCGGGGCATTGGAGAACGCCTGACCCCGTGCTCCCCGGACCTGCGCGGCCTGCACCTCGTGCTGGCCTGCCCTCAAGTGCACGTGGACACGGCCTGGGCCTATGCGGAATGGGATCGACGCCATCCGAATCTTCCGGTCTTGACAAGCGGAGAATTGGGTACTAAAAGTGCTGCTCCCGAAACCGGACTGGTTCTGCACAACGACTTTGAGGAAGTGGTCTTTGCAGCATTTCCCGTCCTTCGGGAAATCAAGGAATGCCTGCTTCGGGCCGGGGCCGCAGGAGCGGCCATGACCGGAAGCGGAGCCGGAATCTTCGGGCTCTTTCGCTCGTTGCCGAGTAAAAAAAGAGCCGAGGAAAAACTCCGCAAGCAGAACATTCCATTTTACGCGCAGTCTTTTTGATGCTGGGG
>JAQVYA010000069.1 GCA_028708865.1 Desulfovibrio sp. | reverse complement strand
TCTGGGGACTGGCTGTGGCAGGCAGTGTGGTCAAACTCTGCTGGATGAACGCGCCGCGCTGGATTTCCACAGGATTCTACATTCTCATGGGCTGGGTGGTGGTGGCGGCCGTATGGCCGCTGGTGCGAGCCCTGACCCCGGGCGCCCTGCTCTGGCTCCTGGCCGGAGGCCTGAGCTACACCGTGGGCGGAGTGGTCTATGCCCTGCGGCGGCCCGATCCCTGGCCCCGCGTATTCGGATTCCATGAAATCTTCCATATCTTCGTGCTGCTGGGCAGCTTCTGCCATTTTTGGGTCATGTACGCGTACATCGCCCGTCTGCCCTAAGCCATCCCCGCCGCCCAATCCCGACCAGCCCAGGCCGAGCCGACGTCCGAAGCCGGCCCCCCGGCCAGCCCGCAAGCGTTCGGCAAATTCTTTCCACAGCAACCAGTTCTCTATTTTTTGCACGCCCATTTCATGGTATGAACAAGGCATCCCCATCTTCCCAATGGAGAAGCCGACGCCATGATGACAAACCTTTTATATCAACCGCCTGGCTCAGCTCCGGCCGCCCGCCACAGCGGCCCGCAGTTTGCGGCGCTGCTCCTCGCGCCACTACTGGCCTCGCTTCTATTGGCCGCTCCCGTCACCTGGGCCGCGTCCGGCAAATGGCCCGTGGAGTCCGAATTCGTAGGCATGGACAACGTGCTGGATCAACGCAACATCAGCCCGGAAGGACTGACCGCGTACATGCGCGCCCTGGCCCGGCAGGACGACCTCCTGAAGGACGCCAGCGTGCTCGTGACCGAACAAAAAAAAAAGTGGATGTGTTCGGGTTTCGGAGCAGCACTGGCAAAGCCTCGTTCGTACTGACCCTGCATCTGGAAAATGGTGTGCTGCTAGAAACGCGGGAAAATATCTGCGTCTGGGAACGGCTGGATAGCTGTCTGGCCCGGGCCGTGGAACGCTGCGTGCGGATCTACCGTCAGATGCAGCGCAAACGCGGAGTACAGCCCGGATCACGACTTTTAAATTTATGAATATTTATTTTTCCGGGGGAAAACCTTTCTGAAGAAAGGTTCTTCCCCCGGGCCCCCTTTCCAAAGACTTTTATCGCTCGCGGCTGTCGCCGCTCGGGATTATCGCCATGCCTCCGGACGCGCGTGAGCGCGGCCGGTAAATGGGGTTCCAAGGGGCCACGGGCCCTTTGGTCGCCGAAGGCATTCTTCTTTTATCGCTCGCGGCTGTCGCCGCTCGGGATTATCGCCATGCCCCCGGACGCGCGTGAGCGCGGCCGGTAAATGGGGTTCCAAGGGGCCGCGGGCCCTTTGGTCGCCGAAGGCACTCTTCTTTTATCGCTCTTTTTTCCAAATTCTTGACACTTCCGGGCCATGCTCTAGGGTGCATGGCGGAGGTACGCATGATCGCATCCCTGCTGGCCCACCCGGCGGCCACGGCTCTTTTTTCCGCACTCCTGTGTTTGGCGCTTGCCGGAATTGGCATGCTGTTTCTGCACCGTCGCCATTTAGAACAGCGTGAAACCCTGTCCGAGGCATTGCGTGTAGCGCAGACCGAGGCGACTTTGGCCCGGGCTGAGTCTGGGCGAATTCCAGCGCTGGAGGCGGAGCTGGTTCGGCTACGTGAAGAGAAATCGGAGCTGGCCGCGCAGCGGGCGGAGCTGACGGCACGCATGGATGAAGCGCACAAGGCGGTGGAGGAAAAGGTGGCCTTGCTTTCGGACCTGCAAACCAATCTTTCGGACACGTTCAAGGCGCTTTCCAATGAGACGCTGCAAAGCAATAATGCCGCTTTTTTGCAGCTGGCGCACGAATCCTTTGCAAAATTGCAGGAGTCGTCCCGCAGCGACCTGGATTTACGGCGTCAAAGCATCCAGCAATTGGTTTCCCCTTTGAACGAACATCTGGCCAAGGTCCGGGAACGGCTTTCCCAGCTGGAAAAGGAGCGTACCTCGGCCTATTCATCGCTTACGGAGCAGGTTCGCTCCATGGCTCTGACCCAGGCGCAGCTCAAGGACGAAACGGGCCGTCTGGTGCATGCTCTGACCAAGCCTCTGGTACGCGGGCGCTGGGGGGAGATCCAGCTTCGCCGGGTGGTGGAACTGGCGGGCATGCTGCCCCATTGTGATTTTTACGAACAGCAGCAGACCGGGTCGGACCACGGCAATCTTCGCCCCGACATGCTCATCAGACTGCCTGGCGGAAAAAACATCGTGGTGGACGCCAAAGCGCCCCTGGAAGCGTATCTGGCAGCCATTGAAACCAGCGAGGAAACACCGCGCAACCAGCAGCTAGACCGCCACGCCCGGCACATCCGCCAACACCTCAGGCATCTGGGGGCGAAGAGCTACTGGGCCCAGTTCTCGCCCACTCCGGAATTCGTGATCATGTTTTTGCCTGGGGAGATGTTCTTCAGCTCGGCGCTGCACCGGGATCCCGCGCTGATCGAGGAAGGCGTGAACAATGGGGTGATTATTGCTTCGCCCACCACTTTGATCGCCTTGCTCCGGTCCGTGGCCTACGGCTGGCAGCAAGAGACCATTGCCCGTTCCGCCCAGGAGGTGAACGAACTGGGCCGGGAACTGTACGACCGGCTGCGGGTATTTGCGCAACACATGGGCAAGGTGGGACGTTCTTTGGGCACCTCGGTGCAGGCTTACAACCAGGCCGTGGGCTCGTTGGAAACGCGGGTACTCAGCTCGGCCCGCCGGTTTCGGGAGCTGGGCGCGGCCGGGGGAAAGGAGATCCCCGAGCTGGGACCGCAAGAGACCATGGCCCGGCGTCTCCAGGCTCCGGAACTCTGCGCCGGGCAACCTGAAGTAGAATCCTTGGAAGGCAGGGAGGAAGACCCTGATTAGGGGATCGGCAGGGCCGGTTCCATTCTTCGTGACGACGGCGGGCCTGGACATCCATGGAGTCTCCAGGGAAGAATGCGGAAATCGTCTGTTTTTCAGAGCTGATACAAAATTCGTCCCTTCAATAACCCAGGGCATTGCGCTGGACAATACACAACCGCCCGTGGCCGCTGCCTCAATGCTGAGATGCGCCCTTCAAACCTTTCCGAAAAGCAGTGGAGCCATGCCGTATTGCCAGGTAACGAACACGATACCTGCCGAGAGCAACAAAAAAAGGAGTATTGCAAGCAAGATCGGCAACAACCAATATTTTTTTCGCACTCTGAAGTATTCCCAACAGGAACGAATCCAGCCCATATATTTTCTCCGTTGGAATCAGCACGACCGCAACAGCGGAAGCAACACCCCTTGCAGCTCTTCCACAAGAATTCATTCAATTGGTGCAGTGCTATTGCATTGTTGCGGGGGCTTTGCTTCCTTTGCCAGAAGCGAGGCCAAAGGACAAGCAACCCTTGCAAAACCAGGGTGCAGCGGGGTACTGGGTCGCATGCCGCATTCAAGAGCCTGTTCCACCCGTTCCGGGTGGTTTCCTGTTCCGGGTCTTTCCCCCCATCCGCTAGGCGCTTCCCGGACCGAGCCCGGCAGGGAACGCCCGGCCATGCCTTCCGGCAACCGATTCCCGGGGGCTCGATTTCCTGACATCGGATTTGGGGGCACCCGTTTTTCAGCTGCCGAATCTTGGGCCACCGTCACTGATCGGACAGGCAAGCCCCGGCCAGTGGGCTTTGCGGCCCGACTTCCCATGACCGGGCGTTTCCTGGTCCGAACAATACTGGCCGTGGTCCTGCTGGCCGTGGTCCTGCTCCCGGGCAAGGCCGAAGCCCATCCGCATATTTTTGTGGACTGCTCAGCCACTGCGGTCTTTGACCAAACCGGGCTGACCGGATTCGAACAGGAATGGGTTTTTGACGAGATGTTTTCCGCTGGAATGCTCATGGACTACGACTCGGACGGCAACGGAGAGTTCAGCAACGAGGAAGCCCGGTTTTACGAACAGCAGATATTCTCCATCCTCAAAGATTATAATTACTTGACAGTAATACGCATTGACGGCCAGGACCAGCCCGCCACCTCGGCCCGCAATTTCCGCCCCTCGGTCCGCAACGGCCAATTGGTGTACCGGTTCTTTACCCCCTGTGCCGTGCCCTTTGCCTCCGGGCCCCACGACGTGGGCATCACGGTCTACGATCCGGAATACTACGGCGACATGGTCTTGCTCGAATCCGCCGTCACTGTGGACGCCCCTCCCGGACTGGAGGTGTGCAGCAGCAGCGTTTCCGCGCCGGAGCGAACCTATTTCGGCTGTATCGTGCCCGTATTCATCAACCTGCATTTTGCCGCGCCCTGAAGGCGCTCCCTGGCCGCATGTCCCGGCATGCCTTTTCCTCAACGTTCCGCCCCGCCCCACGAGGCCGTCCATGATCTCATCGTCAAGCTTCTTCTCCATCCCGGGCTTCCGGGCACCGAGCCAAGGCTCTTCCCCGGCCGTCATGCTGCTCATGGCCGCGTTGGCGGCCACGCTTCTGGCCCTTTCCCTGCCCACGGCCACGGCCTGTGCCGGGCCCTTTGGTCCCGGCACAGGCGGACGCCATGCAACAACCAGCTCCGAACCCGACCAAGCCGAAAATCCGGATCAAGAGGTCCGGCAATCCCGTTCTCCGTTTGCCACGAAACGCGAGTCCGCCACCCCGGGCATATTGGGACGCGTCCTGCAACAATCCGCTGCGATCCAAAAGGAGATTAAAAGCGCCATGGCAGGGTATGCGCGGGCCATCCAGCGCCAGCCCGGCGGGAGCGCGTTCTGGGCCTTTCTGGGCCTGGCCGCCCTGTACGGCGTGTTCCACGCACTGGGACCCGGCCATGGAAAAACCGTTATCAGCGCCTATTGCCTCAGCCGCCCCACCACTCCCGCCAGAGCCCTGCTCATGGGCTCCGCCCTTTCCACAGTGCATGTGGGATCGGCCACGCTGCTGGTGGCCGTCGCCTATCTCATACTTGCCAAAAACATGGCCGGATTCCAGGCCGCCGGAATCTGGCTGGAACGTGCCAGCTATGCCCTGCTGCTCTGCCTGGGCCTGGGCCTGAGCCTGGCAGCGCTGCGCCGCCTCAAACGGCCCGCCGCTTCTCCCTCCGCCCCGGAAGAACAGCCCGCTTCCCTGCGCTCCATGCTCGGCACCGCCTTCATCACCGGATTGGTTCCCTGCCCCGGAGCCACGTTGATTCTCGTCTTTGCCCTCAGCCTGCGCATCCCGGCCACCGGATTCATCTCCATGCTCTTTCTGGCCCTGGGCATGGGACTGACCACCGGACTTTTCGGACTGGCCGCGGCCGGTGCCCGAAGCGCGGCCCTTCGTTCCACACGCTCCAGCCCCCGAAGCGCCCGGCTGCTCCACGGGCTGCTCAGCCTGGGCGGAGCCTTGTGCGTCACCCTGTTCGGCGCAATTCTGCTCCTCGGGAGCCTGCCGCCGAGCTGAACAGGTCCTTTGCCGTACTTTTATTTTTCCCCTTCAGCTCAGTTACCGGCTATGATACAAGTACGAGTACGAGGGGATATCAACCATGAGCACGGCCCCCGGACTCTTTCGTTCCAGCCTGCCCACGCCGTTGAGCGCGCTAGTTTGCCTGGCGTGTCTCATGCTTTGCGCGAGCGTCAGTGCCGCGGCAGAGCACGTGCTCATCGTCGGGGATGACAGCTACCCGCCCTATTGCTTCCTGAACCAGGGACGCAATGACGGAATCTACATACACATCCTGGAACGCGTGTTTCAGGAAATGCCGGAATATCAGGTCGATGTCCGGCTCTTTCCCTGGAAGCGCGCCCTGCGCATGGCTCAAAACGGCGACGCATTTGGCATCGTTCCGCCCTACTTCGGCCCCGACGAACGCCCCTACCTCCACCCCTATTCCGATCCCATCCTCGAAGAAGTCACCGTGGCCTGGTGCGGCCGAACCAAAGGCGTGGACCAACGCACGCCATTCCCGGACGGCTACCAGGGCCTCACCTTCGGGCTGAATACCGGCTTCGACATCGTGGCCAGACCGTTTCAGCAAGCCGTGGAACAAAATCGCATCCAAGTGGATCCCGTGCCCGGAACCAGCCGCAACATCATGCGCCTGCTCCTCGGACGCGTGGATTGCTACATCAATGACCGTCGGGCCATACTCTGGACCCTGAGCCGACTGCGACACGATCACCGATACGCCCACCTGCTGGACTCCGTGCACGAAACCGCCGTGGTCAGTCGGCATGCCGGGTACATCGGCTATTCCACACACTGGAACACCGCACACTTTGCCAAACGCTTCAACCAAGAGCTACGCCGACTCAAGCAGTCCGGCGAAATTCAACGCATCGTGGATTGCTACCTGAAACAGCACGGCATCACAGGCAACGACCTGGCCCGATAGCCGCAAGCATGAAAGAAGAATGCCTTCGACGACCAAAGGGCCCGCGGCCCCTTGGAACCCCATTTACCGGACGCGCTCTCGCGCGCCCGGGGGCATTTTTCAAATAATATTTGCGATAAAGTCGAACGACGCAAGCCGCAAGCATGAAAGAAGAATGCCTCCGGCGGCCAAAGGGCCCGCGGCCCCTTGGAACCCCATTTACCGGACGCGCTCACGCGCGCCCGGGGCGTTTTGCAAATAATATTTGCGATAAAGTCGAACGACGCAAGCCGCAAGCATGAAAGAAGAATGCCTCCGGCGGCCAAAGGGCCCGCGGCCCCTTGGAACCCCATTTACCGGACGCGCTCACGCGCGCCCGGGGCGTTTTTCAAATAATATTTGCGATAAAGTCGAGCGGCGCAAGCCGCGAGCGATAAAAGTCTTTGGAAAGGGGGTCCGGGGGAAAATCAATTATTCGATTCCCGCTTTTTTTTGCGACGATCCCATTGCGGTGGCAATGAGCGCAGGTGCAGATCCCGTTGCGGAAAGGGAATCTCGATGGAGTGTGCTTTGAAGGCGTCCCAGATATTCAGGAGCACTTCGCTTTGAACGTTGACCACACCTTGTTCGGCGTCCCGAATCCAGATGCGCACTTCCAGGTCCACGCTGTTGTCGCCAAATCCGGTGAGTCTGCCTGCCGGGGCCGGGTCGCGCAGTACGCGCGGCACCTTGCGGGCGGCCTCTTCCATGAGCCGGAGGGCGAGGCGTGGGTCCGCGTCATAGGAAATGCCCACGGGAATTTTGAGCCGCACATTGGGGTCGGTATGGGTCCAGATGACCACTTCGTTGGTGATCAGGTTTTCGTTGGGGATGAGGTATTCCTTGCCGTCGCGGGTGAGCACCGAGGTAAAGCGGGCATTGAGGGAGCGCACCACGCCGTATACCCCGCCCATTTCCACGGTATCCCCGGGTTTGATGGATTTTTCGAACAGCAGGATGATCCCGGAAACGAGGTTGGCGAAGATTTTTTGCAGTCCAAACCCCACGCCCACACCGATGGCGCCGGAAAGGACGGCCAGGCTGGTGAGATTCACCCCGGCGCTGGACAGGGCGAGCACAAAGGCGAGGGTGAAGAGGGAAAACTTCACGCCTTTGCCGAAGAGCACCTGGGCCGAGGGCGTAAGCTGCATGTTGCGTTGCAGCCGGTCGTCGGAGAAGCGGCTCAGGGCGGCGGCCAGTTGATATAGCAGGACAAAAAGGAGCACGGCCTTGACGGCTTGGAGCAGGGTCACCCGGGCGTCTCCGAAGTTCATGCCCAGGTCGTTCATGAAGGTCAGAAGCGGATCGAGCAGTCCCACGACGTCCAGGGCCACCAGAATCCAGACCGACACCGAGGCGGCATGCCCCCAGAAGCGGTTCAGGATCAGCCCGGAGGCGAGGCGGATGGCGATCCAGGCCAGGGTCAGGGTGGTGGCCACGTCCAGCAGGCGGGCGGGTTCGGCCATGCTGCGGAAGGCCACTCCGGCCACAGTGAGCAGCACCCCGGCCACGCTGAGCCAGAGAACGCGGTCCACGGCGCGAAAAAGCTTGCCAAAAAAGACGTCGGATTCAAGCTGCTCGGCAAAGCGGCGGCGGTAGGCCCGGCGGGCGGAGCGGCCCAGCAAAAGCCCCAACCCGGCGCAGAGCAGCACCGCACCCACTTGCAGGGCGGTATTCCAGGTCAGTATCGAGGTTCGAAACCAAAGTTCCGCTTCGTGCAGTAGCGCGCTCCATTGCGGCAAGGTCATACTTTCCCCTTGTTGCCGGGCGTTGCAGTGAGATGGGCCTCTTCCCCGGCCGGTTTGTCCTGCGGCCGGGGCGCGCCGGGAGGTCCGGCTAGAGGTAAATATCCAACAGCACGCCTGCGAACAGGGCCACGGCAATGACGCCGTTGAGGGTAAAGAAGGCGGTGTTCACCTTGCTCATGTCCTCGGCGCTGATGAGGCGGTGCTCCCAGAGCAGTACCACGGAAACGAGCCCGGCCACCAGGAAATAGATGCCGCCCAGACCAGCGGCCCATCCGCCCAGGAGGAAGCACGCGGCCGCCACCACGTGGGACAGGGACGAGACCAGCAGCGCGGCCTTGAGGCCGAATTGCGCGGGAATGGAATGCAGGCCCTGCTCTTTGTCAAAGTCTTCGTCCTGCCCGGCATAGAGCAGGTCGAACCCGGCCACCCAGAACGTCACACCCAGGAAAAACAGGGCTGCGGGCAGGGTGAAGACCGGATCGTGCGCCAGCCAGCCCGCTATGGGCGCGAGGCCCAGCACCGAACCCAGGGCAAAGTGGCACCAGTGGCTGAAGCGTTTGGTCAGACTGTAGAACGCGGACCAAAGCAGGGCGGGAACGGAGAGCAGCAGGCAGACCCAGTTCAGCAGGGCGCAGGCTGCGATGAAAAGCACGGCGCACCCCGCCGCGAATTTCCAGGCAAAGCCTCGGCTCAACTCGCCGGAGATGAGGGGCCGGGCCTGGGTGCGCGGGTTCAGGGCGTCGATGTCCATGTCGAGCAGCCGGTTCATGGCCATGGCAAAGGACCGCACCGCCACCATGGCCACGGTAAGAATCAGGAATTCGCCCATGCCGGGCTTGCCCCGGGAGGCCAGAAAAAGGCCCATATAGGCGAAGGGCAGGGCAAATACGGAATGTTCGATTTTAACCATGCGGCACGTGGCCTTGAAGTCCGTCCAAAACGCCATGTCATATCCTTTTGATTCGTTGTTGTTTGCTATGGGGTCGTGCTTGCCTGTTGTGGGGCTCGCTGCCGGGCCGGACCCGGCTCACAGGAGGGAGACGGCCGCGCTACAGGCCTTTGGCCGGTGCGGCTTGTACTGCCCTTTGGTTTCGGCATGGCACGGGCTACCCTGGAGCCTGGCCGGTTCAGCGGGTCAGAATCGTTGCACGATGATTGCGCCGACGATCAGCAGCCCCACGCCCAGGATGCGGATGGGGCTGATCTCCCGCACGGCAAAGCCGAACGCCCCAAAATGATCCAGGAGCAGACCGCCCATGAGCTGGCTGGCAATGATCCAGGCCAGCATGGACCCGGCCCCCACCTTTTCGGCCAGCAGGATGGTGGCGGCCACAAAAAAGGCCCCGAAAAAGCCGCCCGTCCACATCCACCACGGGCCGCGCGCCGAGAGCACGGTCTGGACCAGGGGACGGTGCAGTCCGCACCATACTGCCAGGGCCAGCGTTCCCACGGCAAAGGAGATCATGGCCGAGGTAGCTGCGTCGCCCACGGCCTGCTTGAGACGCACATTGATGCCCGCCTGCATGGGTACGAGCATTCCCGCAACCATGGCGATCAAAATATACATGCTCTTCATGCCCGACTGATACCCCGGTTTCTCTGCAAGGTCCACGGCCTGATTGGAGGCATTTGTCGGCCAACCGTCGACAAACCGTGACCGTTTCGCCACATCCGGATTCCCGCTTCGGTGTATACGTGCTTCAATTTCATCAACCCTCAGGTACGGAGGACGAGCATGACCACCAAGTACAAGCTGGAAATCCACAGGCACCTGCGCGAGCAACTGAAGCGGCTGAACGCGGAATCCGCGGAAACCGTCACGCTGGAAAACTGCGCGGACAACAACGACTACGCCACGCTGCTGACGCAGCACAGCATGGAGACTATGCTGCGCGCCCGCCGGGTCCGGCAGATCGAGGCTCTGGAACGCGCCTTGCGGCGGCTGGACCTGGACGAGGACTTCGGCATGTGCGCCGAGTGCGGCAAGGACATCGGCCTGGCGCGCATCAAGGCCAACCCTGCGGCAGACCTCTGCGTCCATTGCCAGGCCGAGGCGGAACGGTCCCTGCCTGCCTGTGCCTGAGAACCGGAGGGAATCCGATGCCCCAACAGGAGCGTTTCCGCATCGACCTGCACGTGCACTCGCGCTACTCCACCCGTCCCTCCCAGTGGCTGCTGCAAAAAATCGGCTGCCCCGAAAGCTTTACCGACCCCAAACTGATCTATGAAACCTGCAAGGGGCTGGGCATGGGGCTGGTGACCATCACGGACCACAACACGCTGGCTGGGAGCCTGGAAATCGCCCACTTACCGGATGCCTTTGTTTCCGAGGAGATCACCACGTATTTCCCGGAAGACAAATGCAAGCTGCACGTGCTGGCCTATGACATCACCGAGGAGCAGCACCGGGAGATCACCCGGCTGCGGCCCAACGTGTTCGAGCTGGTGCCCTGGCTGCGGGAGCAGGACATTGCGCATGTGCTGGCCCATCCCCTTTTTGCCGTGAACGACCGGCTCACCCCGGAGCATTTCGAACAATGCCTGCTGCTTTTCAATTCCTTTGAACTCAACGGCACCCGCGACGCCCTGCAAAACCAGGTGCTGGCAGATGTCATCGGTTCCCTGACGCGCTTCGACCTGGAACGGCTGGCCCACAAGCACGGCCTGGAGCCATACGGGTCCAAGCCGTGGCGCAAGGGGCTCACGGGCGGGTCCGACGACCACTCCTCACTGAACATCGGGCGGGTCTGCACGGAACTACCCGGTCCGGCCCGGGTGGAAAACCTCCGGACCCAACTGGCATGCCGCACCGGCACGCCGCGGGGACAGGCCGCCACGCCCCGGACCATGGCTCACAACCTCTACGGCATTGCCTATCAATTCTACAAACAGCGGCTGGGCCGGGAAGGAGCCGGAGCGCGGCACCTGTGCTTCCGTTTTGCGGACAATGCCCTGGATTGGCGCCGGAGCGAACAACCAGGCATGTTTTCCGGACTGCGGCGTTTGGTGACCCGAAGCAAGACCGCGTATTGGAGCCGCTTTTCCCGCGGGCGCACGGCCCAGGACATGATGCTTGGGGAGGCCACGGATTTGATCCTGCACGACAAGGGGTTTTCCGATCTGGCGGATGGGCGCATCACGGATGTTTCACAGGTGGAGGCCCAGTGGTCGCGCTTCGTGAACAAGGCCGCGGGCCGCATTTTGCACCAGTTTGCCGAACGTACCGTGCAGACCGTTGCCCAGGGCCGTTTTTTCGACATCTTCCATACCCTGGGGTCGGCAGGATCGTTCTACGCGTTGCTGGCGCCGTATTTCGTGAGTTACGATTTGTTTTCCCGGGAGCGGCGATTTTGCGACCAGGTGCTCGCCGCCTTTGACCGCCCGCCCCATACGCCCCGGCCCCAGGGGCTCAAGATGGCCCACTTCACGGACACCTTTGACGAGGTCAACGGCGTGGCCCGCACCATCCGGCAACAGGTCTGCCTGATGGACCGGCATAACAAGTATATGCGCGTGGTGACCTGCGGGCAGGGCCGGAATGTGGCCGGAGTGCGAAGTTTCGAGCCCGTGGGCAGTCTTCAGATTCCCGAATATCCAGAAATCACCCTGCACTACCCGCCGCTGCTGGACATGCTGACCTATTGCTTTGAGCAGGATTTCGATTTTATTCTCGGAGCCACTCCAGGGCCGGTGGGGCTGGCCGGGCTGGCTGTGTCCAGAATATTGAAACGCCCCTTCCACGCCACCTACCATACCGCCTTTCCGCAATACGTGGGCGCGCTTACCGACGACCAGGTTCTGGAGGACGCGGCCTGGCGCTATATGATTTGGTTCTATAACCAGGCCGCCGTGGTGTACGCACCCTCCCATGCCGTGCGCCGGGAACTGGTCGGCAAAGGGCTGTGCGAGGACAAGATCATCGTCTACCCCCGGGGCGTGGACACAAACCGGTTTCACCCCTCCAAAGCCAATGGGTTTTTCCGGCAACAGGATGCGGGCACCGGGATCAAATTCCTCTATGTGGGCCGCGTGTCACGGGAAAAGGATCTCCAAGTATTGTCCCAGGCTTTTCAGAAGGTGCACCGTCGGCACCCCGGCTCCCGGCTGGAGGTGGTAGGCGACGGCCCTTACCTGGAAACCATGCGTCGCGAGCTGCGGGGCCTGCCCGTCTCGTTCACGGGTGTGCTCGAAGGCGAAGACCTGGCCCATGCCTATGCCGGGGCCCATGTTTTCGTGTTTCCTTCGGCCACGGATACCTTTGGCAACGTGGTACTGGAAGCCCAGGCCTCGGGGCTTCCCGTCATTGTTTCGGACCAGGGCGGGCCTCAGGAAAACATGCAGCCGGACCAGACCGGCCTGGTCTGCGAAGCGGGAAATCCGGACGCCTTTGCCCGGGGCATGCTCAGCCTGATCGATTCCCCGGAACGGCGCACGGCCATGGCCCGGGCAGCCCGCCAATCCATGGAGCAGCGCACCTTTGACGCCACTTTTTTGCGGACCTGGGAAATATTCGGCGATTCGGTGCGCTCCGGTCGATACGTCTGAACTGATTCCGGCAAAGACAATCCGCCCCTATCGGGGCCTTTTTATGCCTTCGGCGACCAAAGGGCCCGCGGCCCCTTGGAACCCCATTTACCGGCCGCGCTCTCGCGCGCCCGGGGGCGTTTCTCAGAAATAAATTGCGATAAAGCCCGAGCGGCGCAAGCCGCGAGCAATAAAAGTCTTTGGAAAGGGGGGCCGGGGGAAGAACCTTTCCTCAGAAAGGTTTGCCCCCGGAAGGCAAGCTTTGCCCGTCAATTCAAGGCAAAAGAATGCCTTCGGCGACCAAAGGGCCCGCGGCCCCTTGGAACCCCATTTACCGGCCGCGCTCTCGCGCGCCCGGGGGCATTTCTCAGAAATAAATTGTGATAAAGCCCGAACGGCGCAAGCCGCGAGCAATAAAAGTCTTTGGAAAGGGGGGCCGGGGGAAGAACCTTTCTCCAGAAAGGTTTGCCCCCGGAAGGCAAGCTTTGCTTTGGCGACGCCCTGGCGCTCTGGGGACACAGGGTATGGCATTCCCATCAAAAATGCGGTATTTGTTCTTAAAAATATTTTATGGACTTGGTGCTGTACTGCGCGGGCTGAGTGGCCTGCAATGCCGAGGACGCGAGGAGAGGTGTGATGAAAAGATTTCTGTCCTTCCTGATTTTTGCCGTTGTGATCATCGGGGCCGTGGCCTTTGCTCCCACGCTGGGCCAGAAGCTGGACAAACCTTACGAGCCCGGGTTACTTCAGGCTCCGGACATTGAGCGCCACCACGCCGTACCCGGCGAGGAACCCCACAGCGGCCCGGCGGCCAGCCACGACTGACCACTGCCGGGCGTGGCTCTGCCTTTCAGGAGTTTCCATGCCCGACTTGCCCCTGTCGTACTTTCCGGCCACTGCCACGCCCTGTCCATGTCCCGGCCATCCGGTCCGGGACCGGACCGGCATTGACCTGGCGTGCGCGTCGATCCGAAGCTCCCGAAACGAACTGCTTGTAACTCTGGGGCTTGCGCTGCTTTTGCTGGCCAGTGGATGTGCTGGAGCTTCCCGGCCTGCGGGGGACGTCTTCGGGCAAGCCGCTATTGCCCGGGCCGGGCAAACCGAGCCCGGCGTGGAGGGAGCGCAGCAGTTACGGCAGGCCTATGACGCGGCCCGGACAAGAGAATATCCTGAAGTGGACCCGGAACAGGCCATGCAGGCGGCGACCCGGATTTTTGAGCTGGCCCAGGCTGGGTACCGCGTTCTGGCGGGCCGGGGCGGGGTCGTTGCCTGGCGGGAGCGCTCCGGCATTGCGGGCGTGTTTTCCGCTTCCCCGGGCGACTATTGGTATGTGGATGTGTTGGCCTCCGGCAGCGGCAGCGTGCTTCGCCTGCGCCATACCCGGGAGCCGGACCCGCACACCTCGCTGCGCGCCGCTGACCATGGCCCGGGCACGGGACGGCTCATTGCTCCCCAGACCATTGATCCGCAGGAGACGTGGCGTGCGGAACTCACCGAGTCCGCGGCCCTGCATGCCATTTTTTTCAAGCGCATGGACTGGCTGCTGGGCCGCAACCAATACTGGCTCTATTGCCGGGCGGCCGAGGAATACGTCAAGATGGAGAAACTCCCCGGATCGCTGGACCCGCTTTGCCTCCAGGCCGGGGACAAGCGCCCCTGACGTCCCGGTCCGCCGGACATTTTCCCTGCTCGCCCTTTGGGGCGGAACCTCCCAACATAAAGAATAGTATGGCCTATCAATTCAAGACGTTTACCGATGTGCAGCGTCTGGACACGGACCCGGACGTGCAGACCCATGCCGCCATTGTGCTGGCTCAGGGCCGCCATTGTTTTTATAGCGGGTACCACCACGGCGAACCCTTCCAGGACCGGGTGCGCTATGCAGCGCCGGGCCTGGATTCCTGGCAGGGAACTCCCGTGGACCGTCTGCATCTGGGCAATTTTTGCCAGTTCGCCTCGGGCATGAGCATTTTGCTCGGCGGCAACCATGGGCACGACCTGGCCCGACTGACTCCGTACAGCTTCAACTTTTTCGCGCAGGCTGAACCGACCTGGAAGCCGGTGGGCGATACCATGATTTCCCACGGGGTCTGGGTGGGGTACGAGGCCTTGATCCTGCCGGGAGTGCACATCGGGCACGGCGCGGTGATCGGGGCGCGGGCCGTGGTCAGCAAGGATGTACCGCCGTATGCCGTGGTGGTGGGAGCCAACCGGGTGAGCGGGTACCGCTTTGATGCCGAGGCCCGGGAGATCATGGACAAAATTTCCTGGTGGCTCTGGGACGATCAGACCATTGCCGAGGCCCTGCCGCTGCTTCAGGGCCGGGACATCCAGGCCCTGGCCCGGTTCGCGGGCGTCTGAGCTTGGGAGTGGCACGGATCAGGAACCAGGACTGTTACTGAAAACGCACTTCCAGAATGGAACAATCATCCTCCCAGCCGTCACATCCGGAAAGGGCCCGGAGTGTTTGTTCAGGGCCTGGATTCC
This sequence comes from Desulfovibrio sp., assembly GCA_028708865.1. Lineage (GTDB taxonomy): Bacteria > Desulfobacterota > Desulfovibrionia > Desulfovibrionales > Desulfovibrionaceae > Paucidesulfovibrio. Next base: position 1,311 of record JAQVYA010000069.1, on the reverse strand, counting down.
GCCGATGATGCGCCCTGCCTTGTCCACCACCGGGCAACACAATAATGAACGAATGCGGTACCCGATGCGGCGATCCGTCCCCGGGTCAACGCGAGGGGCCGTATAGGCATCCGGGATGTTGACGGATTCCCCCGTGGTAAAACCTGACCGGCAATGCCCCGGGCCGGGAGGATGCGCAGGCTTTGCCCTGAATTCCCCAGGCCACGGATGCCCAGAGTGCCTGGCGGGCCGCGTCGTATAGGAACAAAGTAGAGCGTTCCGCGCCCGGCATGGCGGATTCTGGCCGGGCTGAACGATCCAAAAGCAATTCCCCTTCCGGGCCAGTAGCGCGCACCGGTCCCAATCCTTCCAGCAGAGAAGCCGCCTCAGCGCGGCAGAGCCGTTGTCCGAGCCGAGAACGGGTCATGCCTATTGTCTTGGCGCAGGACAGGCCCGGCATCAAGGCGGGGCCGCTTTTTCCGGTTGTTTCCAGCAAGCTCACCATGCAGACAACACCAGGTTCTTATAGTATGCTGGCTGTGGATTTCTCCGGTATGGTTCCCAGCGGGCCGCCCCGCTCCCTGTGCCGGGCTCAAGAGCCTCAAGATGGTGGGGATATGATCAAGGAAATTCGCATCACTGACCTGAAGCCGGGAATGCACGTGGTCGATACCGGGCTTTCCTGGATGGACCGTCCCTTTGTCTATTCTTCGGCAGGGGTTATCCAGAATAAATCCGAGATTCAGCGCATTGTGGACGAAGGCTATGCCACCGTGTTTGTGGAACTGGGGGACCCGGCCCACAGCGGCCCCACCCTGTCCCGTCGGCTAGGGCGGGACGCGGAGCGCCGAGGCCGCCCCATCCGGGAGCAGCTGCGACAGGTTCCCCTGAAAAAGGAAATCGAGACGGCCCGGCAGATTCATGCCCGGGTAGTGGAATTTTCCCGGGGCATGCTCCGGGACGTGCGTTTGGGCCGACGCGTGGACTATGAGCAAACCGCGGAGCTGTCCGGCGCGCTGGTGGATTCGGTGATGCGCAACGAGGATGCCCTTCTTGCTCTCAAATATCTTAAGTCATTTGATGAATACACGTTCAACCATTCCGTAAACGTGGCTGTTGTGGCCGCTGTTTTTGGCAAGGCCTTGGGGCTGCCCGAATCCCGGCTGCGCCGTCTGTGCCAGGCCGGAGTGTTGCACGACATTGGTAAGGCCTTGATTCCGGACGAAATTTTGAACAAACCCGGCCGCCTCACCGACCAGGAGTTCACGGTCATGCGTGAACACCCGGCCAAGGCCCATGCCCTGCTGCTCCAGGTGCGCGGTCCGGACCGGG
>JAQVYA010000195.1 GCA_028708865.1 Desulfovibrio sp. | reverse complement strand
CGGCTCGGAAAATACGCAACGGGTCCGCTGCCATGGCTTCGGGGCCTGCCGGGCGCAGTGTGCGGGAGTGTAGGTCGTTGAGTGCCTGGGGGTGGCAATATAGTTCACCATCCTGGTCCAGTGCCATGGCATTGATGGTTAAGTCTCGTTCTTCAAAATCTGCTTGAAGGATTTGCATGGTGGTCCAGGCAGGATCGGACCGGCGTGGAAATGAGAATTCCAGACCATTGACAAGAAATACGGGAAAACTTTTACCTACCTGTTTTGCCTTGGGAAATTTTCTCAGGAATTCTTCCTCATCAGCGTTCAGGACAAGAAAGTCCTTGTCGGCCGCAGGGAGGCCGAGTAGAATATTGCGGACGGCGCCGCCAACCAGTAGTATCTGCATGTCATCCGGCTACCACAGCTTTTCCGGCTTTGCCATGCCGCGCGGCGGGTAAAATTCATGAATTGCGACCTACTTTTTCTTCATCAAGGCCTGGGCGGTACCTTTTCCGCGTTCAACCCGCAGCAGCCGGTGGGAATCGGCGCTTCCTGGGAGCGCGATCTTCGCCACGTGGGAACTCTGGCTGAGCATACCGTACTCAGCCGGGCCGGGGGCGAAATTCCGGTTCTTCGGGGAGGGGATCCTGGCGGACTTCCCCTTTGGATCGGCGGCCGCTGCGAAACGACCATGGACGTTGCCTGGAAGTTGAACGACCAGGGGGTATTGCCGGAGTGGGGGGCGGTGCTGGCCCGGGAACAATGCTCCGGCCGCGGGCAGTTGCGTCGCCCCTGGGTTTCCCAAAGCGGAAACCTATATGTTTCCTTTCTCCTTTCCTGCCCTCCAGCCCCTTGGGATGCATTGCTTTCCCTTGTGATGGGGCATCTCTTCAGCTCTGCGCTGGAGGCTCTGGGCGGCACGATCCGCATCAAATGGCCCAATGATCTGTACCAGCACGGACGCAAGGTGGGGGGCATCCTCGTGGAGCAGCGCGGACAACGCGTGGTGGTGGGACTCGGCATCAACCTGTGCACTGCGCCCGGCGACGACCAAATGCGGCGGGATGCGGCGGCCCGGGCCGGTCTTCTACAGTTGGTGAACAAGTCTCCAGGTCCGTTGAGCCTCTGGCAGGCGCTTGTAAACCAGTCAAAAAATGCGTACAAGGAACTCTTGGAAAATAATTCACCCTCAACATTCCTGTCACTCGTTTCCCAACGTCTGCTCTGGGTTGGCCGCATGATCCATCACAGAGAGGGACAGCGTTGGGAGCGGGCTAGATTGGTCGGTCTTCATCGAGACGGCGGCCTGATTTTGGAAAAAAAAGGAATCCAGGCCGTGGTCTACTCGGGAAGCATCTTGTTCGAGCAGCCCTAACTCAATTCAAAGCGGCGACCGGACACTCTGCCTCGATTCGGCGTCAGCAACAATCGGAAGGACGTATGAAGCCCAAGTCGTTCAAAGAAATTCTGGATTTGATGAGTGACAAACCCATCCTGGTAGCCAACCGGGGAATCCCGGCGAGACGCATTTGCCGAACCATTTCGGAAATGTCGGAAGCCATCAGCGTCATGACCGCCACCGACGTGGACAAGACCTCCCCGGCCACCTCCGGTGCCAACGAGCTGATGCTGCTGGGCGATGATCCACGCGCTTATTTGGATATCGACACCATTATCCAGCGGGCCAAGGATCGTGGAGTGATCGCCATTCATCCCGGATGGGGGTTTGCCGCCGAGGATGAGTCGTTCCCTGAAAAGTGCAAGGAAGCCGGCATCATTTTCATCGGTCCGCCCACCGAGGCCATGCGGACTCTGGGCAACAAGGTCGCGGTGCGCAAACTCGCCAAGGAGATCGGCGTACCTGTGGTCCCGGGTTCGGAAGAGGCCGTGGACATCCCCGAAGCCCGGGAAATCGCCAAAAAAATCGGTCTGCCCATCATGCTGAAGGCCGAAGGCGGCGGCGGTGGTCGCGGTATCTATGAAGTGTATTCCGAAGATCAGCTTGAAAAAGCGTTCCACAAGGCCTCGGCTCTGGCTCAGGCCAGCTTCGGCAACCCCCGCTTGTACGTGGAAAAATTGCTGACTTCGGTTCGGCATATTGAAATTCAGGTCATTGCAGACCAACACGGCAACGTGTTCGCTTTTGACGAGCGCGACTGTTCGGTACAGCGCAATCACCAAAAACTCATTGAAATCACCCCGTCCCCTTGGCCCAAGATGACTCCGGAACTGCGTGAGCAGCTTAAGGAGTACTCGCGCAGCCTTGTCCAGGCCGTAGGATACTACTCCCTCTGCACCGTGGAATTTTTGGTGGAGGATGACGGAACTCCGTACCTCATTGAAGTCAATACCCGTTTGCAGGTGGAGCACGGCATTACGGAATGCCGGTACGGCATAGATTTGGTGGAAGAGCAGGTGGCCATTGCCTTTGGTTCCAAGCTTCGGTTCAGCGAGGAAAATTGCAAGCCGTTCCAGCATGCCCTTCAGGTCCGCATTAACTTTGAAGACCCGCAAAGCGGATTTTCCCCAAATGCGGCCCGCATTGAACGCTACTTTGCCCCTGGTGGACAGGGGGTGCGCCTCGACAGCTGCATCGGCGAGGGATACACCTTCCCCTCGCAGTACGATTCCGCAGCGGCCTTGTTGATCACATACGGCCGGTCCTGGGAAAAAACCGTGCTGCTCATGCGTCGGGCTCTTCGCGAATATGTAATCGGCGGCGTCAAAACCACTATCCCGTTCCACCGCCAGGTGCTTAAGCACCCGGATTTCATTTACGCGAACTACAATACCAAGTTCGTGGACATGCACAAAAACGAATTGCTGGCCTATTCGGACGAGGCTAAGGATTCGTTCCGGCTTTGTCGGCTCATCGCGGAAATTTCCGCCAAAGGCTACAACCCGTATGTGCAATTGGGCGAGTACCGCGGCATTGATGACAAGCGCGTCGGCCGTTTCGAGTTTGTCCGCCCTCCGGCTATCGACACAGGATTCCAGCCTCGTTTCAAACGCGGCATGGACCGCACCGATATCATCAATGGCCTGCGTGAGGACCGCGAAAAAGGGGTGATCCACCTGACGGACACCACCACCCGGGACATCACCCAGTCCAACTCCGGCAACCGGTTCCGCTTGGCGGAAGACCGGCTTATCGGGCCCTACCTTGACAAGTGCGGCTTTTTCTCCCTGGAGAATGGAGGCGGTGCCCACTTCCACGTGGCCATGCTGGCGAACATGACGTACCCGTTCAGCGAGGCCAAGGAGTGGAACCAATTTGCCCCCCGGACCTTGAAGCAAATTCTGGTACGCTCCACCAACGTGCTGGGCTATAAGCCCCAGCCGCGCAATGTCATGCGGCTGACCGGGGAGATGATTGCCGAGCAATACGATGTGATTCGTTGCTTCGACTTCCTGAACCATATTGAAAACATGCGCCCCTTTGCAGAAGTGGCGCTTTCCAACAAGACCAACATCTTCCAGCCAGCACTGTCCATGTCCTGGGCCCAGGGCTTTGATGTGCCGCACTACCTTGAGGTGACGGAAGAGATTTTGCGCATGTGCGCGGACGTTGCCGGGGTGAGCACCACCAAGGTGCAGGACATGATCATTCTCGGCCTCAAGGACATGGCTGGCGTTTGTCCGCCATGGTTCATGCGGGAATTGGTCGGGGCCCTGCAAAAGCAGTATCCGGGCCTAGTCCTGCACTATCACCGCCACTACACGGACGGGCTGTTTGTGCCGTCCTGCGGCGCGGCGGCCGCTGCCGGGGCACACATCCTCGACGTGGCTATCGGTTCCTCCGTGCGTTGGTACGGTCAGGGCGAAGTCCTCTCCACCGCATCCTATCTTTAAGGCGAACTGGGGCTTCAGACCAATCTGGACAAGGAAATGATCCGGTCCACCAACTTTGGGCTTAAGCAGATCATGC
>JAQVYA010000068.1 GCA_028708865.1 Desulfovibrio sp. | reverse complement strand
GAAGACACAGACTACCTGAACTGCCCTATGACGGAAGGTGAGTATAAGGCGTTGGTCAGTACCATGCTGGAAGCGGAGAAGGTAAAGCCACACTAGTTTGAGCGGCATATTCATTTTGAGGGGTGTCTGCCGGTGGAGGAAATGGCCGAACGGGGAGAAATGACCCTGGCCTTTGGTCCGTTGAAACCTGTGGGGCTTACGGACCCGCGCACCGGTGAGCAGCCCTTTGCCGTGGTTCAACTGCGAGCCGAGAACAAGGAAAAGACCGCCTTCAACCTAGTGGGTTTTCAAACCAAATTGACCTACCCGGAGCAGAAACGCGTGTTTCGCATGATTCCTGGTCTGGAACACGCTGAATTTTTGCGCCTGGGGTCCATTCACCGCAATACCTATGTGGATGCCCCTGCCGTTCTGAACGGACTTGAATTAAAGGCCCGGCCTGGAGTGTATCTTGCCGGGCAAATTACGGGTGTGGAGGGGTATGTGGAGTCTGCGGCCTGCGGGCTGTGGCTCGGCATGCTTTTGAGCGCCCGCCTGGAGGGCCGCGACTTGCCGTGCCCTCCGCCGGAGACAGCCCTGGGGGGGCTGCTGGCCCATTTGGCGGCTTTGCCGGCCAAACGGTTTCAACCGTCCAACGTGCATTTCGGACTCATGCCGGCGTTGAACAAGCGTGCTCCCAAGAAAAAACGTAAAGAATTGTATGCCCAACAGGGACAGGAGGCATTTCGACGTTGGTTTGATAGTATTACCAACTGAAATAATAAAGTAATATTTATCGCTTCAGAGGGCATTTTTTCCCTTGCAGGAACGTCCCGGATGCGGCATAGGGGTTTCCTTTTTTTCGGAGAGAATGTAGACGTGAACCCCGACGCTGTTGGGTGTGCACGTACTCGGATGGACTTCATCGTTTTGGGAGGGGGCCATGTCCGAAGAACGGCCGGTCATCCGTCTGGAGCACGTCTCCAAGACCTTTGAGGGCGAAACCGTACTCCGGGATGTCTGTCTGGACATCCATAACGGAGAATTTCTGACCATACTCGGGCCGAGCGGTTGTGGGAAAACCACACTGTTGCGGCTTATCGCCGGGTTCGAATCCCCTACCGATGGGGATGTGATCATTGATGGCCGTTCCATGCGGGATGTTCCCCCGAATGGCCGTAAGGTCAACACGGTGTTTCAAAGTTATGCGTTGTTTCCGCATATGACGGTGTTCGACAACGTGTCCTTTGGGCTGCGCATGTCCAAAGTTCCCGAGGCTGAAATCAAGGACCGCGTTCTTCAAGCACTTCGCATGGTAGGGCTTTCTGGCCAGGCGGGGCGTCGCCCTGGCAGTCTTTCCGGAGGGCAGCAGCAACGGGTGGCCATTGCGCGAGCCGTGGTCAACCGTCCGTTGGTGCTACTGTTGGATGAACCGCTCAGCGCCTTGGATTATAAGTTGCGCATCCAAATGCGCACAGAGCTGAAGCAACTGCGCCGGGAAATGGGAATCACGTTTATTTTTGTGACCCATGACCAGGAAGAGGCCTTTTCCATGTCCGATCGGGTGGTGGTCATGAACGAAGGCTGCGTGGCCCAGGTCGGCACTCCGGTGGAAGTGTACGAACAGCCCGTGAACATGTTCGTGGCCCGGTTCGTTGGCGAAACAAATATATTCGAGGGCGTTGCCGGGCAGATTGAGGGCGGAACCCTTCATGCGTTGGTGGAAGGGCGCAAATGCGATCTTTCTTCCCGGCGGGGGTTCAAACCCGGGGACCGCATTCGGGTGCTGCTGCGGCCCGAGGATCTGTTGGTGGAGCGAGAGGTCCCAGAGGACGATGAAAAACTCTGGCTGCCCGGCCTGATCACGGAAACCGTGTATAAAGGATCCACTTGGGACATGATTGTCCGGTTGGACAGCGGCAACGAGGTACTCGTCACGGAGTTCTTTGACGAGGATGCGGAAAAGATGAATTTCCAGGCCGGTGAGCGCGTGTTCGTGAGCTGGTTCGATGGCTGGGAGGTGGTTTTGCCCCATGAGGACGACGAACCTGTTTAAGCGTCTTTCCATCGGTGGAGCCGCGCTTTGGCTGACCATCTTCGCGGTACTGCCGTTTGTGCTCATTGCTGGCACCAGCTTTCTGACCCGGGACGAAGGTACCTTCGTGAGTCTGCGCTTTTCGTTGCAGGGGTACGCAGGGATCGCGGATCCGGTGTTCGTCGAAGTTCTGCGCCAGTCTCTCTATTTGGCGAGCGGGGCGACTCTGCTCTGCCTCGTTGTAGGCTATCCTTTTGCCTACACGTTGGCCCGCTGGCGCGGCCGGGGCAAGGCCGTCCTGCTTCTGCTGGTGATCATTCCATTCTGGACGAACTCCTTACTTCGTACCTATGCCCTTGTCTTCTTGCTCAAAGGCAAGGGACTGGTTTCAGCGGTATTGGTCTGGTTCGGAATCGTAGACCAACCTGTGTCCCTGCTTTATACTGAGCTCGCTGTTTTTATTGGCCTTGTCTACACTCTGCTTCCCTTTATGATTTTGCCTTTATACGCCTCGCTGGAGAAATTGGACAACAGCCTGTTGGAGGCGGCGCGGGATTTGGGAGCCAACCGGCTTCAGACGTTTATGCGAGTGACTGTGCCGTTGACCATGCCGGGCATCATTGCCGGGTCCATGATGGTGTTTTTACCGGCTCTGGGCATGTTTTACATTCCGGACCTGCTGGGCGGCGGAAAGCATGTCATTGCCGGAAACTTCATCAAGGATCAGTTTCTCACGGCGCGCGACTGGCCTGTGGGGTCTGCTGCCAGCGTGGTGTTGACCCTGCTCATGGCCTGCCTGCTTTTGGCGTATCATGCCAGTTCCCGGCGGGTACACCGTCATGGGGCCCAAGGCTTTGACGGAGGCAAGGCATGAGCATGCTTCGACGTCTGCTTGGGCTCCTGCCCGTCTACGTGTTTCTGTATCTCCCCATTGCGGTGCTGATCACGTTTGCCTTCAATGACTCTAAGTATTCGGTTTCATGGAAGGGGTTCACCTGGAAGTGGTTCGGAAAATTGCTGGAAAACACCCAGCTTATGGATGCCGCTGTAAATTCGCTCACCGTTGCCGTGCTTTCGGCCAGCGCCGCTACGGTGTTGGGCGTCCTGGCAGCCGTGGCCTTGTACCGGTACCGCTTTCAGGGAAAGCGCCTGATGCAGTCCGCATTATTCGTGGTCATGGTTTCCCCGGACATCGTCATGGGAGTAGCCCTGTTGGTGCTGTTTATGACGTTGGGGTTGAAGCCCGGCTTTCTGACGCTTTTTCTGGCACACACCACCTTTTGCCTGCCGTTTGTAACGGTAACAGTCAGCTCCCGGCTGGCCGGTTTTGACGGACATCTTCTTGAAGCGGCCCAGGATCTGGGCGCTGGCGAATTTCGAGCGTTTCGCCATGTCCTGCTGCCCATGCTTTTCCCGGCAGTTTTGGCAGGTTGGCTGCTTTCGTTCACCTTATCCATGGATGACGTGATCATCAGCTTTTTCGTCACCGGACCGGAGTTCGATATTCTTCCGCTCCGTGTGTATTCCATGGTGCGTCTGGGGGTGAAGCCGGACGTGAACGCGCTTTCCGCGATCATGTTCGGACTCACGGTTGTGATCGTTTTTACCTCGCAACTGCTTTTGAGGAGAAAGAGATGAGACAGTTGGTAGCGTCGTTGATGCTGGTCTTGTTGCTGGCCGGGTCCGCCGCGGCAGCGGGAAAGGTCTACGTCTATAACTGGACGGAGTACATCCCCGAACAGGTCCTTTCCCGTTTTACCGAAGAAACCGGCATTGAAGTGGTCTATACCACGTACGACAGCAACGAGGCCATGTATGCCAAGGTCAAATTGCTGGGTGGCGAGGGATACGATGTGGTGGTGCCGTCCACTTATTTCGTAAATAAAATGAGGCGGGAAGGCCTATTGACTCCCCTTGACCGTTCGCTTTTACCCCATTTTGGGAATTTGAATCCCGCTATTTTGGACAAACCCTATGACCCGGGCAACGAGTTTTCTGTTCCGTATCTTTGGGGCGGCACCGGGATCATGGTCAATGCGGATTACGTGGATCCCACGGAAGTGCAATCCTGGAAAGGACTTTGGAGCGAGGCGCTAAAAGGGCGGTTGCTGTTGCAAAATGACCTGCGTGAGGTCTTTGGCATCGGTCTGCTGCTCAAGGGGTATTCGCTTAATGATACCAACCCGGAACATATCGCCGAGGTCTACGAATTGTTGCGCACGTTGATCCCCTCTGTGCGTGTTTTCAACTCGGACAGTCCCAAGCTGGCCTTTCTTGGTGAAGAGGTTGCTGGGGGGATGATTTGGAACGGCGAAGCCCATATGGCGCTTCAGGAGATGGAAAGCCTGAAGTTTGTCTGGCCCCGGGAAGGGGGCATCCTCTGGATGGATAACTTTGTGATTCCTAAGGGGGCGCGCAACCTGGAAAACGCCCACGCCTTCATTAACTTCATGCTCCGTCCCGATGTGGCGGCCATGTGTTGCGAAGAGTACGGGTATCCCACGCCAAACGTTTCGGCCCTGGGATTGTTGCCGGATGACTTGCGCAATAGTCCGGTGGTATTCCCTCCGGACGAGGTGGTGGAGCGTTCCGAGTTTCAAAATGATGTCGGCGACGCCATTCTTGTGTACGAACAGTATTGGCAGAAGCTCAAGGCCGGGAAATAGGCCGGGTTGAGGATTTTCAAGGGCCGGGCTGACTGCCTTGGCCCTTTGTTTTTTGGTGGTTTTTGGCTTTGAAAAGAAGACAGGTCCCTGGAGGTCAGAGGCCTGTCTTTTTTTGGCGTAAGGAATTTGTAATCACCACTGGATTTTTTCCGGCGGCCTTCGTTCCGGCACCACGTCCCGCTCAATGTTTCCTTCGTTCCACGCCTTGGACACATAGAGCCCGCAAAAGCAGGCACCGTATTCGCGGACATCAGGTTCGCGGTAAACACAGGGGCAGACAATGTCCTTATCCGCTTCGAAGTCGCCGTTGGCCAGGCGACAGGGGCAGGCCATGTATCCGTACCGTTCCTTATTTTCCAAGAGGCTTTCCAGCAGGGGCATGGTCATCTCCATGTCCTTGTTGAAATAATACCCTTTGGGTTCCTGAATTTTTTTGAGAGCCTCATAGAGTTGTCCGGCATCCATGGCATCCCCATCCTGTTGCTGGTTACTTTTCCAGTGCCGCGTCGATTTTATCTTTGTTGAAGCCGACCACAACCTTGCCATTGATGACCAGGGTGGGGAATGAGACTGAAGGGTTGTGTTTTTTGACTTTGGCAATGGTGCTTTTGCGTTCGTCCCCTTCCAGCTTGTCCACAAATACGGGGTCGCAGTCCACTTCGCACTCTTCCAGGTATTGCAGAGCTTTTTTGCAATGGATGCAGGTGGAAAGCCCGTAGAATTCGACTTTATTGGGCATGGTTCCTCCGATTGTTCCAAGTTTCATACATCATGGTGGTTTTAGCTGTCGATGTCAAAGCCTGTGAAGACTGCCGGGAAGGGGCTTCAGTGTCCGTTTCGGTATCGGTTCATGCGGTTTTCCAACGCTCGCACCCCTAGGGAAAGTGGAAAGGTCAGGGCAAAGTACATGACCAGTACGAGGGTCCAGATTTCAAAGGTTCGGTATGTGGCGGCCATGAGTTCCTGGCCAGCAAACGTTAGTTCCTGGATGGAAATGACTGATACAATGGCGGAGTCCTTGATGGTGGAGATGAACTGCCCGGCCAGGGCCGGAATCATGCGTACCAGGGCCTGGGGCAGGACGACATGTCGCAGGCAGCCCCAGCGGGTGAACCCTAATGCGGAAGCCGCTTCCCACTGGCCCCGTTCCACGGACTCAATGCCGGCGCGGACGATTTCTGTGATGTAGGCCCCCTCAAATAGGGCTAAGGTAAGCACGGCGGACAGAAAAGCGGGAATCTGTTGCGGCGGTCCCAGCACGAGGCAGGTGACGCACTGGGTTTGTGGAGGTAAGCGGTAGACCAGTTCGTCCACCCCCAGGGCGGTCATGATCTGGTCGCCCAGAAAGAAGTAGAAGACAAAGACCAGTACCAGGGGGGGCGTATTTCGCACCAGCCCCACATAACTTCCGCCGATCATTTGCTTTAGCGGACTGCGGCTGGTGCGAAACAGGCCCATGACCGTGCCGATGACAACAGCGAGAATACCTGAAAACAGGCTCAGCCGAAGCGTTACAAAGAGCCCCTGCATGAGCAGCCCGGCCTTCCAGCTTTGCTCCTGCTCATCGTAACGCAGCAGGTAGTGCGGCATGGAGGTCCAGTCCCAGTCGTAATTCATCTCGCCGGCTACGCGATAACCGAATGCCAGGACCGCCCCTGCGAGCGCCAGGAGAATGGCGGCGTCCAGGGGCGTGGCCCGGAGTTTACGTTTACGCAATGCAGGCCGTCCCTACTGGATCAATGCTTTCCATTCTTCGGTGTAGAACCAGTAGTTGAAGCGGGCATCAAGCCAGCCTTCGGCATTGACCACACGAATCCAGTTGTTCAGATAGTTGAGAAAGTCGGGATCGCCTTTTCGTACGGCAACCCCAATGGGCTCCTTGGTAAAATCGTCTTTGAGGGGCACAAAGAGACGGTCCGGATACCTAGCTGCCAGGTTGCGCGGCAAGGGGTTGGAGGCCACCAGACAATGCGCTTTGCCGTTGAGTAATTCCTGAATAGAGGCGGCCTCGTCGCCGAACTGGCGAAGATTGGCTTTTGGCAGGAAGTTTTTGGCCGCTTTTTCCGCCGTGGTTCCCAAGCGGACGGCCACGGTCACATCCGGGGCGTTGAACGCCTCCAGGGTGTCCATGTCTTGGGCCAGCTTTTTGTCAGCCACGATGGACATGCCTGTGAATTCGTACGGGTCGGAAAAATTCACCTTGAGATTGCGACTTGGCGTGATGCCCATGCCGCCGATGATGATATCGAATTTTCCGGAGAGCAAAGCCGGAATAATGCCGTCCCATTTGGTGGGTACGAATTGGACGCGGACCCCCATGTCCGCGGCGAGGCGCCGGGCCACATCGATTTCAAACCCTACGAAATCACCGTCTTTGTCCTTCATGGCCCAGGGGACGAACGTGGAGAATCCCACCTTGAGCACGCCGCGCCGCATGACCTGCTCCAGGGCGCTGTCCTGCGCCAGCTCCTGCCGGGTATCTCCGGCCCAGACCGCCGTGGCCAGCCCCAGGATGACGATGAGGGCCGTAAGGCCTGTTCGGGTGGTTTGCCATAATGTCATTGTTGATCCTCCTCATTTGTAGGTGGGTTAGACGACATGATTCCAATTGCCTTTAAGGCGTTTTTCCAGAATGGAAATGATTCCGGACAATCCGAGGGTCAGCAGCAGGTAGATTGCCGCCACGGTAAACCAGATTTCAAAGGTGAGAAATGTTTCCGAAACAATGGACTGCCCCTGCATGGTCAAGTCGTAAACAGCCACAGTGCTGACCAGGGCGGAATCCTTGACCAGGGAGACGGCCTGACTTGCCAGGGGCGGAACAATGCGCGGCACGGCCTGGGGCAGGATGATCTCCCGATAGGTGAACCAGGCATTGCCGCCCAGGCTTTGAGCTGCCTCCCACTGTCCATCGTCTACGGAGAGGATTCCGGCCCGGAAAATTTCTGAAGCATAGGCGCCTTCAAAAAGTGAAAGGGCCAGGATCGAGGCCCAAAATCCACTGATGTCGAAAATAGGGGCCAGAACGAAATAGGCGAAGAAAAGTTGGATCAGCAGCGGAGTGTTGCGGATGCTTTCCAAGTAAACCCGGGCCAGGGCATTGGCTAGAAACGAGGATGAAAGCCGGAAAATGGCTGTGACCAGGCCAAAAAGAAAGGCAAGGACAAAGGCTGCTCCAGTGATTTCCAAAGTGACCAGCAATCCCTGGAGCAGTAGGCCGAGGCGAAATTGTCCGTCCACAAATTGAAATAGAAATTGGGGGATGCGGTACCATTGCCAATTGTAGCCGAGCTGTTCAGTCCCTCGTGAGACAAACCAAGCCAGTACACTAAGAAGCGCAAAAAATTTGAGCAGATCCAGAAACGCGGTTTGTTTGCCGCGTTGTAGCAATCGGGACGGAGTATTGTTCATAAGCCACGGCTGGACGGGTTGATATGGGCGAAGCCAGTCGCTCCGTAGCGTCTCTTTAGCATACTGGTGAATAAAATCCAAAGAATAAAATGAGAAAGCGGTTCCCTTTCGGAAACCGCCTTGCAGGTGTCTTGTATTGTCGCGTTGGTGGGGCTAATGCCGTGTGCGGGCTCGCTCCATCACAGCGCGGACCGCATCAAATACTTCGTCCGGACCAGGAGTGGCGTCAACGATGAAAATGCGGTCCTGGTGCAGAGAAGCCCAGGTAAGATAGCCTTCCCGTACGCGACGGTGAAATTCCAGGCTCTCGGCTTCGAAGCGTCCTTCCTCCACGGCTTTCCCTTCGCGCAGGTTGCGGGCCATGGCCCGGTTCAACCCAATTTCCGGTTCCAGGTCCAGGAGGATGGTGGCATCCGGCCAGCAACCCGCCACGGCTACCTCGTTGAGCTGATGCAGCAGGCGCGGTTCCAGGCCACGTCCATATCCTTGGTAGACCACGGTGGAATCAGCGTATCTGTCGGAAAGGACCACCTGGCCGCGGGCCAGAGCTGGTCGAATTACCTGGGCGGCATGCTGGGCGCGGTCCGCCAGATAGAGAAACAGTTCGGTTTCAGGCGTGATGTCCCGGCTTTCCAAGTGCAGCAACATGCGGCGCAGCTCGCGTCCCACCCGGCTTCCTCCTGGTTCCAGAGTGACCAGGGGATCTTGGCCGCGCCGTTTCAGGTGTTCCACGAGCATGCGGATCTGCGTGGATTTGCCTGTGCCTTCTATTCCTTCAAAGGTAAGAAACATTGATTCTCCGGAGGTTCATTTTTGTTTCGTCCATTTTTGTCCGGGGTCGGGGTTGCCCGAAAGATCGGACGCTCCAAAAAACGCAGATACGGGGTCCAGGCCGGACCATCCGGCTCGTTTAACTGCTCAATGGCTCCGGAAATGATGTTCAGCTTGGAGTCCATCATGTCTGCGAGGTGCAGTACAAAAGCTTCCGCGCTTTTCGGGCGGACCGGGGCGCCGAATTCATGCTCGCCGTGATGACTGAGCACCAAGTGCTTGAGGTGCAGGGCCAATTCCGGATCCAGGTCCCTGGCCTTGGCAAAAAAGGGTCGCAGTATCTCCAGGCCCAGCTCGATGTGGCCCAGAAGCTGCCCTTCGTTCGTATAGCTGTTGTCCGGGCCGCTGGAAAGCTCCCAGGCTTTGCCGAGGTCATGGAAGATGGCTCCGGCCAGCAAAATTTGTCGGTCCAGATGGGGGTATTGGTCGCAGGCGGCCATGCAGAGCCGGGCTACACCCAGGGTATGCTCCAGGAGGCCGCCGACATAGGCATGGTGTACGACTTTGGCCCCCATGCCGTTCAACAGTCGGGAGCGGATTTCCTCATCCCGAAGCACCCGGCGAACGAATTTTTTCAGGGGACGGTAGGTGATGTGTTCCAGCACCAGGTCATCCACTGCCTCCATGAGTTCTTCCGGCGGCGTGGCACTGCGGGGCAGGAAGTCTCCAAGGTCCGGTGCATTGCCGTTGAGTATTTTCAAGGTTTCCACGCGTAGCTGAAGGCGTTCCTTGAAGCTGCCCACCTGCCCCCCCGCTTCAACGAAGCGGCCTGCCTCCAGGTGGTCGAATTGCTCACTGAGGGGGCTCCAGATCACTGCGTCAATCCGGCCGCTGGCATCCTGGAGCTTGAGTTTCCAGTAGGGGCCGTTGCGTGCCTGAGCGCGTTGAGCCTCAGCCAAAAGAAAAATATCCCGGATGGCATCCCCGGGGTGCAGGTCTCGGACGTATATATTCTTTTCCATGGTCTCTCTTGCCATTGAATCCGTGATGCAGTACCCCGCTGGGGCGGGACGGCAAAACGCCGCCAGCATGATGTACGCGATTTCAAGGCGGTTCGCAAACAACCGCTGGTACAATAAGTAGTATAGACCACAAGAAGAACGGAGGGGACCGTGCGAATCCTCTTGACCAATGATGACGGCATTCAGGCACACGGCATCCGGGCGCTTTACGCCGCCTTGCAGGAGGCCGGGCACGACGTGCGCGTGGTGGCTCCCGTGGCGGAACAGTCCGCCGTGGGGCATGCCATTACTTTCCATACTCCGCTGCGGGTTCATGAGTTCCGGGAGGACGGTTTTTCCGGCCTGGGCGTGCACGGCACCCCGGCGGACTGCGTCAAGCTGGGCCTGACCTCCCTGGTGCGGGAAAAGATGGACCTTGTTCTTTCCGGCATCAACAAAGGAGCCAACGTGGGGGTGGACATCGTCTACTCCGGAACGGTTTCCGCGGCTACGGAGGCAGCGCTTATGTCTCTTCCGGCCATGGCGGTTTCCATGGACGATTTCGCTCCGCGCGATCTCAAGAAGCAGGCCGCTTTTGCTGTGTCCCTGCTTCCCCGCGTGCCTTGGAGTGAAATTCCTCCCAAGACACTGCTCAATTTGAACTTTCCTTCCTGTCCTTTTAGTGAGCACAAGGGGTTGCGGCTTTGCCTGCACACCCGGGCGGCGTATCGCGATTGGTACGTGGAGCGTCAGGACCCCCGAGGGAATCCGTATTATTGGCTGGAAGGGGAAATCCCGCCTCATTCCATTAGTCCGGATCGGGACCGTGCCCTGCTTACGCAGGGATACGTGACGCTTACGCCCTTGCATTTCGACTTCAACGATAGAGAAACCCTTGCCCTGTTGCAGCGACACATGGATGCAGACGAAGGGCGTTGACGCGGCGCATGGCGCGGCATATACATGAGATCGGAAAGATATCCCGGCTTGTGGATGGCCGGGCCACTGGA
Source organism: Desulfovibrio sp. (assembly GCA_028708865.1). Classification (GTDB taxonomy): domain Bacteria; phylum Desulfobacterota; class Desulfovibrionia; order Desulfovibrionales; family Desulfovibrionaceae; genus Paucidesulfovibrio. The sequence continues at coordinate 5,712 of JAQVYA010000068.1, read as the reverse complement.
TAATACAGGGTGACGCGGTTGTTCACGAAGTGTGGGCCGGCCCGTCCGTGACCCGCGAAGGTAAAGGAGAGCTTTAAAATGAGTGTGAAAGTAGGTTTGAACGGCTTTGGCCGCATTGGACGGTACCTGACCCGCCTGATGGCCGAGGAAACCGGCCTGGAACTGGTGGCCGTCAACGCTCGGGCCAGCAATGAGCAGCTTGCCCACCTTTTGAAATATGATTCCGTACATGGACGCTTCATGGACGTGGAGCCCACGGACGAGGGGTTTGCCGTCAAGGGGCGTGAAGTTAAGGTGACCCGCAATGCTCCTGGCGAGTGGACGTGGGGAGATCTCGGCTGCGATATGGTCGTGGAAAGCACGGGCAAGTTCACCGACCGCAAGAGCTGCGAGCAGCATTTGGCCTGCGGAGCCAAAAAGGTCGTTATTTCCGCGCCTGGCAAGGAGCCGGATGTGACCATCGTCACCGGTGTGAACGACGCGGAGCTCAAGCCGGAACACCGCATCATTTCCAATGCGTCCTGCACCACCAACTGCCTGGCCCCGGTGGCCAAGGTCATCAACGATACGTTCGGTATTCGCCACGGCCAGATGACCACGGTTCATTCCTATACCATGAGCCAGCGTATCCTGGACGGTTCTCACAAAGATATCCGACGCGCCCGCGCCTGCGCCGTGAACATGGTGCCCACCACCACGGGGGCCGCCAAAGCCGTAGCTTTGGTTATTCCTGAACTGAAGGGAAAGCTGGGCGGGATGGCTGTGCGCGTGCCCACGGCCAACGTTTCGTTGGTGGACCTCGTGGTGGAGCTCGAAAAGCCTACTTCGGCCGAAGAGGTCAACTCAGTGCTCAAGGCGGCCGCCAACGAGCATATGGGCTACACGGACGAGGCGTTGGTGTCGGTGGACTACATGGGTTCCACGCATGGCGGCGTGGTGGACGGTCCGCTCACCAGCGTGTTCAATGGCACCCAGCTCAAATTGATCATCTGGTATGACAACGAGGCTGGATTCAGCAACCAGCTCCTGCGGCTCATGCGGCAGGTCGGTGCCATGATCTGAATCCTTTGAACCTTGATTATCAGGGAATCCGGCGTGCTGTGCATACCGGATTCCTTTTTTTTGTGCGAAATAATCGATTCTATTGACGCAAAAGCGAATTCTTTGATAGTGTTCCCTCTAGAACCGTAAAACCGAGGGGGAAAGGAAACATGTATCCGAAAGATGTGACCAAGGTCGTGCAGGATGCGGTACTGGGTGGTGAAATGCAGGCCAAGGATGTGGCCGAGCGGTTGGGAAAGCCCTATTCCACGTTGTTGCGGGAGCTTAATCCGTTTGACATGCGGGCCAAACTCGGAGTGGAGACCTTTATGGATATCCTCCGTGTGACCCGTGATCCTCGCCCACTGGCCTTTATGGCTAAACAGATGGGGTATCGGCTTGTGCCGGAGAACACTTCATCCGAACGGCCGGTGAAAATCTTCCGGCCTGGAGTCGGGCTTTGAGGACCTCGGCAACGTGAATAAGTTCATACTTCGCCTTGTCGGTTCCGGCGAAGAAAGAACGGGCAGATGTATCCCGGTTTCAGCAAAGCTGAGGCCGGGATTTTCCATGCTTTTTTCATTGGTGAAGTGTGCTTGTGGATTTCCCGGGGCTGAGGCAGACTTGAACAGGTTCTGAACCGCAGCAGAGGAAGCTATCATGGAAGGCCTGCTTTGTATTCATGGTCATTTTTATCAGCCTCCAAGAGAGGACCCGTGGTTGGAGTGCGTTTTGCCCGAAGGTACGGCCGCCCCGGACTTGAACTGGAACCGCCGTATTCTTCACGAATCCTACGCGCCCCTGGCTTTTGCCCGGCGTCTTGATGGAAGCGGACGAGTTTCGGACATTGTGAATTGTTTTGAGTGGATGAATTTTAACGTCGGTCCCACGCTGCTCTCCTGGCTGGAATCTCGGGCGCCTCAAATCTATGCTCGCATTCTGGCGGCGGATCAGCGCTCCTGTGAACGCTGGGGGCACGGAAACGCCATGGCGCAGGTATACCACCACACCATTCTTCCTCTGGCTTCGGACCGGGACAGGCGGTTGGAAGTGCAATGGGCTTTGGATGACTTTGCGGTTCGTTTTAGCCGGAATGCTGAAGGAATTTGGCTTTCCGAGGCCGCCGTGGATGTGCCGACGCTGGAAATCTTGGCGGAACAAGGGGTGCGTTTCACTATCCTCTCTCCACGCCAGGCCGTTGCTGTGGCATCTCCCGGACAGGATTGGCAACCCGTTGATGAAACGCAGATAAACGTACGTTTTCCGTATCGGGTGGATTTGCCTTCCGGCCGGAATATCGCCGTGTTTTTTTATAATGGTCCGCTGTCTCAAGCCGTGGCCTTCGAAGGCTTGCTTACGGATGGTGAACGATTTTGGCGGCGGCTTGCGGAGGGCGGGCCTGGGGGCTTGCTGAGCATCGGCACGGATGGTGAAACCTATGGGCATCATTTTCGGTTTGGAGAAATGGCATTGGCCTATGTGTTGGAACAGGCCCGGCAGCATCGTGACGGATGGAGCCTGACCAACTATGCGGCGTATCTGTCCTCCCATCCACCGCAAGACCGGGTGCGGTTGCGGGAACCTTCCTCCTGGAGCTGTGCCCACGGTGTAGAGCGTTGGCGCTCCGATTGCGGCTGTCGGGATGGCGGACATCCGGAATGGAATCAAGCTTGGCGCTCGCCGCTGCGAAGCGGGCTGAACACGGTCAAGCAGGGGCTGGACAAATATTTTGATGAGGCGGGGCAGGAGTTTTTTCTGGAACCGGGAACTGTACTGTCCAGCTATGGAGGATTTTTGGCCGGACATCGGGAGCCGGGTTCCTTTGTGGAACGCTATTTTAAATCTGGACTTTCTCCAGAGAATATTGAGAAAGCGTGGAACCTTTTGGAAATGCAGAGATTCGGCCTGGCAATGTTTGCCAGCTGTGCTTGGTTCTTTGACGAGGTCTCCCGAGTAGAACCGCGCAATGCACTGGCCTTTTGTCTACGGGCCATGGAGTGCTGCCGCCTTGCGGGGGGGCCGGACTTGGAGCCTGAGTTGCTGAAGCAGTTGGAACGCATTCGTCCCAATGAGGCGGGGTATGCGGACGGCGTGGAGCTTTTCGAACGGGAGGTTCGATCCCGGCAACAGACTCCGTCGCGACTGATCGCCTTGGCGTTGATCCGCCTGGGGGCTGGAGGACGTATTCCTGAACCAGGCGATGAAGCGGTGGCCGAATGGCCCGGGGTGTTGATTGAGGTAACTCGCTCCCTCCCAGACGATACTGACGAGCATCTGTTTTCCGGATCGGCATTGGTACGTATGCGCCACGCCGGGCGGGTGCCCGGACGGGCGCTGCATTGCATTTGGCGCTGGGATGGACGAAGTGCCGCAGATGCCCTTGCTGGAGAGATTCTGGTTCGGTGCAGCGGGGAGGAAGCATTGGTTCGTCCGACGGAGCTGCATTGGAAAATGCGTCAGGGGGCCTTGTTGGAGGCTATGGATGCGTCCTCACAAACGGACTGGGCCGCATTGACCGAGCATGCAGGGCGAGTCGCATTTTTCCAGGAATTTCGGCCTCATCAGCATGAACCGCAGTGGGCTGCCTTTTGGGCCGCTCAGTGGCCCGTATTGGCCCTGGCGTATATTCGAGAAGGACGGGGCCTTCATCATCAGGATTTGGTTGCGTTTCTTCTGGCGATCGGGAAAACGCATCCGGCCCGGGATTGGCTGGAACAGCGTCTGGGACGGGAAATGCAGCAGCGCGTGGTAGACGAAACCGAGTTTATGGTGGCGAGGCTTCCGGCCATGCTGGATCGTGCTCGGAGCATCGGAGTTGAAATTGATCTTTGGGGCGTGCAGAATCAGATTTGGGAGCGTGGCCTGCATCGCACGGTACCGGAGCTTGCGGCATCCCTCGGACTGACCGCTCCCTGAGAAAAGGCCAAGGGAGCGGCCATCATAATGGAGTGCCTAGGGGAAAGAGAGCGTTAGTCCGGACCGTGTGCGAAGTACGCGGCAAGTAAGGCGGTTTTCCAGGTAGTCGGCGGCGTGGTCGCCGGTGCAGTGCCCCACGGCCAGTAGGTCTACTTGGAATTGCTTGAGAATATCGGCCGCGGCTTGCCATTGCCCGGCGTCGGCATTGTGTAGGTGAAGTCCGCCAATGACCGCATGCAGCCGTGTCAGGCCGAATTGATCCCTGAGGTGCAGCAAGCTGTTTTCCAGTCCGGAATGGCAACAACCCAAAAGAACAACAGGTCCTTGCGGCGTTTCAAGAAGGAGAAATGCGTCGTCCGGCACGGAATCCGGCTTTTTGCCCTGCGGGTCAAGGGCGAATCCTTGTACCGCCTGGAAGAGGCCGGGGCGACGCGGGATATCCGTGACCATGGTGATTCCCGGTGCAATTCGGGTGCTGCCTTGCACTTCCTGAAATGGAGGTAGAGGGGCGGGTATTCCGATGGGGCGGGGGGTGCCGCGGCCCAGATTGTATCGAGGGGTCGGAGCTGCCGGGTGAGCGTAAATCGCACCTTGAAAGCCTGCGTCGATCAGGGCCGGAATGCCCCCGGTGTGGTCGTAATGGCCATGAGACAGGGCCAGTCCTTTGGCGGACCGGACATCCACGCCCAGGGATTCGGCATTGCGGAGGAAAAGCTCGGTTTGCCCGGCGTCCCAAAGCCAGAGAGAACCATCGGTAAGCTTCAGGGCCACGCTCAGGCCCCATTCACATTCCAGGTCGGAGGCGGCGGTGTTGTCGCAGAGAAAGGTCAGTCGGTTGATCATGATGGACGTGCCTTTGCCGCAAGCTGGCTGAGGGTCAGGGTGTACCGGCGTCCCCTTTGTTCAGATCCGCTTCGCGGTCGTCGAGATAGAGTTTGAAGATGATGGAGTCCACGACAGCCTGCCAGGACGCCTCGATGATGTTGTGGGATACGCCCACCGTGGTCCAGTGATTTTTGCCGTCGCTGGATTCGATGAGCACGCGGACAAAGGAACTGGTGCCGCCGGTATCGCGCAGCACGCCTGAAACAACACGCACCTTGAAGTCTTTGAGTCGCACTTCCTTGAGGCGTGGATAGAATCGTTCCAGAGCCTTGCGCACGGCACGGTCCAGAGCGTTGACCGGTCCATTGCCCGATGCCGCGGTATGTTCGCGCTGCCCCTGAACCGAGACGATGACCGTGGCCTCGGACAGTGGCAGACTGTCTTCCTCGCGTTTGGAGTCCACAACGAAGAAATTGTGGAATGTAAAGTAATCCTTGGGAGTACCGAGGTGCTTTTGCAGCAGCAGCTCGAAGCTGGCGTCCGCCACGGAATATTCGTAGCCGATGGCTTCCTGGTCCTTGATACGTGAAAGCAGGTCACCGAGACGGGGGTCGTCTTTATCCAGGGTGAACCCGATCTGCCGGGCCTTGAACAGGATGTTGGATTTCCCGGCAAGGTCGGAAAGAAGCACGCGCTGATGGTTGCCCACAGCTTCAGGGGGGATGTGTTCGTACGTCTCGGAGTTCTTGAGCACCGCGGAAACATGGATGCCGCCTTTGTGGGCAAAAGCAGAGGCGCCCACAAAGGGCTGGCGCAGGAAGGGACGCAGGTTGGCCACCTCGGAAACGTAGTTGGAGACGTCGCGCAACATTTTCAGTCGCTGCGGTCCCAGGCATGGGATTCCCATCTTCAGTTCCAGACTGGGAATGA
>JAQVYA010000194.1 GCA_028708865.1 Desulfovibrio sp. | reverse complement strand
CCGACATATCGGGGCCTTTTTATTTTCAGAGCACGAAAATCCGACTACATGTCCAGGATTTTGTGCGCGATTTCATCACCGATGTTGGTGATGAAGGGGATGCCGGTTTCCAGCTCGGTTTCACGGTTGCCCGAGGCAATGTCGCCACGGCTGATGCCGGTAAGCTCGAATTTGCGCACCCCGGCCAGAAGCTGTTGCAGGGCGGCGGAGAGCTTGTCCACCAGACACCAGACCGACACGGCGCCCATGGGGATGTCCTTCATGGCGTCCTTGCCCACCTTGGCTTCCACATCGTGCCAGCAGGCAAAGATTTCTTCCGGAGTGTTGCCGAATTTGGCCACGGTTGCGGGCAGTTTGTCCCAGTTACCGCAAACGGCTTCCCGGCGATCCGGGCGCAGCACGCCTTCGATGTTGGATCCCAGGAAACCGGGGATCATCATGGCGCGGCCCATGCAGATCATCTTGGCAAAGGGAGCGCCCATGGCCAGGGCTTTGAAGATGTTGCTGCCCTTGGCAAATCCACCGGCAAAGGAGAGGTCCACCACTTTTTCGCCCTTGGCAGCGAGCCGGGTGGCGTACTCGTGGGCCTTGGCATGCAGCAGCACCGAGGGAACGCCCCAGGATTCCATCATGTTCCAGGGAGACATGCCGGTTCCGCCGCCGGAGCCGTCGATGGTCAGCAGGTCCAGCTTGGCCTCGGTGGCGAATTTGATGGCCATGGCCAAAGCTTCCATGCCATAGGAGCCGGTCTTCAGGGAGATGCGCTTGAAGCCGAGCTTGCGCAGGTATTCGATGGTGTGCATGAAGTCGTCGTGCACCTGTTCGAACGTGCTCAGGTCGGTGTACCCCAGGCGGCTGTGCCGGGCAAAGCTGTGAATAGCGCCGTTTTTAAAGGCCTCCTGCACCGAGGGCTTTTCCGGATCCGGGTCCACAAGGTAGCCGCGTTCTTTAAGGAACAGGGCGTAATCCAGGCTGGAAACCTCGATCTCTCCGCCAATGTTCTTGGCTCCCTGGCCCCACTTCAGCTCGATAATGACCTTGTCGCCATACTTTTCTGCCACGTGTTCGGCCACGCCGTTGCGTGTGTCTTCCACGTTCAGCTGCACGATGATGGCGCCGTAGCCGTCGTAATATTTCTGATAAGTGTCGATGCGGCGATCCAGTTCCGGGGCCGAGGAAATCCGGCCATCTTTGATTTTGGATTCGCGGTCCACGCCGACCACGTTCTCGCCGATGACGATGGGCGCGCCCACCAGGGCACAGCCCACGGCAAAAGCGTCCCAATATTTAGCGGCAATGAAGGTGGATCCCAGGGCGCCGGTCATGAACGGAACGCGGCATTTCGTCTTTTCATTGGCACCGAACGAGGTCTCCAGATTCACGTCCGTGAACAAAAAATCCCCGTTGCTTCCCGGCTTGCCGAACGCACCGTAGTTGTTGCCCTGGATGCGGATGGAGTTGTAGCTGATGCCTACATGGGTCGTGTTGCCGCTTCCGGCGGTAACCATCCCGAAATCTCTGGGGTACAGCATTTCCCGTCCACGCAGGGAAGAGAGCCACGTTTCACATTTTCCCTGACAATCGGCCCGGCAAAGGGTGCACAGCCCGGATTCAATAGCGTTACCACGGTTGGTGGTGCCCAGTACATCGTTCGATTTCGGCCAGTTGTTCATATTTGTCTCCTTCATTCAAAAAGTTGCTCAACCTACGGATAAAACCGGGTCTTCGTCAAGAAAAACCGTCCAGTTTTACCATTTTTGGGAAGGAAATCTTGAAAACAGGGGTTATTGGTGGGGGAGATAATGGGTCTATGTTGCATAAATGTAAAAAATAGAATTGTGAACGCTGTTCATTTTGCATTCAAGTTGCAGTGGCGATACAGCGAGTAGTGCTCTGAATTTTGTGAAGAAAAATAGTCGGAGTCGAGTCAAAAATAAGGTGCAACCCAGAGAGAAAAACAGGAAAAAATAGGAGGTCAAAGAAAACAATTTCGGATCCGGGCGGGTGACTAAATGCCAACAAATAGGTTGTCTTCAAGTCGACAACGAGTGGTGCGGCTGAAAATACAGGGTTTTTCGCCGGGGTATTTAAGGTCTGGTAAAAGCCATTAGGATGTTGTCAGGGTATTTTATGGTCGAAAAATGCGTCTGGCGGCCAGGGATAAGGCGCGGATAATCCTTGACGGACAGGGCGGGAATTGTCCACAGGCGTTGTGAAAAAAGAAGGACGGATTGTGAGCTTAGGACGACTGTGCCGTTTCGCTGTTCTCGTCGCTCTGGGCGTCGGCATGATCGGGTTCTGTGGGGGCTTGCAGACAGACGGTATTGCCGTGCGCGCTGCGAACTCGATTGCGCCCGTTGTTTTTGGCTTTGTAGAGGGCTTCGTCGCTGGCCGCCACCAGCAGGGAAGGATCGGCCTCGGGCAGGGGAACCGTGGTGGCCACTCCGATGCTGACCGTGAGGCAGGGAGAGACCACGGAGTCGGGATGGGGGATGGCCTGTTCAGCCAGTTTTTGCCGGATGCTTTCGGCAACGCTGCATCCGCCCCGGAGATTGGTATCCGGCAACAGGGCGATGAACTCCTCCCCGCCGAAGCGGGCCAGAAAGTCGGCCGGGCGCCGGAAGGCCGATTTGATGGTGCGGGCCACGGCTTTGAGGCAGGTGTCTCCCTCCAGGTGGCCTAAGGCGTCGTTGTAACGCTTGAAAAAATCGATGTCGATCATCAACAGGGTCATGGGGGAGGCGTCCCGGGCGCAGCGCTGCCATTCCTGGGCCAGCACGGTATCGAAGTGGCGGCGGTTGGCCACTCCGGTGAGTCCGTCCAGGCTGGACAGGGCCTCCAGCTCGCGGGCCATTCGTTCCAGTTCCAGCTCCCGAGCCTTGCGGCGGTCCATCTCGCGCTTCAGGCGCTGGGCCGAGCCGACCCTGGCCCGCAGTTCCACGCGGTGCACCGGTTTGGTGATGTAGTCGTCGGCCCCGGCAGCAAAGGCTTCTTCCAAATCTTCCAGGCGGTCGCTGGCCGTGACCATGATCACGGGGATATCCTTGTAGCGCGGGCGTTGCTTGAGTTGCCGGGTGGCTTCGATGCCGTTGACGTCGGGCATTTCCAAGTCCATGAGCAGCACTTCGGGAAGCTGGTCGTCCGGGGCCTGTTCCAACAGTTCCAGAGCCTGGGCAAAGGAATCTGCCCCGGCCATGCCGTCAAAACCCTCTCCTTGTAATACGGTTTCCAGCAGCAGGCGGGAGGTGGTGGAGTCGTCAACAATGAGCAGGCGCATGTTACGGCTCTTGGTGAATGAGGATTTCGCCGTAGCGGGGCGCAGGGGCGGTGGATGGCGAGGTAGGGGACGTTTCCCGGTCCGGGATGCTGTGCCTCTTTTTTTGCGGCTCGGTCAATTGTTTGCGATATGCTTCCAGTTGCTTTTGCTCTTCTTGCAGTTGCCGCTGGATCATCTCTCGGCGTTGTTGCCGTTCCTGCGGGGTCTGCGGCACGCCGGACAATGCAGGGTTGGGCGGACCAAACCCATGGGCCGGGCCGGGCAGCAGCAGGACCGCCAGCGCCAGCATCCGGGACAACCAAACGAATCGATTCATAACCTCGTGCCTTTATCCAAAGGGGCTCAGGGATGCTCCAGGCCGTCATGGTACAGGGCCTGTACCTCTTCAGCGGAAAGCATCCTATCATAGATGTAGACCCCGTCGATCACTCCGTCAATAGGGTAGCCGCCATTGATGACCTGGGAACCGATGTGCAGTCCGGCATCCCGGCTTCGCGCTCCGTCGCAGGCGGCCCTGGTGTCGGACAAAGTTCCGTTGATGTAAAGCTTCATTTGATCGCCGGCAGCGGTTTTATCCCAGGTTCCCACAATGTGGTACCCGCGTTGCAGATCCAATTCCTCATCCGCCACAACGCAGTTGGGATAGGGCGTGCCCCAGGCGTTTTCCTGGAAGGTGCAGAACATGGGGCGGCGATCTCCCCG
>JAQVYA010000193.1 GCA_028708865.1 Desulfovibrio sp. | reverse complement strand
ACTTCGTCCAGACGCAGGGCATCGCGCACTTCGTCCGGCACCATGCCCCGCCCCAGCTTGCGGAAGTATTCCGGTTCATCCTGGCCAGGAAGCCACAGCTCGTACCACGCCGTGTTTTTCTTACGGTTCCAGGCAACGCGCACCCCGTCTTCCAGCACCACTTCCACCCGGGCCTGGGCGGCACCGTGCCGAATCACATGGCGGGGCGGCGGATTGGTGGCCAGGCAACGCAAGGCTTCCACAACCGCGGACTTGCCCGTGTTGTTCAACCCGGTGAGCACGTTCACCCCGGGTCCGAGTTCCAGCTCGGTGTGTTTGTGGGCCTGGAACTGCTCCAGAATAATGCGTTGTATCATGGCAAAGTACGCTGTCGGCGGTTTCGTTGGAGGGAGCTGCCTGGGCGGCAAAGGGGCTGGTGATTCCGGCGGGCCGAAACCTCAACGCACTTCATCCGCTTCCGCACTCCGGGCATTGCACTGCAAAAAAGGACAAAACGCAAGGGCTTCCCGGGTCAGGGGGCTTTGCGCCCCCGAGCCGGAATAGAGCAGCAGGGGCGGCTCCACGTCCAGACCGGGCCGGGCATTCTTGCGCGACTCCACCAGGACCATGCGGGCCCGGGCCCGGGCATGACCATGCACCATTCGCATCCGCTTGGGCTCCAGCCGGGCGGCGCGCAGCTGGGAGAGCAACCCAGGCAAACGTTCCGGCAGATACACCAGATGCAGCGGCGCTTTATCCCGCAGGGCGGCCCGCGCCGCACGCACAAAGGGTTCCAGTCCTTGCTCGTCTTCAAACCGCGCCGCATTGCGCCCCGCAGTGGCGCAGCTGCGACCCTGTCCGCCATGCCGAAAGGGCGGATTGCACAACATGGCGTCATACCAATTGTCATTCAATTCCGCCTCGCTTACGTCAGACAACAGCGTTGTGAACCGCTCTTCCAACCCCAGACGCACGGCATTGGCCCGGGCGCAGGCAACCATGGCCTCCTGCCGGTCCAGGCCCATAATCTGCCAGCCCGCTCCGGCCCCCGCCGCCTCCTGCGCCAGTAAAAAAGCCAGCCCCACCACGCCGCAGCCTGTTCCCAGGTCCAAGCCCCGTCGGGGGCGCCCGGCTTTGGCACGTCCTTGAGGAGCGGCAAAAGTGGCCAGCAGCAACGCATCCATGGAAAACCGGTATCCCTGCTCCGGCTGATGCAGTCCGCGGGGAAAGGCGGTCCGCGCTGCGTCCACCGCCTTTGAGGGCCTACCTTCCGGGGACAGGGTCTCCGAGATCAGATCTTCCGAATCTGGGCGGGAGAACAAATCCGTTTCCGACGACTGCTCTGGCTTCCCTGGATGTTCCGATTCCGGCAAATCATGCATGGCGCCTCCTCCACGATTTGTCCTGTTCCTTCCTAGCCAGCCTTATGCCGAACCATGCGGCGACGCAGGGCCGAAAGCAGCAGATCGGCCTCGGGGACGCGCAGGGCCACGGCCCCCGCAAAATACACCAGCGCCCAGACCGGAATAAGGCCCAGCCAGAGCAGGTACGGCCCCAACGCCGAGGCCCAGGCCCCGGCATAGACCACGCCGGCCAGAAGCGAGCATTTGACAAAGCTGGCCAAAGGCAGGGGCGCGCGCTCTAGCCGCTTCACCAGCAGCAGAAGAAGCAGCAAAAAGTTGAGGGCCGAGGAAACGCTCACGGCCAAAGCCAGCCCCACATGCCCGTAAATCTGCATCCACCAGGCCCCCAATCCGATATTGGCCACCATGCTCAGGGCCGCCACCAGCACCGGCGTACGCGTGTTCTCCAGAGAATAGTAGGCCGCCACCAAAGGCCGCAGCCCGGCAATGAACGGCAGTCCTCCGGCATAGGCCACCAGAGCCAGGGCCGAGGCCTGCACCGCTTCCAGGGTAAAGGCCCCGCGCAAGAACAACAGCCGCATGAGCGGTTCGGAGAGGGCCAACAACCCGGCCATGGCAGGCAGAGAGATGAACAGGGTCAGCCCCAGGGCCGTGCGCAGGGTGCGGTTGAACTCCGTCATGTTGCCCCGGGCGGCCAGGGCCGAAAGACTGGGCAGGGCCGCCGTGCTCACGGCCAGGCCAAACACCCCCAGCGGAAACTGGACCAGACGGTCCGCATAGTAAAGGTACGACACGCTTCCTTCGGGCAGAAACGAAGCCAGCAGCGTTCCCAACAAAATATTGACCTGGTAGACTGCCGCGCCGAACACCGTGGGCAGCATGAGCACGGCCATGCGTCGCACGCCCGCGTCCCGCCAGGACCACGCCCCCCGCCAGGTAAATCCCTGCATGCGCAAAAACGGCTGTTGCAGAAGCCATTGCAGTACGCCGCCGCCCAAGACGCCCACGGCCATGCACACGGCCACATTGCCGCCCGCGTAGTACCCGGCCAGGGCCGCAGCAATAAGCGCCACATTGAGCAGCACCGGGGCCAGGGCCGGAGCCAGAAAATGCCCGTGCGCGTTGAGGATGCCCATGCACAGGGCCACGGAACAGATCAAAATTACATAGGGAAAAACAATGCGCAGCAGGTTCACGGTCATGCCGAACCGCTCGGGGTCGTCGGCAAAGCCGGGAGCCACCACATAGGTGAGCGGCCCGGCCAGAGCTTCCACCAGCAATGTCAGCCCGCCCAGGATGAGCACCAGCCAGACCAAAGCCGAACGGGCCATTTCCCGGGCGGCCCGGTCGCCCTGCTCTTCGCGCACCCGGGTATACACCGGGATAAAAGCCATGGTCAGGGATCCTTCACCAAAAAGACGCCGCAACAGGTTGGGAATGCGAAACGCCACAAAAAATGCGTCCGCTGCCGCGCCCGCCCCCAGGGCAAAGGCCACGATTACGTCGCGCACAAAGCCGAGCACCCGGGAAATCAGCGTGGCTCCGGCCACCACCAGGGTATTTCGCGCCAGCCCACCATGCGACGCAGCAGCCGCTGCGGAACGGTCCGTTGGCGCGGCTTGCTTTTTCACTTCATTGCTATCCTGTTCGTTCACCGTATTCTCGTTTTCCATCGTCCAGTTCCCGGCTCTGCCGGGCAGGACGCTTGCCTGCATGGTTCCGAAATTTTACCCTGCCCATCTGCGGGGCGGTCCGCTTTCCGGGCTTGCCTCGCCATCTCTGTGAACCCCATGTGGCGACACATGTCAAACGGGAAAACCGTCACGCTGCTCCCGGCTTCCCGGTTCGCAGGTCAAGACAGAGCCGTACGCCCCCGGGTCACCCCCTCTGCCGGCAGCGACTCCTCCGCTCCGGTCGGGCCCATTGCCCGCCGGGCAGGCCCCCGGGTCCGGCCCACTGAACCGCCGCTCCGCACCGCCTTTTCCGGCCAAAAGGCATGACCGACAACTTACCGGCTCTAAACAATGTTTTTTATCTAGTAAAGGTTTAGACATTTTCTAATATTTAACATTGTTCACGTTTTCCTTTGCCTATCCGCCCAGCCAAAGTTCCACAAAATAACACATGATTCATGATGGTTGGCAGTGTGGGCAATACGTGGTGGACCGGCCGCCCACTTTGCAGCCACAAAGGGTCGCCCCGCAGGCTTGGCAGGTTTGCCCGGCTTTTCCATACACCTGAAACGAATTTTGAAACGCGCCCGCATCTCCCCGGGCCGTGCGGTAGTCGCTGATGGAGCTGCCGTTTTCCGCAATGGCCTGGAGCAAAACCTCCTGCAAGGCCTGATGCAGCGCGCCCAGACGCTTCCGGGAGACCAGGGCGGCCACGGCATCGGGCCGAATTCCCGCACGAAACAAACTTTCGTCCGCGTAAATATTGCCCACGCCAGCCACGACGCGCTGATCCAGCAACAAGGCCTTGATGCGTGCCCGCCGTTTTTGCAACAAATCCACGAACACCTCCCGGTCCACCTCAAGCGGTTCCGGCCCCAGAGCACGCCAAAAGCTCCATTGCTCCAGCTCGTCAGGCGTAAAGACCCGGCATCCGCCAAAGCGCCGCATATCCGCAAAGGTAAGCACAGATCCGTCGTCCAGAAGGAACCGAATGCGCTCATGGGCCTCGTGGGGGCGGTCCCC
>JAQVYA010000067.1 GCA_028708865.1 Desulfovibrio sp. | reverse complement strand
AATGCCCTTGAGCTGCTGCACAATGGCCCGCGGCCCCACGCCCGAACGCAGCGCCAGGGACACCAGCCGCCCGATGGCCTCGGCCTTGGCCGTGATGGAGGCCCCGGACTTGCCAATGGTGGCAAAAACCTCAAAGGGCTGTCCATCCACCTCATTGATGGTCAGATACAGGGTGCCCAGCCCGGTCTCCACCTTGCGCGTAAACCCGAAGACCACGTCGGGCCGGTCCTGTACAGCCTGGGAAGCGGCATCGTCCTTTGCGGACTGGCCGTCGCCCGTGCAAAGCACCTGGGCGCTCTTGCAGCCGTCGCGATACACGGTGACGCCCTTGCAGCCGTATTCATAGGCTTTCCAGTAAATGTCCCGGATGTCTTCCTGGGTGGCTTCGTGGGGCAGGTTCACGGTCTTGGAAACCGCGTTGTCCGTATACTTTTGGAAGGCGGCCTGCATTTTCAGATGCCAGATGGGTTCCATATCCATGGCCGTGACAAACACGCGGCGCAGCTCCTCGGGCAGGTGCTCCATGTCCCGAATGGAACCCACCCGGGCCACTTCCGCCATGAGCCGGTCGCTGTGCGCCCCTACCTCGCGCAGGGCCTGTTCAAAATACGGGTTGGCCTCGGTCAGGGTGTCGTTGTCCATGACATGGCGCGTGAAGCTGAGGGCAAAGAGCGGCTCCACCCCGGAGGAACAGCCCGCAATGATGGACAGGGTGCCTGTGGGCGCAATGGTGGTCGTGGTGGCGTTGCGGTAGGGTCCCAGGTTGCGGCGGCCAAACACGGAATCCGCATAGGCCGGAAACGGGCCGCGCTCCGCAGCCAGTTGCTTGGAGGCGCTGCGCGCCTCGGCCCGGATGAATTCCATGACCTTTTCGGCCAGCTCCACGGCCCGGCGGGAATCGTACGGAAGTCGGAGCTGGTAAAGCATGTCGGCCCAGCCCATGACGCCCAGCCCGATCTTGCGGGTGGCCCGGACCATTTCGGTGATGCGGGGCAGAGGATAACGGGACGCGTCAATGACGTTGTCCAAAAAACGCACACAAAGGTGCACGGTCTCGCGCAGTCCGTCCCAGTCCACCAGGTCGGCACCGCCGTTGGCGGTCTGCCCGGGCAGTACAAAGCGTCCCAGGTTCAGGGACCCCAGGTTGCAGGCCTCAAAGGGCAGGAGCGGCTGCTCCCCGCAGGGGTTGGTGGACTCGATCTCCCCCAGGTCCGGAGTGGGGTTGTCCCGATTGATGCGGTCCAGGAATACAATGCCCGGATCCCCGGACTCCCAGGCCTTGCGCACCAGCAGGTCGAACACTTCCCGAGCCTTGAGGGTCTGCACGGTTTCGCCCGTGTGCGGCGCCACCAGCCCGTATTCTTCGTCCTGTTCCACGGCCCGCATGAACCGTTCCGTCAGCCCCACGGAAAGGTTGAAGTTGTTCAGTTCGTCCTCGCGCTCCTTGGCCGAGATGAACTGAAGCACGTCGGGATGGTCCACGCGCAGGATGGCCATGTTGGCCCCGCGGCGCGTGCCGCCCTGTTTGACCTGTTCCGTGGCGGTATTGAAAATCTTCATGAACGAGACCGGCCCCGAGGCCACCCCTCCCGTGGAGCCCACCCGGGCGTTGCGCGGCCGCAGGCGGGAAAAGGCAAAGCCCGTGCCGCCTCCGGATTTGTGGATCATGGCCGCGTTCTTCACCGCGTCAAAGATGCCCTCCATGGAATCCTCCACCGGCAGCACAAAACAGGCGGCCAGCTGACCCAGCTCGGTGCCCGCGTTCATGAGCGTGGGCGAGTTGGGCAAAAAGGTCCAGGAAGTCATCAGATCATAAAAACGACGGGCCAGCTCCTGCGGATCCTGCCCGGTCTCGTACCCGGCCTCCTGCGCGGCCACCACCGAGGCCACGCGCCAGAACAGCTCCTGCACCGTTTCCCGCGGCTGGCCCTGGCCGTCCTTGCGCAGGTAGCGCCGCTCCAGCACTACGGCCGCATTGGGGTTGATCTCGGGTTCGGGCAGGTCCGCGGGCAACGGCAAAATTTCCTCCGCCAGGGACGTGGTAAGGGGCTTGGTATCGTCGGGTCTGGTCATTGCGCATCCTGAAGTTGAGGGTTCGGTGTGGGCTTGCTTGCGGGCCGCTTCTCAGGGGCCCGATCCTTCCACCATCAAGACCGTGCATAATAGGAAAGATTCCTTAAAAAGACCAGAAAGTGAACAGTTTGATTTGGTTGCCCTTTTCTTTTCTAAAAGGCAACCACTTGAATTTACATCTTTTTAAATTGGAAAATTTTCTAGATTTTTTTTAGTCTTTAGTAGGTGCGCATTCCAGCAAGTCATGCTTCACGGCCCAGAGCAGCAAGACGCGGGCTTGTTCCGCATTGCGGCAAAGCTCCGCGGCCAGCAACCCTTGGACCAGGGTGTGCACCGTGGCCGGACGCCGCGCCAGGAACAGCAGCCGCCGCACAGCCTCGGGCCGGATCACGCGGCCCAGGCCCGGGTATATCAAGGGCGCATCCCGGTGCCGGTAGGTGGCTTGGCCGGTACGGCCCAGGGCCAGTACGTCCTGATCGTGCAGCTGCCTGGTGGGATACCCTGAAAAGGTCCGGGCATATTGCACCTGGCCGGGATGGGCCGGACACGGAGAATCAGGCCCGGCCTGCCGGGCGGGCAAGGTCCAAAGCTCGTCCCAGAGTTCCAGATACCGGCAAACCACTTTGTCCCAGGTAAACTGTTCCAGCACCCGGGTCCGGGCCGCCCTTCCCATGTGCGCACGCTGGTCCGGATCCGCATGCAGCCGGGCCAGGCAGCAGGCCAGCCCGGGCACGTCCACGGCCGTGCGCTGGGCCAGAAGCAAATGATATTGATTGTCGTAGAGCAGCGGGGCCATGATATCCAGGTCCGTGCTCTGCTCCGGCCCAAGGGTGGGCACCAGCAGGCCTGTGACGCCATGGCGGACCAGATCGCGGTATCCGTCGTAATCGGAAACCACGGCGGGCAGCCCGGCCGATGCCGCTTCCAGCACGGTCAGTCCAAAGGTTTCCTGGGGATTGTCCGCAATGGAAACGAACACGTCGGCCGCGTGGTAGAGGGCCTGCTTGCGACGCTCCCCGGGCCGGGCCTCCACGCGCAAATCCAGCCCGATGTTGGCGGCCAGCTCTTTCAGCGTATCCGGAAAGGCGTCGCCCTCCTCCACCCACCCGGCCAATACCAGACTGACCTGCTCCGGTGCCATGGTCCGCTGCTGAAAGGCGTGCTGAAAAGCCCGGAGCAACGGCAGCAAATCCATTTTGGACTGATGGGACAGACGCCCAAAGACCAGGAAAACCGTGCGTTCCGGCTCCAGCCCCAGGCTTTGGCGGCCCGCGGCGCGCTGCTCGGCCGTGGCCGGGGCCGGTCCCTGCGGATCCACGCCCAGGGGAATACGCCGCAACAGGGGCTGGGCGTATTCCGGCCCCAGCCCGTACCCCTGACGCAACTGGTCGAAATACTCCTGCACCGCGCCCACGGCTGCGCGGGACGTGCACACGATACAGTCCCGCGGGGAGGTGCCGGGCCAGAGATGACGCAGGAACGCCTCCGCATAGTTGGCGTAGGAAAGCGAGTGGGTCACCCCGGTAATGGGCACCACGGCCGGGCTGTAGGCGTTGCGCGCCCGGGCCAGGGACGCCTGGAGCGAAATGCAGTCGGACTGGTGAAAGCAATGGTACGGCTGGCGGGCCAGGTTTTCGGGCAGGTCCCGGCGGTCGAGCACGCGCAGTCTGCCCGCCTGGGCGGGAAAGAGCGCCGCCAAGTGCTCGCGCAGGGAGTCGCGCTGCACGGCATCCGCCAGGAAAAAATGATATTCGTCAAACGGATCGGCCCGGAGCAGCGCGGCAAGAAAGGACGTGTTGGCCATTTTGCGGCCCAGCACGGCCCCGGACTCCAAAAAAGGATCCAGCGTTCCCCAGACGCGGCGCGCTGTGGCAGGTGTTCGTCCAATGCTCATGGTGGCAGGAAATCCGTTTCAGGTCCATTTGTCAAACCTTTTGCCCTCCTTGAACCTTTGCCCTGGCCTGCGGATCAGTCCGGAATTTGACGCCTGGCGGGATTTGCCGCGCCTTGGTCCGGGGGCATTTTTATGGGGCCGCGTTTTTCCACCGCGCCGCCGGGGGGTTGGGAATCGATTCGTTGAAGTGGCCCTATATTTGCAAAGTTCCTGGTGCACCAATGTAGGCGGGAAGAATTTTCTCCCGCGCAAGGAGGCCAAGCAATGCACCAGCAAGGCAGACCGGAAACCATGTGGGGTCTGGGCCTGAACGAATCCGAAGCCGCCCGCATCCAGGAGGCCGTGGGACACAGCTTTGAGCTGCGCAACCACCCCCAGGGGCGCGCCCTGCCCGAAGCGATTGCGCCCGGGGAGCAGCCCGGCACGGTCTGGATCCCCCTGCGCGCCTGGCAGACGTTGCCCGAGGAATACCGGGACACGCTGCGCGAAATGGAAAACAGCCAGCGCATCCTGATCCAGGGTCCGGACCAGGAAACCATGGAACTGGAACAGGTGCTGGAGCAAGGGTTCCTCACCACCCTGCACGCGCCCCTTTCCCGCGACAAGGTACAGGACGCCCTGTTCCGGGCCAAGGAAGTCACCAGCCTCTACTCGGACATCTACAACATGACCGAGGAGATCATCCTGGAGCGCGAACTGCTCAAGCGCAAGACCGACCAGCTTCTTTTTCTCAACCGCTTCCTGACCAATGCCACCGGCAGCCTGGACCCGTCGGAAATCCTTTCCCAGGCCCTGGAGGATCTGGGGCTGCTCCTGCCCGTCAAGCTGCTTCAGGCCGCGTTCTGGCTACGCAATCCCGACTCGGGCAAAACCGACGTGGAACTGCTGCTGGACGGCTCCCTGGGCCGGAAGGTGGAGGAACGCTGGGTTGAATTTCTGCTGGAAACCACCATGCGCCACGAAGGCGGCCCCATTGCGGGCTTCCAGGTGGAACGCATGCGCTCCAAGGGGCAGGCCCTGCCGCCGGACGCGGGCCGCTCCCTGATTCTCCCCCTGGCCGGGCCCCAAGGCCAGTTCGGCTGCCTGGCCCTGCTCTGCGACCGGGACATCCGCCTGGCCAAAGACCAGGTGCAGACCCTCAAGTCCGCAGTGCGCCACCTTGGGCTGGCCCTGAACAACGCCCGCCTGTACCGCGAGGTCAAAATCCGTGCGGACCGCGACGGCCTGACCAAGCTGCACAACCGCCAGACCCTGGACAGCCGCCTGGCCCTGGAACTGAAGCGCAGCAGACGCTACGGCAGCCAGCTCTCCCTGCTCATGCTCGACCTGGACCACTTCAAACAGATCAACGATACCTACGGTCATGCCGCCGGGGATATGGTCCTTCAGGAAGTGGGCCACCTCTTGCAGGACTCCATCCGCAGCTGTGACGTCGCCTCCCGCTTTGGCGGCGAGGAATTCGTGCTCCTGCTGCCCCATACCTCGGAAAGCGACGCCTGGAAGCTGGCCGAGCGCATTCGTGAACGCATCGACAAACGCCGTTTCCGCTACGAAGGCCAGACCATCGCCGTCACCGTGAGCATCGGGGTCTCTTCCCTGACGCCGGGCACCCTGGACCAGGAAAACGACCTGCTGGTGCGCGCGGACCAGGCCCTCTACGTGGCCAAGGCCAATGGACGCAACAGCGTGGCCACTTCGGACCATTGCGACCCGGCCCGCACCGTGAACAGCTGAGCCGGCCCCCTGCCCCACGGTAGTTCTCCGGGAGCCGGCCCCCGAGGCCTGATTCAGGCCCAAAAACCCCGATGCTCCCCAAAGCGCCCCCCTCGGAAAAGAGGAGCGTTTTGGGGAGCATCGGGGTTAATAAACCGGACAGTTCCATATTCCGGCCTTTTCCGGCCTATTCTGGGCTGTTCCGGTCCTGATTCGTCCTGACCCGGCCCGTTGCAATCTGCCCCGGCTGGACAAGGGCCTCAAAGGCCGCATCCACGCGGGCAAAGCCGGGCCTGAAAAATTTACACGTCTGAAAGCTGACGCGACCCGCTAGGAACACACGTCCGCGCCCATCTCGCCGAGCCGCTTCCAGAGAAACTCCACGATCTCCCCGGCCCGCTCCTGGCTGGCCTGCTTGACCGTGGCGGCCAGGCGTTCCACTTCGCCTTCGTCCATGCCCAGGGACTTGGAAACCATGAAGGTCTCCACCTCATCCCCTTCCAGCAGCACGCCGCAGCCTCCGGCGCAGCCCAGATACTGGCCGTCCTTGAGCACGGGCACCGCGATTTTGGTCAGGCAGGCGTCGCACTGGTCCACCAGGGGGCTCTGTTCGCTGGTACAGTATTGGGTAAAGTGGGTCCCGGCCACGGCGCAGATGGCGCTCAGGCCCTTGGGGTCGCCCTTGATGCGGGGGCAGAGGTCATTGCCCCAATTGGCGTATTTGGTGATGCGTGCGCCGGTTTCGTCGGCAATGCTGGCATTGAGCCCGAACTTTTCGTTCAGTTCCCGTTCCAGCGCTTCCCAGGCCTCCACCGGGGCCAAATCCGTTATCCTCATGCTCGTCTCCTGCTGTGCTTTGCCGCGGCGGGCGGATTCTCCCGCGGTCGGTCCTTTTGCGTACTCCTGTTTGCGGGCCCTGGCAAGGGCGCGCACCGCATCCACGGGTCACAATAGGCCGAAAACGTTCAGGAAGAGATCGGCAAAAGGAGCTATTCCAGGCCGGGTACGGCCTCGTCCCTGTATGGGTTCCGTTCCGGCTTTGAGGCGCCCAGGGGATCAACTCCGGAAACGGTACCCCACCCCGCGCACGGTCTCGATCCAGTCCGCATAGGGGCCGAGCTTCTGCCGCAGCCGTCGGATGTGCGTATCCACGGTGCGCGAATAGCCCTCAAAGTGCGTGTCCCAGACCGTATCCAGCAGGTGATCCCGGGTCTGGACCTTGCCCTTGCCCAGAATCAATTCGGACAGCAGCTTGAATTCCGTGGCCGTGAGCTGGCCCGGCTGGCCATCCACCTCGATGCCGTGGGCCTCAAAGTCCACCCGCAGCCCCTCGCGCTCCCAGGTCCGGACCCGGTCGGGCGCGTTTTCAGGCGTGCGGCGCAGCACGGCCTTGATGCGCAGGATCAGCTCCCGCGGGGAAAACGGCTTGACCACATAGTCGTCCGCGCCCAGCTCCAGCCCCACAATGCGGTCCACTTCCTCGCCCTTGGCCGTCAGCATGATCACGGGCGTGGCCGAGGTATCGGGATTCTTTTTCAATTTGCGGCAGATCTCCAGGCCGTCCATCCCAGGCAGCATCAAATCCAGGAGCACCAGATCGGGCTGAAACGGGCGAACCACTTCCAGGGCCGCAGTGCCGTCCCGCACGGCGCGCACCTCGAACCCCGAGGCCGAAAGATTGTATTCCAGCAGCTCCCGCGTGTCCTCGTGGTCCTCCACGATCAAAATCTTCTTTCCGGCCACGGTGCGTCTCCTTCTGGGCATCAGTGATACAGGCTCTGGGGATATACCCGCTTGCCGCCAAAGCGGGAACCTTTTTCCGTTACATTATTGTGAACAGTTTTTCAGGGCAAGTCCCGAGGCGAATTTCCCGGGAGCAGAGCACCCACCCCAAGACGGACGCGGCTTTCCAACCATAAAAGCGAACGCGGATCCTCTCTATACAAAAGAGTGCAGCTCACAAGGCATGATGGGGGCGCCGCCCTAAAGCTCCGGGCCAGGCAGGACGATAGCATAAAGGAGAACACCGCTTGAAACCAAGCCTGTATGCAATGAAGGCAAAGAGGGAATATCATGTACTACCAAGCCTTTGAACAAAAGATACCCCTGGAGGCGCGTTCCTGGACCCAATACGACGCAGCCTTCATGGCTCAGCTGTTTTCCCGGGTCATCAATCACAACGCAGACACGGACCTGCGCGGCGATGTGTTGCAAAAAGCCATGGGCAGCCTGTTGGACATGTGCCTGTACGTCAACACCGACGCCCGGGAGTGCTGAACCGGCGGGATTGTCCTTTTCCGCCAAACCGTCTAGCATACATCCAGCCCCGCGCATGTTGCGCTGTTTTCCCGACGGCCGCCACAGGAAGCCCGCATGACCAACGAGTGGAAGTTCTCCCTGCACACGCCCCGGAAAAAGCGTTCCCACCGCACCCGCGACGCGCTGCTGGTCCTCTTTGGCCTGCTCGTGGTGCTGCTTTTCTTTTCGCAGCGTTCCCGGTTCGACTTGGACGCCCATAGCGGCCTGCACAGCAATCCGGCCCGCCAGGTCGTCTGGACCGGCCCTCTGGACCCGGATTCCATGCACTGGCCCCCAAAGGAGCGAAGCCGCTTCAACGCGCTGCTGCGCGGGCCCCTGCATCGGGCAGAAAAAATCCGCATCCACGTGGAACCCCAGGACCGCTACGCGGCAATGGATGAATCCACGCCCCTGCGCTTCTGGTACGAAATCCAGGTCCCCCCGGGCCAGCGCGTGCAGTCCGTGGTCTGCCGGGCGCAGGGCGGCAAACAGCTGGCAGCGCGCCTCATCCGGCGCATGGACGAGGACCTGCGCCACCTGGAACAGGCCGCCCGCGAGAGAGGGCCGGAAAAGGTCGATTCCTTCACCAACTCCATGTAATATACCTCCCGGCGCAAGCACGCGCCCTCTCCGACCCTGGCAGACACGTCCCCGTCCCGCAGGACGCGGCGTGCGCCGAAAACGAACATGCCCGCCACTTCCGGCCGGAGCCGCAGGCCCGGTCCGGCCCGCTCCTGTTGGACAGGCTCGGGCGAATCCTATACAAGTGGCTCCACCAAAAATCTGGAACCCACGGATCACAAGACCCTATGGACAACGCCAAGATTCGCAACTTCAGCATCATCGCCCACATCGACCATGGTAAGTCGACGCTGGCGGACCGCATCCTTGAACTCACGGGCCTGATCACGGACCGGGACAAAAAGGAGCAGTACCTGGACCGCATGGAGCTGGAACGCGAGCGGGGCATCACCATCAAAGCCCAGACCGTACGCATTCCCTACGCCGCGCCGGATGGCCAGGAATACATCCTCAACCTCATCGACACCCCGGGCCACGTGGACTTCAGCTACGAGGTCTCCCGCTCCCTAGCCGCCTGCGAGGGCGCGCTGCTGGTGGTGGACGCCACCCAGGGCGTGGAGGCCCAGACCCTGGCCAACGTGTACCTGGCCCTGGACAACGACCTGGAGGTCATTCCCGTCCTGAACAAGGCGGACCTGCCCAGCGCCGAGCCGGAACGCGTGGCCGAGGAGATCGAGGAGGTCATTGGTCTGGACGCTTCCGGCGCCGTGACCGTGAGCGCCAAAACAGGCCTGAACGTGGACCAGGTGCTCCAGCAGATCGTGGAACAGCTGCCTCCGCCCAAGGGATCGGCCGACGCCCCGTTCAAGGCCCTGATCTTTGACTCGTGGTACGACTCCTACCAGGGCGTGGTAGTGCTCTTCCGGATCATCGACGGCAGCCTGAAAAAAGGGGAACGCATCCGCATCTTCTC
The DNA here is from genome assembly GCA_028708865.1 of Desulfovibrio sp. Taxonomy (GTDB): domain Bacteria; phylum Desulfobacterota; class Desulfovibrionia; order Desulfovibrionales; family Desulfovibrionaceae; genus Paucidesulfovibrio. Next base: position 7,514 of record JAQVYA010000067.1, on the reverse strand, counting down.
CTCCAAGCGGGACTTCGAGGTCACCAAGCTGGGCGTTTTTTCCCCTGGTCCCAAGGACGTCAAGACCCTGGGCCCCGGCGAAGTGGGATTCCTCTGCGCCTCCATGAAGGAGCTGGGCGACGCCCCGGTGGGCGACACCATCACCAAACCGGAAAACCCCACGGACGCGCCCTATCCCGGCTTCCAGAAGGTCAAGCCCATGGTCTTTGCCGGGCTCTACCCCGTGGAACCCGCGGAATACGAAAACCTCAAGGCCGCCCTGGAAAAGCTCCAGCTCAACGACGCGGCCTTCACCTTTGAGCCCGAGACCTCCCAGGCCCTGGGCTTCGGGTTCCGCTGCGGCTTTCTCGGCCTGCTGCACATCGAGATCATCCAGGAACGCCTGGAACGCGAGTTCGAGGCCCGGCTGATCACCACAGCCCCGTCCGTGGTCTACCAGGTGCGCAACACCGAAGGCGAAGAACTGCTCATCGACAACCCCAGCAAGTTGCCCGACCCGCAAGAAATCGACGTGGTGCGCGAACCCTACGTGCGGCTGGAGGTGCACGTGCCCAACGACTTCGTGGGCGCGGTGCTGGCCCTGTGCGAGGAAAAGCGCGGCATCCAGAAAAACATCAACTACGCGGGCATCAACCGGGTCATCATCACCTACGAGATTCCGTTCGCCGAAATCATGTACGACTTCTTTGACAAGCTGAAGTCCTCCACCAAGGGATACGCCTCCCTGGACTACGAGGTCATCGACTACCGCGAGGCCGACATGATCAAGCTGGATATCCTTATCAACGGGGATCCGGTGGACGCCTTCTCCATCATCGTGCACCGGGAGAACGCCGCGCGCATGGGCCGCAGCCTGGCCCTGAAGCTCAAACGCTCCATCCCGCGCCAGATGTTCGAGGTGGTCATCCAGGCGGCCATCGGCCGCAAGATCGTGGCCAAGGAACGCAACGCGCCCTTCCGCAAGGACGTCACGGCCAAATGCTATGGCGGCGACATTACGCGGAAGCGCAAGCTCTTGGAAAAACAGAAAGAAGGCAAAAAGCGCATGCGCCGCATGGGCAACGTGGAAATTCCGCAGGAAGCCTTTTTGGCCGTGCTCAAGGCCGGGGACGAATAGGTCCGCCGACCCGGGTCCGACCGCACAAACCGCGCCCCGGCAGGCGCTCGCCGCCCTGCCGGAGCCAACCGGAGCCAGAAAAACGTCATGCCCTTTGGAAAGAAAAAAAACGTCCCGGCGGACGACCCCATCGCCAAACTCCGCGAATGGGTGGAGGCCATCGTCATCGCCGTGGTCCTTGCCCTGTTCATCCGCTCCTTCGTGGTCCAGGCCTTCAAGATCCCGTCCGGCTCCATGCTGGAAACTTTGCAAATCGGCGACCACCTGCTGGTGAGCCGCTTTGCCTACGACATCAAGGTGCCCTTCACCAACATTTCCATCTTCCCCACCGGAGACCCGGAACACGGAGACATCATCGTCTTCGAATACCCCGAGGACCCGAGCAAGGACTTCATCAAGCGCATCATCGGACTGCCCGGCGACCGCATCGAAATCCGCGACAAGATGGTCTACCGCAACGGCAAGGTCCTCCAGGAGCCGTACACCCAGCACTCGGATCCGCGCATCCTGCCCAGCCGCCGCGATTACCTGGCCGAGTTCACCGTGCCCAAAGGAAAATACTTTGTGCTCGGAGACAACCGCGACGACTCCCGCGATTCCCGCTTCTGGGGCTTTGTGGAACGGGACGCCATTGTGGGCAAGGCCTGGATTCTTTACTGGTCCTGGGACCGGCAGGACTCCAGCGTACGCTGGGACCGCATCGGCGACGTGCTGCACTGACGGTCTGGGGCGGAGCCGGTCCCGACTTGGTTCGAACCGGCTCCGGTCTGGATCCCACGCTGATCCCACGCTGATCCGATCCTGATTCGGCTCCTCCCGGCGTTCCGGGTTGCAACCAGGGCTCTGCTCGGGCCTGCGTTCCCAGCAGTGTTCCGGCCTTCATCCGCGCCCGGCGCGCCCTGCCTCGCGCCTCAATCTATGCCCCAACCTGCCCGTCCATGCCCGTAATAAGCCGCGTGCCTGCCCGGGCCAGTTCCTGACCAGGGCGCAGCGCGGCTTTCCCCAACCCCACCACGGGCCGGAGCCCGCGCAGGCTGTTGAGCAGCCAGAGATGATCAGCCCGGCCCAGCTGGGCCAGGGTCACGCGCTGCCGGGCAATGGCAGGAAAATCCCGGGCCCGGCACAGGGCGTCCAGAGCCGTTGATTCCAGCAGAGGCCCTTGCGGGGCCACCAGCCTCCGGCCCTGCTGCATGAGCACGGCCGCGCAGCCCGTTTCCAGCACCCGGCCCTGCTCATCCACCAGCAGGGCGTCGTCCGCTCCCCGCTCCACAGCATGGAGCCGCGCCTGGTCGAGATCCCCGCGCTGCAACCGCTTGATCCGGGCCTGGGCATGGGGCGGCCCGACCACGGGCCAGAGCCGGTATTCCCGGTCCAGCTCCAAGGCCATTGGCCGCACCACCACGGCCACACGCCAGCAATCGGCCAAAGGGCAAAACACGTTCACCCGGGCCGGACCGCGCCACTGGTTGCCCTCGCGCAGATGCTCCACCACGCCTTGCAGTTGGTCCGCGTCCGGAAGGCCCGTCATTTCCCGGCCCAATGCAGCCAGCCCCCGGGCCAGCCGGTCCAGGTGCGCCCGCACGCGGCAAAGGCTGCGGCCGTTGTGCAACAGAGTTTCAAACACACCCGGCAAGGTCCAAGGATCCTGGGGCAGGGGCTGCTCGTCCCGACCCGGAACAAACGCACCGTCACGCCAGATGATCATGGGCACCCGCCAAAAATTTCCCGGCCTTGGCCAGGGTTTCCAAATATTCGGCTTCAGGATCGGACGCCGCCACAATGCCGCTGCCCGCCCAAAACCGCAGGGTTTCGGTCCGGGCGTTGTGCACGGCCGTGCGGATGCCGATGGAGGATTCCAGATCGCCCGGCCCCTGCACATACACGAACGCCCCGCAGTACACGCCCCGAGCGTGGGGCTCCAATTCGTCGATGATGCGCATGGAGCGGCGCTTGGGGCAGCCCGTGACCGATCCGCCCGGCAGGGCGCCCAAAAGCAGGTCCAAACAATCCGAACCAGGCCGCAACCGGCCGCGCACGTCCGACGCCATTTGCAACAGGTCGTCCACCTGGAACACGTGCTTGTGCCGCTCCACGCGGACAGACCCGTACCGGCAATGGGTGGAGATGTCGTTGCGCAGCAAGTCCACGATCATGGACAGCTCGGCATCTTCCTTGGGCGAATTTTGCAGGGCCGCGACCTGGGCTGGCCGGCCCGGCGCAACGCGCAGGGTGCCCTTGATGGGTTGGGCCAGGACATGGCCCTGACGCACCTGGAGAAAACGCTCCGGCGACGTGGAAATGATGCGCTGCTCCCCCATGGGGAACCAGACGTAGAACGGGGCGGGATAGTGATACAGCAGTTGGCCGAACCAGGTCAGCGGGTCCAGGCCCTGCACCCGGGTCTGCATGGCCAGGGAAAGATTCAACTGATAGGTGTGCCCGCCCCGGATGTATCCCAGCACGGTGCGCACGGCGTCGGTGTATGCTTGACGATCCAGGCTGGCGTTTGGCTCCTGGCCCGGCTTCAGGTCCGATTTGAGGCCCGGCCTCAGGCCCGGGTGCTGTGCAACATTCCGGGCCAGGGCCTCACGGACCGCAACCAGGGCGCGGCAAGAGGGCAAGGCCATGCAGCGCACCCTGCCGGTGCGGGCATCGTGCTCCACCAGGCAGGCATATTTCCGCAATACTCCCAAAGGCAGTTCACACGGCTTGGTCACGGGCACGCCCCGCAGCCGCATGCCCAGCTCATACCCCAGCCAGCCCAGGGCCGGACCCGGGGTATTGAAACAAAAATCTTTGATCCGCTGGGCCACGTCCCGATTCCAGGAGTCCTGATCCCCTGCCCGAAAATTCGCAGGGCTGTTGCCCGGGCAGCTCCGGTCCAACAGGGCTGGATCCTGCAATAGCAGCTCATCCACCGGCTCCAGGGCCACAAGGGAGCGGTGCGCGTCCTCAAATCCCGGGCCCGAGAGAAACAGGTCCGCCCCCCGGGTGCGGGCCAGATGCAGGGCCGCGTCATGAAAGGTCTGCCGTCCCATGGTTCCGGGCAATACCTCAAAATCCGTCGTCCTGGCCGGAGTGCATGGTTCAGACATGAAGCCGCTCCAGAGCGTGGCGGATCCAAAACCCGCCGTTGCCGGTCAAAAAGGATTCCGGATGGAACTGGTAGCCCAGCCAGGGCCGCTCCTCATGTTCCAGGGCCATGACCACGCCGTGCTCTGTACGCAGTGTAACGCGCAATCCCCGTCCCAGGCGGTCCACGCCCAGGGAATGGTACCGGGCGACCCGCTGCACCCCGCCCTGGAAGCGTATGGCCTCGGCCCGGCCATGCACGCACGGATGAAGACGCACCGTGCTTCCGCCGCAGAACTCATTGATGATCTGCATGCCCAGGCAGATGCCCAGCACCGGGCAGCCGCATTCAGACAGGGCCGCATAGGCCGGGTATTCGTCCGGCGCTCCCGGACCCGGGGAAATCACCAGCAAATCCGCGTCCAGCAGATCCCGCCATGGCGCGCCTCCCGCGTCCCGGGCCCGGCGCAGCGCGGCATACGGCTCGATACGCACCCGGGCCCCCGTGCTTGCGGCCAGCAGATGCTCCAGATTGCGGGTGAAGCTGTCATTATTGTCGAACAGCGTAATGCGCCCGACAGGCATGCCCGGCTCCTTGCTTCAGGGTCTGAGGGGAAATAAAGAACAACAAAGAGGCCACGCATCCGGCCCAAAGACGCGAATCAGCGTTCGGATATGGCCAGACGCACGCCCAAAAGCACGAAAAAAGTGCCCAGACCACGGTCCATCCAACGACAAAAACGCGGACTGCCGCGCAAACAGGTGGAGACGCGGTCGCCCATGAGCACAAAAAACGGCTCCACCATGGCAGCCACCACGATGATCAGCACGCCGTGCAGCAGCAGCTGCATCCAGGCCGGTCCGGCCTCCGGCACCACGAACTGGGGCAAAAAGGCCAGGAAGAAAATGGCGGCCTTGGGGTTGAGCAGGTCGATGAACACGCCCTGGAGATAGATGCGGCCGGGCCGCAGGGCCGGGACTCCTTCCCGGGGCACGCTGAACGCGCCGCGCGAACGCAGGGCCTGGATGCCCAGCCAGAGCAGATACCCCGCGCCCACCCACTTCACGGCAGTGTACGCCGTGGCCGAGGCCGCCAGCAGGGCGGAGAGCCCGGCCGCCGCAAACAGGGCATGGCCGAACGCGCCGGTCCAGACCCCGAGCATGGCCGCAAAGCCGCAGGCCCGCCCGCCACGCACGGTATGGGCCAGGATGAATCCCAGGTCCGGGCCGGGCGAGACATTGAGCAAAAGCGCTGCGGAAAGAAACGTGATCCAGTGTTGCAGATCGTATGCAAAAAGCACGGCAGTATCCTTGTATGATTTTCTGCTTCCTAACCGCCCCGGAGGCAAAAGTAAACGTTCGCGCTTGGCAATCTGGTGCAGCAAGGGGCAAATGCCGCCGGAACAGGAAAAATAAATAGACAAAATTGTAAATGCAGCTCTGACCCGTTTACTCCCGTGCCGTTTTGCTCTACATAACGCTTTCGACCAAATTTCCGCATAGGCAAGCTGTTGGGGGATGTATGCATATTTCTGAACGAATTCGCAGGTTGAAGCCGTCCGCCACGTTGACCATCAACGCCCGGACCCAGGAGCTGCGCGCCCAGGGCCGCGAGGTGGTCAGCCTGGCCGTGGGCGAGCCGGACTTCGGCACGCCGCAGCACGTCATCCAGGCCGCCAAGCAGGCCCTGGACCACGGCAAGACCCGCTACACCCCGGTGCCGGGCCTGCCCGAACTGCGCGAGGCCGCCGCCGGATATTTCAATCGCTTCTACGGCGCCACTGCCGGAGCCGAAAACGTCATCTGCACGGCCGGAGGAAAACAGGCCCTCTACAACCTGTTCATGGCTCTGCTCAATCCCGGCGACGAAGTGCTGCTGCCCGGCCCGTACTGGGTCAGCTACCCGGCCATGATCGACCTAGCCGAAGGCGTGACCCGGGTAGTGCCCGCCAGCGAACACAACGGCTTCCTGGTCACCGTGGACGACCTGGAAAAACACGTCACCGAGCGCACCCGCGTGCTGCTGCTCAACTCGCCCAACAACCCCACGGGCGGAACCTACAGCCGCGAACAGCTCGAAGACCTGGCCGCCTGGGCCATGTCCAAAAACATTTTCGTCATTTCCGACGAAGTGTACGACCGGCTGGTTTATGCCCCGGCCAAGCCCGCGTCCCTGGCTCCCTTCTGGGAAAAGCACCCCGAAAACGTGGCCGTGGTCAACGCCCTGTCCAAGAGCTTCTGCCTCACGGGCATGCGCGTGGGCTTTGCCCTGGCCCACCCGGAGCTGATCAACGGCATGTCCAAAATTCAAGGGCAGTCCACGTCCAACATCAACTCCGTGGCCCAATACGCATCCATCGCCGCGTTCAATGGGTCCTGGGACGTGCTGGACGGCATGACCGAAGCCTTTGCCCGTCGCCGGGACTACATTCTGGAGACCCTGTCCGCCTGGCCCGGCGTCACCTGCCCGCGGCCCAACGGCGCATTTTACGTCTTCCCGGTGCTCAATGCCCTGTACAAGGACGGAGTGACCGATTCCACCAGCCTGTGCACCAAGCTGCTGGACGAAGCGGGCGTGGCCCTGGTCCCTGGTGTGGCCTTTGGCGACGACCGCTGCGCCCGCATCTCCTACGCCGTAAGCGACGATGTACTGGCCGATTCCCTGGACAAGATCGCCCGAGTACTGGTCAAATAAACTTTCCCGCCAACCGAACCGGGGATACTACCCAACTGTAAAGGCCTTGCTCTGCAAGGCCTTTTTTCTTTCCGCACAGGCCGCCCCGTTGAACCCTGCCCTTCATCAAAACATCACCGACAGCACACCGGCGATTCCCCTGATTCAGCCGGTCTCAATGCCGTACTGGCGCAGCTTGCGATACAGCGAACTGCGCTCCATGCCCACAGCCTTGGCCAGCTGGGTCATGTTGCCGCCGTATTCCCGCAGCTTGGCCTCCAGCAGCCGGGCCTCGAACTCAGCCTTGGCCTGCTTGAGGTCCACGGGCCCCTCGGGCAGGTCCGCGGCCTGGCTTTCCGCATTGCGACACCCGGCGCACGCCGCCCGCACCGCGCCGCTCCCCCGGATTTCCCCGGGCAGATCCGTTACCGAAACCTCCCGGCCCGCATACATGATCAGCATGCGTTCCACGAAATTCTTCAGTTCACGCACATTGCCCGGCCATTCGTATTCCACCAAAGCCTGCATGGCGTCCGAACTGAAGCTCAAGGACCGGAAGGCGTGCTGGCGGGTGATGTTGTCCACAAAATCGCGGATCAGCAGGGGAATATCCGCAGCGCGCTCCCGGAGCGGCGGCACTTCCAAAGGAAA
>JAQVYA010000192.1 GCA_028708865.1 Desulfovibrio sp. | reverse complement strand
ATCCTGCGACTCATCGCCCAGAATACACCCAACCCCTTTGAATTCTTCTACGCCAAGCGCCGACTGGACGTGGACAGTTACGACATCTTCTCCATGCTCTTCCCGGAACCGGAGGTGGAAGGCGCAGCCCCGGCAGGAGGCGGACGAATGCTGGCGGCCATGGCCGACTATGTACGCACCGAAGGGATCAGCCGGGTCCGGCCCGTGACATTCTGGTCCGGACCGCTCAAGGCCGATGCCCGAGGGGAGGTCCACTTCAGCGCCGCACTCCCCGAAGACTTCCAGGGGGGACTGCGAATCATGGCCGTTGCCGCGGACAAACAGCGGTTCGGCTCGGGCAGCGCCCTGACCTTGATTAAAAGTCCCATATCAGCCACTCCCACATTCCCCCGTTTCATGGCCCTGGGGGAAAACATCCTGATTCCCGTAACGTTGCGCAACGATACCCAGGAAGACCTCCAGCTCGCACTTCAGGTGGAAGTGGACGGACCGGTAAGCCTGACCTCCAACCAGGAGGAAGTCACGGTACGGGCCGGGCGTGAGCAAACCATCGCTCTGGAAGCCCAAAGCGGGGAAGCGGAAGGAACCGCTGAGTTCACGGTACGTGTCAGCGCTGGGGAAGAATCCTTTGTGACCAGGGCAACCCTGCCCGTACGCACGGGCTTCCCCTTTGAACGACGTGCCGCCGCCGGCACCATGGAAGGCCAACACCTGGAACTGGCGCCCTCATCTCAAGGGCTGCTGGCCTCCACCGTCACCCGGGAACTGCATGTGGGCGGCCTGCCCATGATCCGCTACAGCGCGGACCTGCGGGACCTGCTGCGCTACCCCTACGGCTGCGCCGAGCAGACCGTGTCCCAGGCCTTCCCCCTGCTGCGCTTCGGCGAACTCGCGCACGTCCTGGCCCCGGATCTGCTTTCGGAAAATGGTCCCGGATTCATGGTCCAAAGCGCGTTACAGCGTCTGGCCGCTCTGCAAACCAATGATGGCGGCTTCGGATTCTGGCCCGGTAGCTACGAATCCAACCCGTGGATCAGCATTTACGCTACCCACTTCCTTACCGAAGCCCGGCGCGCCGGATTCAACGTGGCGGAGACATGCTACCAGCCCGCTACAGCCCACGTGGCTGCACTGGTCAAAAATCAAAATCCACGACAGCAGTCCGGGCTGGAACGCATCACCTACGGACTGTATGTCCTGGCCAGGGCCGGCATGCCGGATCGCGGCATGATGCACTTCCTGGCCGAACAACACCGCGAACGCCTCGATGCCCAGACCGGCACCCTGCTGGCCTCGGCCTTTGCCACGGTGGGAGATGTGCAAACCTTCAACGCATTGCTGACCAAGGTGGAGCAACTGCCGGACAATGAGCGCCAACGTGGTGGCAACCTGGGCTCGCCTCTGCGGGACCAGGCGCTGATCCTCCTGGCCCTCCTGGACACGGCGCCGGGTGACCCGCGCGTTCCGGCCGCGGTTGAAAACCTGTCCCGGCTCATGGAGCAACGTCCACACACCACCCAGGAAAACGCCCTGGCGCTAAACGCCCTGGGGACCTTCTTCGCCCGGCAGCGAGCTCATGCCCCCTTCCAAGGCAAGGTCCTGTTGGGTGACGTGGAACTCGGGACATTTACCAATGAAACTCCGCTGCACGTTACCGAACTGGGACCGGGCACCCTCCGCATCGAACTGGACGGACCCGCGGCTCCCGGAGCCGTGCTCTACAGCCTGGAAACCCATGGAGCCGCATCCAAGCAATCATACGCCCCCCAAGCCCAGGGCATGGACATACGCCGTACCCTTCTGGACCGCCAGGGCAACCCGGCTCCGGCCACAATCACCCAGGGAGACCTGCTGGTTTTCAAACTGGATGTACGCAGCACCAGTGGACCCATCCCGCACTTGGCGCTCCAAGCATTGCTGCCTACCGGCCTGGAAGTGGAAAACCCGCGGCTGGCCACCACGGAACGGCTGGACTGGATGAAGGACACCCCCTTCAACACCGCTCATCAAGACTTGCGGGATGATCGCGTTTTGTTCTTCGGCGACTTGCCCTTTGATGCAGACAAGCCTGAAGAATGGCGCAGCGTGTATGTCTTGGTCCGCGCCGTAACTTCCGGCAGTTTCACCCTGCCGCCCGTGCGAGGCGAAGCCATGTACGATCCCGGCGTTTTTGCCCAGGGCGAAGCCGGAACCCTGGAAGTGACCAGGGACTTCTGATGCGCATGCTGCGCCGCGTTTTCGGAGCCGGGAGCAGATGTATCCCGGCTCCGCGAACGCTTCGTCGCCTTCTCCTGGGGATGGGCGCCACCATCGCCGGGCTCTGGATTCTTTTTTTGGGGCTCGACGCTTTGTTCCCCTTTCCGGAATCAGCGCTGCACCGGCCTGCGGCCCGGCTCGTGCTCGACCGGGACGGCCGGCCATTGCGGGCGTTCCTGGCCCCTGACGGCCAATGGCGTTTTCCACTGGCGCTTGAGGAAGTGGCCCCGGTCATGCGCAAGGCACTACTGCTCTCCGAGGACCGCTGGTTCTTTTACCATCCCGGGGTAAACCCCTTGGCAATCCTCCGCGCCGCCAAGGATAACCTGCTCTCCGGACGTATCGTCAGTGGTGGCTCTACCCTGGCCATGCAGGTGGCACGTTTGGCGGAGCCCAGACCGCGAACCTTCCGCTCCAAATTGATCGAAGCCTTCCGAGCCCTGCAACTACGCTGGCACCACTCCCCAGAAAAAATTTTGGAGCACTGGTTGAACATGGCTCCCTTTGGCGGAAACATCGTAGGGGTGGGAGCCGCTTCCCGGCTGTACTTCAACAAAAGTCCAGATCGGCTCTCCCTGGGAGAGGCAGCCCTGCTTACCGCCCTGCCACGGGCTCCCAACGCCTATGATCCAGTTCGAAATCCCGACGCGGCCCGAACCGTGCGGCAGCGGGTGCTCCAACGGCTGGCAGACCATTTCACGCGGCAAGAACTTTCCCAGGCGGACCAGGAGCCGCTCCCCAGACAATTGACCCCGCTGCCTATGCGCGCTCCGCACTTTGCATTGGAAGCTCTGGTCCGAATACCAGGCCCGCGGCTGCACACCAGTCTGGACCAACACGTCCAGCAAATGGCAGAGGAAGCGGTTCGAGCCCGGATTCCCGAACTTCGCCGCCAGGGGTTGGAGTCCGCGGCTGTGGTGGTGCTGGACACAGCCACACGAGAAGTCCGCGCCATGGTGGGCTCCCCTTCTTTTTTCGACGACAAACATGCCGGACAGATCAATGGCACACTGATCCGGCGCTCTCCCGGGTCCACGCTCAAACCGTTCCTTTATGCTCAGGCCATGGACAAGGGACTGCTCTTTCCCCAGGCTCTCATGCTGGATATCCCCACGGATTTTTCTGGGTACGCGCCGGAAAACTACGATGGGGGATTTCGGGGCGCCGTCAGTGCAGAATATGCGCTGGCCCACTCCTTGAATGTTCCTGCCGTGCGTCTGCTGGCCCGGGTCGGGCTGAACGATTTTCTGGAATTGCTGCACCACGGAGGGCTCAGTGGGTTAAACCAGGCGGCTTCCCATTACGGATTGCCCCTCGTGCTGGGTGGAGGAGAGGTCACCTTACTGAACCTCGTGAATCTTTACGCTACCATGGCGCAAGGCGGAGAGCACCATCCTGTACGCTTCAGCTCTCAGGACCAGGATGCTCCGCCAGGATTACGCCTGTTTTCCAGGGAAGCCTGCTATCTGGTCACGCGCATACTGGCCCGGGTGGAACGGCCCGACATGCCCCAATCCTGGGCGCTGACTTCGGCCGCACCCGAGGTAGCCTGGAAAACCGGTACCTCGTTCGGCCACCGCGACGCCTGGGCCGTGGGGTATTCCGGCCGGTACACCATCGGCGTTTGGGTCGGGAACCTGGACGGACAAGCCACCAAAGGGATTTCAGGCGCACGTCATGCCGGGCCGTTGCTGTTTGATCTATTCCGGCAAATTGAAGATCAGGCAGCCACGCTTCCTGACTTCGGCGAATTGGAGCTGGCAGAGGTGGAACTCTGTGCCCAGAGCCGAAAACTCCCTCATGCCGGTTGCGAGGAGCGTATCACAGCCA
>JAQVYA010000003.1 GCA_028708865.1 Desulfovibrio sp. | reverse complement strand
TCCCGAAAAGGTGGAACAGACCGATGTAGAGTCTCTCAGCGCGGATATCTTTGCCGAGGACATAGAATTGGTGCAAGGGGTGGACGGGCGCATTGACTGGAAACTCAAGGCCAAGGGGGCCGAGTACGACCAGGGCAGCAATTCCATTCGTATTGTTGCGCCGCAGCTTTCAGCTTACCTGGGGGAAGAGCGGCAGGAGGTCTTTGTCCGGGCCGACATGGGGCAGGTGGACCAGCGGGCCGACAATTTCCGGCTTTGGGAGAATATTTCCGGACATTATGGTATGTTCGCCATAAAAGCGGACGAGTTCGATTACATCGGAGCCATGAACAAGGTATACCTGAAGGGGCGCGTGGTGATTCGGCGCGGGGACGTGACTATTAGCGCCACAGCTATTGAAATTGATACCAAAACACGGGTCCTGGTCGCCGGCGGGGGCGTTGAGGCTGTTTTTACCTTGGACGCTCTGGACAATGCTTCGGATTTGCCGCAGTAACAACGCGTCCTGTTCCGAATTTGGCGATCTGTTCTTAATTTTCAGGAGTCAGGTATGCGAAAAAAAATGCGCAACGATTGGAAAACGCTGGTCCTGGCATTGCTCTGTGTGCTGCTTTGCCAAGTGGCCCAGGCACAGCCTGTTGCGCCCTGGGGCGAGATTCGCCAGGCATCGCAAAATCTTAATGTACGTAAAGCCCGCGATTTTCGTTCTGAGCATGTTTTGACCCTGAAAAAAGGGGACCAGGTCAAGGTGGATTTCTTGGAAGATGGCTGGTACGCGGTGTTCCCACCTGATGCGACCGAGCGGGATCTCAATGCTGCGTTGGGCTTTAGCAAAGCAAAATTTTTGACGTTTGTTGCCAAGGCTTCAACGGCCACAGCTCCTTCCGTTCAACTAGACACCTCTGCGCCGAAGACTGCGGAACCTTCCACCGCACCAACTCCAAAGCACACCATGGTTCCCGGAGATGCTCCTAAAGTCGTGGCTGAAGTACAGGAACGCCCCGAGGACATTAAGCCCGAACCCGTGAAGTCTCCTAAGGAACCGGTTCGCATAACTGCGGATAAGTTGACGTACGATGATAACAATCGCACGGTTGCTTTTTCCGGTCATGTAGAGGCCGAGCATGAAGGAATGCGCCTTTGGGCCGAGCAACTCACTGCATATTTTGCAAAAAACGGGACTCCTGGCGAGGAGATCGACCGCATTGTGGCTTCAGGAGGCGTGAAGATGCAGCAGGCTGATATCGTTGGCCGCAGCGACACTGTAACCTATAAGGTGCGGGACGCGTTGTTGCTCATGCAGGGGCAGCCGGAAATCCAGGAAGGGAAAAATACCGTTACCGGGAAAGTGATCAAATTTTACGTGCGTGAAAAGCGCAGCGAAGTGATGGGCGGTTCCGGCAAGCGGGTTGAAGCTATTCTTTTTGCGCCGGAAGGCCTGGAGGCCCCGTAATTTATGGCCGATAGCCTCAATGCTCAGGGATTGTGCAAGCGGTATGGCCAGCGCGAGGTGGTACACGGTGTGGACGTGGCCCTGGAGCGCCGTGAAGTGGTCGGTCTGCTTGGTCCCAACGGGGCAGGAAAAACGACCACGTTCTACATGCTTGCCGGCATCGTGAAGCCCAATGCCGGAGTGGTCCGCATCGGCGGTCAGGAGATCACCCGCCTGCCGCTGCACGAGCGGGCGCGTATGGGTTTGTCTTATTTGCCGCAGGAAAGTTCGGTGTTCCGCAAGCTCACCGTGCTGGAAAATCTCATGATCATCCTGGAGCAAACCCGTTATAAGCGGGCTCAGCGACGCAAGCGTGCCGCTGAATTGCTGCGCATGTTCAACATCACCAAGCTAGCCCACCAAAAAGCCATGTATCTCTCCGGCGGTGAACGCCGTCGGCTTGAAATTGCCCGTGCCTTGATCATGAATCCCCGGTTTATCCTTTTGGATGAGCCGTTTGCTGGCATTGATCCCATTGCCGTTATTGATATCCAGGAAATCATCTCCATCCTGAAAAAAATGGGCATCGGCATTCTCATATCCGATCACAATGTCAGGGAAACATTGAATATATGTGATAGGGCATATTTGGTATACGAGGGCACCATCATCCTTGAGGGAACTCCTGCCGAGATCGTTCAGGACTCCAAAGCGCGCAAGGTGTACCTGGGCGAAAACTTTTGTCTTTAGCTTGAAGAACGTCGCCGCGCGTGGCGGGCTTTATGAATTGCCTGCCGGAAGCATGGACAGACCGAGGGATTGCCAAACTGGCCGGTTTCCACACAGATTTCGCGTTTATTATTCATCGGAAGCGGCTTTCGCCGCCTGTTCCAAATCTTTTAGTAGTATCTCCAGGTCGAAGCCGTAGCGTTGAGCCGTGGCTGCCACGGTGTCGAAAAGCGCGTTACAGAGCAAGCATTCGCCTGCCTGGGCGTCATGGGAGCGGAAGACTTTCTCTGTGGCGGGGCTGAGCTGGACCACGTCGAGCAGGGTCATGTCCGGAGTAATGCGGGGGCTGGTCATGGTGACTCCGCCAGAGCACGTTGTAGCGCGGCCGGGATGTGCGTCACCAATTCGCCGATTTGGGAGGCCGGGGTGGGAGCCGCCAGTTCACCTGCATAGCGGTTGGCCTGGGCTGCCACATGCGCGGCAAGGGGCACGGCCAGGCCAGCCTCGATCAGCCCGCAGGCCATACCCGTTACGGTGTCTCCCGTGCCCCCAATGGCTTCCATGGCTCCCTGACAGGGAGTCGTGATCTGTGTGAGTACACCTTTTTCATTCGCAACCCTGTCCGTTTGGCCTTTGACCAACAGACACTGTGCCGCATTGTGGTGTTCATACGCTCGGGCAATAAGTTCCGGTATCCGGTTCTCATCCTGAAGGATGAACCCTCGTGTATAAAAAGGATGGGGGGCGGTTTCATCTGCCAAAAAGGCCAATTCTCCGGCGTCTGGAGTGAAGAGGGCGTATTCACCGGCCTGACCGCTCATTTTTGCGGCATACATGAAACCGGCGTCCGCAATGAGCAGGGGCAGGGCCGTCATGGATTGAACGCTCAGCAGAACCTTGGCGTGCCAGTCCACATCCGGTTGAAGATAATGAAAGGCAAGGGTGGAAAAAGATCGACTGGGCAGGTTTTGGGCCAAGTAGGCGTAGAGCATCCGACTGCCCTTGCCCAAACCTTCGTCTCCCACGAGAAAGGCATGGGGCAGATCCAGGCCTAAATGACGGCAAGCCGCAGCCGCTGCCGCCAGTAAGGCTGGAGTGCCACGGTCCGGAGCGAACTTTTGTCCGCCCACGGCAAGTTGCCCGTCAACCATTGCAATAGGTCCGTCCAGTACGGGAATGTCCGGGTCCGGGATGGTTCCCACTATGGCAAGCATTGGCGCACCATTTCCTCATAAGCGAGTTGCAGGGCATAGCCGCATAGAGTGTGACCGACTTCACGAGGGGCAGGGGCCCTGTCAAGACGTTGGCCGATGAGCTGGGCCGCAATATACGGCACGTCCGGGCAGCCGCCGCCGGATATGTTGACGATGGTCTGATCGGCTTTGTCGACAGTGATTTTCATATTAGCGGCGCGGACCATGAGATATTGGCCGAAATCCTTAACCTGGAACAAGTCCACCGGGGCGAGCAACGGCCCGGTGACAGGTACCACTTCCAAGGGGTTGGCCCCGGCCTGTTGCAGTGTACGAAGGATGTCGAGTCCTTCAATGAGCGGGTATTCCACGACCAGGTCGCATCCTTTTTGAATTTCCGGGGGTGGCCCCATGACCTTGACTGTGTAGCCCGCCCCTTTGAGCGCCTGCTCGGCCCGGATGACTTCGCTGGTGTGTTCGAACACCAGAATCCCCCGGTCCGCACGGACAGAGGCCTGCGGACCGGGAGAGATTTTTCGGAACAGCTTCCGAAGGCCCACGCTCAAGCCCCGGTGAGCTTCAGGCAGTATTCGCCGTTGTCCTCGGTAATGGATTCCACGCGCCAGCCTTTGCTTTGGGCGGCACGGGCAACGTTTTCCTTAGACGCTTCCGTGTCTACCAGGACTTTGAGTTCACCCGAACCCATGGCCGCGATTTGGGCCAGAGTATCCAGTACCGGTTGGGGGCAGGAGAGGCCCCGGGCATCGATTGTTTCACTCATGTGGCGTTCTCCCTGAACATCTGTTGAAAGTAATGATCTCCGTCATCCCTCAGGAATTCAGGCTGTCGATATGATGGTACCTTGAATTTTTGGTATTTTCATATTGCAACAGCCCGTGTCTTGATACGTATTAAGGGGTTACGCTGTGGCTTTTTTGCGCATGGTCAGGCCGATGAACAGGCATACGGCCAGGCCAATGAACACGGCGGCAATGCCGTGCGGCCCCACACCCTTGGGAGAGCTGGCCAGACCAAAATTGTGTGCAAACCCAGCTCCGACAATCATGCCGAAGACGAAAATGGCGGCGTCACCGTCGCCTTCGCCAGCCATGAACAACTGCCTGCCAGGGCATCCACCGGCCAGTGCAAAGCAAAGCCCGGCCAGGACCATACCCATGAAGTTCCAAAGCCCCTGGGTGTGGGCTACGGGCTGTCCCGCAAAGCCAGGATTAAATTGCCCGAGAACCACGTTGAGGGCAAAGGCGGCCGCAAGTAGTGCCAGAACGCCGGAGAGCAGGTGCACTTGTTTGAAAAGAATCAGATCACGGAAGGCCCCCATGGTGCAAAAACGGCTGCGCTGGGCAATGATCCCTACCAACAGCCCCACGCCAAGGGAAATGAGCAACGGTGCGTGCATGGCCCCTGGCCCTTTGAGGCTGTAAAAGAGCACTCCGGATTTGGGTTCCCCGTTCACTTGCGGGTAGAGCAGCATCAGGACCAGAAATCCGGCCATGACCAGCGGCATGATTAACCCCACCGCCGAATAGGTCTTCTGGCTGCGGCCGAGGTTGTAGCCCTGCTTGAAGAAAAGAGTTCCGATCCAAATACCCACGATGAGCCCGGCTAGCCCAAAGAGGGAATTGAGGTCACCGCCGGCCAGCCGCAGGAGAGCCCGCCAGGGGCACCCCAAAAAGACCAGAGCTCCGATCATGGCGAACACACCGAGTATGAACCGGACAATGGGAGCAGAACCGGCCCTGGGGCGGAAGTCCCGGCCCACAAAAGCCGCAACCATCGCTCCAAGCACAAAGCCGAAGATCTCGGGACGCATGTATTGGACCACGCCTGCGCGGTGCAACCCCACGGCCCCGGCTATGTCCCGCTCAAAACAGGCCACGCAGATGCCCATGTTGCCAGGGTTGCCCAGATACTGGAGCAAAGCCGCCAGGCAGCCGATTACCAGCCCAACGAAGATGATACCTTTGCGCGAGGCGAAAAAATTAACCATACCTCCTCCTTTTTGTTGCGACGTGAATTAACGTTTCTACCCCCACTCAAAATGAAGTTATCGGAGAAACGTTGGTCGAACCAATTGTTTGTAGGTTGGCATGGTGGCGTGTTTGATAGGCCGTATCTATAGTAGGCGTTGATGCGGCGCGCCCCTTTGTATTGATGTTTTCCGACTGCTGGCCTCCGGTTTTCGTCCTGGTTTTCATTGTTCCCGATTTACAGCCTTACAGAAGGTTGGTACAGTTCTTTCATGTCATCTGTTCAGGATGGCCTAAATCTGTATTTTCAATTAGTTAAGATGTAATTCTTGCGCGGACGGCCAAGGTATGGCATAGTGAAAGCAAGAAGATCACGAATAACTGACGAACGCGCTTGCAGATTGTTTGCTGAATCAGGCGCTGGTTCGTTTTAGCGGGCAATATGGGACTGGAACTCAGACAACAACTCAAGCTCAGTCAGCAACTTGTTATGACGCCGCAGCTGCAGCAAGCCATCAAGCTGTTGCAGCTTTCCCGGTTGGAATTGTTGGAGTCGGTTCAGCAGGAGCTGCTGGAGAACCCTTTCCTGGATGAAAAGGAAGCCGACGAAGCCCGCCAGGAGGAAGCCGACCGCAAGGAAAAGGAATCTGCGGAAAAGGATGCTCAGGCCGAGCTGATGCGGGATGCGGACTGGGAAAATTACATTGGCGAATTTTCCAGCACCTCCAAGCAGTCTCAGGGGCGTGAGGCCGAAGTGCCTGAAGAAGGGCTTTCATTTGAGGCCAGGCTTGCATCCAAGCCGTCTCTGGAAGGGCACCTGAACTGGCAGATGCGGCTTTCCAACTTCACGGAAGATGAACTGGCCGTGGGCGTTGCTGTTCTGGGCAACCTTGATGACCGAGGTTATCTCCAGGCCGACGTGGATGATTTGCTGGCTCTCGTGGATTCTGACGCGGAAACGGTTGAGTCTGTTATCCGCAAGATCCAACGGCTTGACCCCGTGGGGGTCGCGGCGAGGTCTCCCCGGGAGTGTCTGCTGGTGCAGTTGGACGTCTTTGAATATGACGATCCGATTCTTCTGACGCTGGTGGATCAGCACTTGGAAGACCTGGAAAAGCGACGCTATAAGCCGTTGGCCCGTAAATTTAAGATCAGCCTGGAAGAACTTAAAGAGTACATTGAGGTTATTCAAAAGCTTGACCCCATGCCCGGCACCAGCTTTTCCAGCACGGAGCCGCACTATGTCAGCCCCGATGTTTTCGTGTATAAGTATGGTGACGATTTTGTCATCGTGCTCAACGAGGATGGTCTGCCCCGACTGACGCTCAACTCGTTTTACATGGACGATATTAAAAGCTGCAACAGTAAGGACAAGGAATACTTTCAGGACAAGATGCGTTCTGCTGCTTGGCTGCTGAAAAGTTTGTACCAACGGCAGCGTACTTTGTATAAGGTAATGGAAAGCATTGTCCGCTTTCAGCGGGATTTTTTTGAGGAAGGAGTGGCCCGGCTCAAGCCGTTGATCCTTAAGGACGTGGCTGAAGACATTAACATGCACGAATCCACCGTCAGCAGGATCACCACCAATAAATATGTATCCACTCCTCACGGAATTTTCGAGCTGAAGTTCTTTTTCAATAGTGCGTTGGACCTTGGGGATGGAACTCAAGTGGGTTCCGAATCTGTCAAGGCACTGATCAAGCAGTTGATCAATGAGGAGAACCCGAAAAAACCGTTGAGCGACGAAGTGATAGGTGACATGCTCAAGGCGAAGCTGGATGTGAATATTGCCCGGCGGACCGTGGCCAAATATCGCTCCGCCATGAATATTCCCTCGTCGTCCAAGCGGAAGCAAATTTTGTGACCCAGCCCACTCAACCTCTACTCCCAGGAGGATTGTGTATGAACATCAACTTCAACTTCAAGAATTTCGATCCTTCTCCCCACCTGAAGGAGTACGCGGAAAAGCGATTCGACAAGGTCTCCAAGTTCATCCAGGATTCGGACGAGTCCGAACTCCAAGTGAATCTTGCGGTTGAAAAGACCCGGCAGCAGGCCGACGTTGTCCTTACGGCCGACAGCATTCATATCTCGGCTTTTGAACAGTCTCCGGATATGTATGCCACCATTGATTGCGTGGTGGACAAGCTGGAAGCTCAGCTGCGCAAGATTCGGGAGAAGATGAAGGACAAGCGGCGCAAGGCAGCTTCCCGCGATGTGCGCATGGAGTACTTCACCTTGGCTGAGGCTGGATCCGCCCCGACCATCACCGGCACGGACAATTATGAGCCCAAGCCCATGTCCGTGGAAGAAGCGGCCATGCAGCTGGATTCCTTACAGTTTGAATTTCTCGTGTTTCGCAACGCGGAAAACGATGAAATCAACGTCATCTACCGCCGCAAGAACGGCGATTACGGATTGATCGATCCTGGTAACTAACAATGAGACTTGGCGAGTATCTTGACACTGAAATGATTATACCGGAGTTGGCCTCCGCCACCAAGGCGGAGGTCCTCCGTGAAATTGTCGATGCCGTGCATCAGCACATCCCGGAGCTGGATCCACAGGACGCGATTCAGGTCCTTTTGGACCGTGAGGAACTGGGCTCCACCGGCATTGGGGACGGTATTGCCATCCCCCATGGAAAACTCGAATCCGTGGATCATATTGTAGTGGCTGTGGCCCGCAGTTCGGCAGGGGTGGACTTTGACGCCCTGGATCACGCTCCATGCAAGATCATCTTTATGGTCCTTGCGCCAGAACAGGTGGCTGGACTGCATTTGCGAATTCTGGCCCACATTTCAAGACTCCTTAAAGACTCAGAATTTCGCCGTAACTTTATGGAGGCCGAGGGGCGCGACGGCCTTTGGCAGCTCTTGCAGGGGACGTAACCGGAGCCCGTGGTGTGAAGAAAACACTTCCTTTCCCCCTTGTCATCGTCACCGGCCTGTCCGGCGCGGGAAAAAGTACGGCTCTCAATGTTTTTGAGGACCTGAATTTTTTTTGTGTGGACGGGCTTCCAGCGGCCATGCTTCCGCGTCTCGTGGAACTTTTTCAGGGCATGGACAAGGCCCACCGTGGGCTGGCTTTGGGCATGGATCTGCGACAGGTTGATTTTGTACAGGAGTGGGAAGGCGCCACGGCGCAGCTTGAGGCCATGAAGGTCAAGCCCCAGATTATTTTCTTGGAAGCCCGGCAGGATACACTCCTCACCCGGTATGCTACCACCCGCCGTCTGCATCCTCTGGAAACCAACGAATTGGGACTGGAGCAAGCTCTTGAAAAAGAACGGCACCTCATGGAACCTGTCCGGGAAGGGGCTGATTTGGTGGTTGATACCACGGGGTACTCCATACATGACCTGCGCCGGGTCATTCAGGAAAAATGGACGACTCTGGAAATACCGGAGTCCGGCATGCGGGTGCATCTGCTTACCTTTGGATTCAAATATGGCGTCCCTATCGACGCGGACCTTGTCTTTGACCTTCGATTTTTGCCCAATCCCCACTTTGTGAAAGAACTGCAACCACTGTCCGGCAAGGATGCGGCCGTGGCTGACTATGTTTTTAAAAGCCCGGTGGGTCGCGAGTTTAAAAAACATTTCATTGAGTTTCTTCGCTATTTATTGCCGCTCTATGCCAGGGAAGGGCGCTACAGGGTCACTGTGGCCCTGGGATGCACCGGAGGGCGGCACCGTTCGGTTTCCACCGGGGAACTGTTGAACAAGGTGCTTCGGGACGCCGGCTATGCCGTCACCATGGAGCACCGCCACTGCGAACTCGGGTAGCCATGTCAAAGAACGTACAGTCAAGACAAGTCGGCATTGTCCTCGTGACGCACGGCAATTTTGGAGCCAGCCTTCTGGAAGCTGCGGAGCTTGTTTCCGGTCCCCAGGAAAATGTGCGTGCCGTAGGGGTTCCGCCTGGATCGGCCGTGGATTCGGTGGTGGAAGCCATTCGTGAGGCCGTGGACCAATGTGGCGGCACACGGGACGGCGTACTCATTTTGACGGATCTGTTTGGGGGCACGCCTACCACCTTGAGCCTTTCTCTGCTGAAATCGTTTAGCATTGAGGTAATTACAGGGGTGAATTTGCCCATGCTGGTTAAAGCAATCCAGGTAAGGAATCTCCCCCTGTGTGAAATGGCTCCGCAGGTCAAGAGCGCCGGGCGCCAGGGTATCGTCGTGGCCGGGGAAATGCTTTCTCGTCGCTCCGGTGGTTCGCGTCAGGGCGGAGGCGGGGCATGAACTGGGTACGTGTGGACAACCGCCTGGTTCATGGCCAGGTGGTGGAGACATGGTTGCCGTATATTGGTGCCAGCACGATCATTGTGGCCAACGATGACGTATCCGAAGACGTGCTGACCCAGGAAATCATGTCCCTGGCCATTCCGCAATCCACGGCCAGTTCCTTTGTTCCGATTCATGACTTGCTGCACCTTAAGGGGACGGCGCTTTGGTCTGCTACGCATAGTGATACTCTGGTGCTCTTTTCCAATTGTGAGGATGCGCGCCGTGCCTATGAAATCGGGTTTACCTTTGCGACCATAAATATTGGAAATATTCATTACGCCCCGGGGAAACGGCAGCTTTCTCCAAGTGTCGCGGTAAATGAGACCGAGGAAGAATGTCTACATTTCTTTTTGGGGAAACACGTCAAACTTGATTTTCGCTGTGTGCCCAACGACCCCGTACAGGTGAGGTTCGGATGATACATCTCTCAGCTCCTGTCTGGTTTGGCTTCATCGCTTTTTTTTTGCTCTCTTTTCACTTTTTCGCTTTTCCTTCAGCATAGGTCTTCTGGAGCGGCCGCTCTGTATTGGACTGCTTTGGGCGGTTTGTAGCGGTGATTATGTGACCAGCCTGAGCATCGCGATCTTTTTCGAACTAGCCTGGCTGGATATGATTCCCGCAGGCACCTACATCCCTCCACATCTCGGCGCAGCGGTGTTTACCGCACTTTCACTGGCTTCCTTTCATCATCTTGTCCAGCCCGGCGAGGTAGCCCTGGTCATGGTGGCCGGAGTTCCCATGGCCTGGCTCGGCAAGAGGGCCGAAGCCTTGTTACGTTGTGCACAAGGTCGGTGCCATGACCGGGCGGTGCAATGGGCAGGGCAGGCCGAGTCTGGACCGTTCCCCGAACGTTTGATTTATTACTCGGTATTACGTTCGTTTTTGGTGTCTTGGCTTTTCTTTTTTGGTTCTTTGCTGGCGATTAATTTCATAGTGGGCCGGAGTTTGCATCCACTGCGCCCCCTTCTTGACGAACTGCACCTGGATTGGCCCCATCTCTGGCTTGCCGCCAGTCTCGGTGGGCTGCTGGCTTTGCGTGTCCGCAAGGCCTATGCCCTGTTTTTCAGCGGTGCCGCCTTGGTAGGGATAGCCATATTCTCTCATTCTCTGTGACTTGGCAGACGGTTGACTTTGTGATATTTGGGACAACCTAAGTTTCAGGATGGAATAGAACCACTCATAGGAGGATCTTGATTATGGCTATTCTCGTTTGTGGACACAAAAACCCGGACACCGATACCGTTGCTTCCGCCATTGCCGCCGCTGACCTGTACTCCAAGCGCGGAATGGAGGCCAAGCCCGTAACTCAGGGCGAAATCGCCCCTGAAAGCGCCTTTGTTCTGGAGCGCTTTGGCTTCAGCGCTCCAGAAATTGTCAGCGACGCGACTGATCAGAAAGTGATTCTGGTCGACCATACCGACATTTCCCAGACCATGGACAACCTGTCCAAGGGCGAACTGCTGGCCGTGGTGGACCACCACAAGCTGGGCGACGTGACCACCCCCAACCCCCTTGAAATGTGGGTTTGGCCCGTGGGCTGCACCGGTACCGTGCTGAAGTCCATGTATGAGTTCTACGGCATTGAAATCCCGTCCAACATCGCGGGCATTCTGCTGTGTGCCATCCTTTCCGACACCGTCATGTTCAAATCCGTGACCTGCACGGATCAGGACAAGAAGGCCGTTGAAGATTTGGCTAAGATCGCGGGCGTGGACGATGTCCAGGCGCTGGGCATGGAAATGTTCAAGGTCAAATCCGCCGTTGACGGTGCCTCTGCCAATGAGCTGGTTTTCCGCGATTACAAGGACTTTGACATGTCCGGCAACAAGGTCGGCATCGGCCAGCTTGAAGTGGTGGACCTCTCCATGCTGGATGCCCACAAGGAAGGCTTGCAGGCCGAGATCGAAAAGGTCAAGGCTGACGGACGTCATTCCGTGTTCCTGCTGCTGACCGACATCATGAAGGAAGGCTCCGAGATGCTGATCGCCTCTGAGGATCCCTCCGTGGTGGAAAAGGCCTTCGGCATCAAGCCGGAAGGCAGCTCCGTGTGGCTGGAAGGCGTCATGAGCCGTAAGAAGCAGGTCGCCCCTAACTTCATCAAGGCTTTTGAAGGCTAGTTCTTTCGTTGTGACACTCTTCAGGTCCCGGCCATTGCATGTGGTCGGGACCTTTTTATATGGAAAAGGGTGTCAAGAATTGAATGTGTTCACAATGGTTGCCTTGAATGTCTGTCCTGAGTACAAGGGAAAAGTGTTCAGTGTACAGAAAATCTCTATATAGTCGGGGCAATATGTAGGTTGGCTCGAATGCTGACAATCCGTTTTTGTTTTGACAGCAATGGGCAAAGCATTCAGAATGGCGTGGCCTCGTAGATAGTGAACCTGTTTTAAATATTGAGAAAAAGCCAGAAGTGAGTAGGGCGTTGATTAACTGGGATCTTGAAAAAGCGAATACCATTCTTGTCGTGGAAGATTCCCGATTTCAGCGGAAAACTCTGGTGCGACAACTCAAGGGGTGGGATTTCGATATTCTCGAAGCCAGTAACGGGAAAGAGGGGTTGCAACAGTTCGAACGCCATTCCCCCAAGTTGATCATCACGGACCTGGAAATGCCTGTGATGGATGGGTTTGAGGTAATTCGATCCATCCGAAAAAACGAACTGAACTATACCTATATCATTGTACTCACGGCCCTGGCGGATAAAGAGAATCTGGTCAAGGCCCTAGAAGTGGGCGCTGACGACTTCATTATCAAGCCCGTAAACCTTGAAGAGTTAAAGGTGCGCCTGGGAGCGGCCGAACGCATTTTTCGTCTGCAAAGCCAGGACAAGCTGATTTTCGCTTTGGCTCAGCTGGCAGATTGTCGCAGCGAAGAAACCGGAAATCACCTCCGCCGGGTAAAGCTTTGTACCCGCCTGCTTTGCGAGGATTTAGCCCGCAATGGATTCGATACCCTTACCTCGGCCCGAATATCCACCATCGAATCCATGTCGGTTCTGCATGACATCGGCAAGGTAGCCATTCCCGACAGTGTGCTGAATAAGCCCGGAAAGTATACCAAATTGGAATTTCGTATCATGCGAAAGCATACGGAAGTGGGTGGGGAGTTGCTGGAGGATATTTACCGGGAAACGGGTTCGGAACAGTTGCGGGTAGCCAAGGACATTGTCATGCACCATCATGAAAAGTGGGACGGTACCGGGTATCCTCATCAGTTGAAGGGGGAGCAGATACCACTGGCAGCACGTATTGTGAGCCTGGCGGATGTCTTTGATGCCTTGGGAAGTGAGCGTTGCTATAAGCCTGCTTTTTCAAAAGAAAAATGTCACGATATCATTGCTGGTGAACGGGGAAAACACTTTGACCCCGCCGTGGTAGACGCTTTTTTGCGCCGTGAGGACGAGCTTTGGGAGGTGTTACAGCAATTGCGTGACAATCTTGCCAACTGCGAAGCATAATATTTTTCGCTCTACGTCCCATAAAGAAAGCCCCCAGTCGTTGGACGGGGGCTTTCTTGTATTTAAGACTCATCCCTGTGGGGCTTCCAGTTTACTTCATCAAACCGGCGTTGCGCAGTGCTTGCTGCAGTGGTTCCTTATGTTCTTCAAGCAAAGGAACCAACGGCAACCGGAATTCCGTTCGTTCGGTCACGCCCATGTAGGTCAAGGCGGTTTTTACGGGGATGGGATTGGTTTCCAGGAACATGGCCCGGCTCAAAGGAGCGAGTTGCAGGCTGAGCTCCAGCGCTTTGGCCGTATCCTTGGCTGCAAACGCATGACACATCTGGCTCATGAGCTTGGGCGCGATGTTGGAAACAACGGAAATGACTCCGCAGCCTCCCACAGAAAGCAGAGGCAAGACAGTGAAATCGTCCCCGGACATCAAGGCAAAATCGGGACCGCACAATTCCCGGACTTCGGCGCATTGGCGCAGATTTCCGGTGGCCTCCTTGACCGCCTTTACCTCTGGTACTTCGCGGGCCACGCGGGCCACTGTTTCCGGCAGGCAATTCAACCCGGTCCGCCCTGGTACATTGTACAGGACCATGGGGATGGGGCACTCAGCGGCAATGGCTTTGAAGTGGGCCACTACGCCGCCGGGAGTGGGTTTATTGTAGTAGGGGGTAATCTGCAAAGCAGCGTCCGCACCGGCGTCTCTGGCCAGTTTGGTCAGCTGAATGGCTTCTTTGGTGTTGTTGGATCCGGCTCCGGCAATGACCGGTACCCGGCCTTTGACCTGATCCACACAAATACTGATGACCCGGCCCTGTTCGTCATGGGTCATGGTGGCGGCTTCGCCGGTAGTTCCGCATGGAACCACTCCGTCGATGCCCTGCTCGATTTGCCATTCGATCAGAGCGCGGTAGGCGTCCTCATCAATGGCGCCGTCTCTGAAGGGCGTAACCAATGCGGTGAACGCGCCGCTGAAATTCATGAAGTCCTCCTTTGGGTCTTCGGGGCGCGCCTGCATGAACACGTCGTCATCGCAACCGGGGCATGGAATGTGCCGAGAAGGACTCAGCAAGCACCACGTGAATCGCGGCGGGATGGAGGCGTGCGAAGCGGAAAACCCGCCAAGCAAGCGCACAGCCGATTATTCGGCACCGGCTCCCATGAGCACGGAAAGAATATTGGTATCCTCAATATAACTATCAGTCAACGCAGGTGTTTCAAATTGAATATTGCCGTTTTCCGTCCAGGTAAAGCCTTTTTCTCCCCGGGGGAGTTGGAGAATGTCGATCCGGGCGACGGTTTTTCCCTTTGCCGGAGGGCGAAGCCAAAAGGTTTTTCCATTGGCCAAAATAACTCCCGGCACTTCTACGCCGGGGCCACTGCCCAGCATGATGTCCGGTGTGTCGGCTCCTGATTCGAGGTAGGCTTTTTCCAGCCATAGTCCCCATGGGGAAAGGGCTATCAGCAGGTCTACCTGCCCACGGTGGTGTTGCAGCAGGGCATCAATGTCCCTGAGCAGATCCGGAGGCGGTGTTTGCGTCCCCGAAGGGAGCTCCGGTAGCAAAATAATACCGAGGTCAACACCCTCTTTTTCCAATGCCACATATTCCGCTTTCCCGGGATGCACCCAGACGTCAGGTGGCGTCAGGCCGTTTTCACCAAACTCTTTGAGTTCGAATCCAGTCAACAGGCCCAGGTCATAGTGGAGCAGGGCGTAGCTGGCCTTCAGCTCCTTCAACGTCTGTTCGTCCTTATTCCCCAGTGCTTCACGTCCAAATTCATACCCCCCGGCCAGACGCAACAAAACTCGCCCATCCGGAAGTTCGTGCCGTACACGTTTGAAATAGGTAGCCCGCCGGGCCACTCCGCCAACGGTACGACCGCCTCACGTGGGGCAGGGGCGCAACGTTCCATAGTTGTTGCCGGTGTAAAGCAGGGTCAGTGAGCTGTTTTCGGATGCAAAAGAGCTACTGGCTGCGAACAGCAACGCAGCCAGCAACAACAGGAATCGTATACGCATGCTCTAGCTGTTGATGAATTCCTTGAGCTCCTTTCCCGGACGGAAAAAGGGCAGCTTTTTCGGCTGCACATGCACCACGTCCCCTGTTTTGGGGTTGCGGCCGACGTAGCCTTCGTAATCCTTGATCTTAAAGCTTCCGAATCCGCGGATTTCCACTCGGTCGCCGCGTACCAGGGCCTCCTTGATGGAGTCGACGAACGCGCTGACGATTTTGGTGGATTCATCCACATGGAGCTTTTTTTGCTCGGCCAGGGCCTTAATCAGTTCGCTCTTGTTCATGTGGGCGCTCCGGTTGAGTTGCCGGTTTATGGGACGGCGGGATGCCGACCCCAGTGAACAAAAAAACCTAGTTTCTTATCTATGCCGAAAAACAGACACTTCCGTCAAGCCAAAATTAACTCTTCAAGACGGAAAATTGTTTAAGTACTGGGCGGGCACCAATGGCATCGGCGTTTTCCTTACGATAGCGCCGAAGCAAACGGGCCATGGCCACGATATCTTGAGCGGCGGGACAGGATGGAGCATACGCCAGCAACGCTTTTTGACGACGCACGGCCTCGGCCACATGCCGGTCTTCCCGGATATGCCCCAATTTTTGAATTTCAATTCCCAGGAAGGCCTGGCAGGCTTCGGCCAGGCGGCTGAATGTCTTGTCAGCCTCTTGCTTGGATTCAACGCGGTTGACCAACACAAGAAAGTCGCGCACTCGATGTTCGGTGGCCAAAACTTTAATCACCGCGTAGCCGTCGGTTAAAGAAGTGGGTTCTGGCGTCACCACGACAACCCGCAGCTGGGACATGGCCGCAAAGGTCATCACCGTACGGCTGATCCCGGCTCCAAGGTCAAGAATCAAGGCATTATAGTTGCCTGCCAGTCCGACGATTTTTTCCAGCAGAACATTCTGCATGTCTTCGTCCATATCCACCAGCTCGGGAACACCGCTGGCAGCAGGTAGAACGTCCAGTCCTCCCGGCTCCACAGCCACAGCCACCTCGGAAGTGGCTGTGTCATGCTTAAGCAGATCCTGGAGGTTTTTCTCCGGTGCAATGCCGAGAAGCACATCCAGATTCGCCAATCCAAGGTCGCAGTCCATGAGCAGGCTTTTGAGTCCAGCCTGATGCAGGGCATAACCGATGTTTAATGAAATATTGGTCTTGCCCACGCCGCCCTTGCCGCTCATGACGGCCAGGCTCAGGGTCTTGTTCGGGTTGATCATACCGCGTCGTTCCTAAGGTTTGCCGGTGAAGAGAAAGCGTTTTTCATTGGCGTGGACGAGCGAAGGCCGCTCCGCCCGTTCAATGTCGGGCATTGGAGCCAGTTCTGAACGGTTTTTGCCATTATGTTTGGCCGTATAGAGTGCCTTGTCTGCCAGGTCAAAAAAATCTTCGGGGGTAATATCGGTAGTGCCCCGGAAACTGGCAATTCCAGCCGAACAGCTGACCTCGAAAGCTTGGCCGTCCGGACTTGTGAAGGGCGTTTCGAGAAGCTCCTGGCGGATGCGGTCCACGACTCGAGCGCTGCGAACCTGGCCGATGCCCGGTAGAATCAAAGCAAATTCTTCGCCACCAATGCGGGCCGTCAGGTCATACCGCCGTTTGTTGTTGCCTAATATCCTGGACAAGCGGACGAGAACGGCATCCCCGGCCGCATGTCCATATTGATCATTGATTTTTTTGAAATCATCCAGATCAAGCAGGGCCAGGCTGAGGGCCACTCCGGCGCGCCGGGCCCGTTCCAATTCCAGATCAAGTACCCGATCAAAGGCCCGTCGGTTGGCCACTCCGGTCAAGGCGTCATGCTCTGTCTGGTAGGAGAGTTCCTCCAGGCTTTCTTGTAATACAGTGAGATGCGGGTAAACGTCTCGGTTAATGGGCAGAGTCAACCAGCCCTTGAGTTCCAGCCTACGGGCAATGGCGCGCCATTGCTGGAGGCTAATGGCGTTGAAGAGACGGAATACACCTAAATTGGTGCGCGGATCCAGCTTATGGCAGGACTTGCCTGCTGCGGCACAGATTTCGTCCCGCAGATTCGTCAATTCCCAAAGCAGTTCGCGTTCCAAGGTGGATTCGTTGTCGGGGGAAGTCATACCCGCGTCGCAATCATAAGGCTTGTTGTTCGGCATGGGCATATAACAAGTAGCTGCGTATGAGACGGTCTAGCGCGCCATCCAGTACGGCGTCCACATTGCCGTCCTCGGTGTTGCTTCGGTGGTCCTTGACCAACCGGTACGGCTGCAACGTGTAGGTGCGAATTTGACTACCGAAATTGATGGCTTCCTTGTTGGAATAATCTACACGCTGAGATTCTTCACGTATCTTCAACTCCCGCTCATAGAGTCGCGCCTTGAGCAGTTTCATGGCGGTCTGGCGGTTGCGGATCTGGGATTTTTCGTTCTGGCACTGCACCACGATATTGGTGGGCAGGTGGGTGATGCGCACGGCTGAGTTGGTTTTGTTGACGTGCTGCCCCCCGGGGCCGCTGGCGCGAAATACGTCTACGCGCAAGTCCTCTTCCCGTACATCCACTTCAATATCCTCGTCCACATCCGGGTAGACGTCAACCGAGGCAAAAGATGTATGCCGTCTGCCGGACGCATCAAAGGGTGAGATGCGTATGAGCCGGTGTATCCCTGCTTCACCACGCAGGTAGCCATAGGCATAAGGGCCTTCAACCTGCAGAGTGGCACTTTTGATGCCCGCTTCATCGGCATGTTGCAGGTCCAGCACCTTGATCTGAAATTCGTGGTCCTCGGCCCAGCGCGTGTACATACGTACCAGCATTTCGGCCCAGTCCTGGGATTCCACGCCGCCGGCTCCGGGATGCACTTCCAGAATGGCGTTGTTGCCGTCCTGCTCTCCTCCCAGCAACGTTGACATTTCCGTGGATTGCAGGTTTTCCTCAAAAGAAACTAGGCTTCGAGCCAGATCATCCAGGGAATCTTCGTCCTCGGCAGCAAGTTCCAGCCAGACTTCCAGGTCTTCTTTGTCCGCATGCAGTTTGTCATACATGGCGATGCGGTGCGACAGTTGGCTTTTTTCCCGTAAAATCGGAGTGAGTTTGTCGGGTTGGTTCCAGGCGTCGGGCACAGAAAGTTGCTGTTCAATGGCGGTCAGCCGTTCAGCGAGTCGAGGATAGTCAAAGTCGCCCCCAGAGTGTTGTGAATTGGTCCAACAGGTCCAGGGTCTTGCTTTTCAGTTCAAAATATTGGTGCATATTGTGTCGGGAGGTGTTGAGGTTACGAACGCCGAACCGCAGGCCCCAGGATGACCCAGGCCAAAAACAGACCGGCCATGGCGTAGATGCCGTTGTACAGCCAGCGATAGGCGTCATGGAAGAATGTTGTGACATGAACAGGTTTAACCGTCCAGGTCAAGACTTCATCGGAAAACAGAGGGGTGGAGGCGACGAGCCTTCCCAAGGGGTCGATGAACGCACTGATGCCTGTGTTGGTGCTTCGGGCGATCCAGCGGCATTGTTCCACGGCGCGCATCCGTGTCTGGGCAAGATGCTGGAAGGGAGCGGATGAACGACCGAACCAGGCATCGTTGCTGATATTAACAAGAACGTCTGCGCCGTTAGAGACCCGTTTCTGGGTCAATTCCGGAAAGATTGCTTCATAACAGATAAGGAGCCCCAGCCGCATACCGCGGGCTTCCAAAGGGTGTAAGCGGGTTCCGGGATGGAAGTCGCCGGCTCCGGAGGCCAATTTTTCCAGTGGCAGCCAATCGTTGAGGGGGACATATTCACCAAAGGGCACCAGATGGACCTTGTCATACCATTGAGGGGCATCGATCCCCGGAGTGAGCAAAAAGGCGCGATTAAAGAAGTTGAATTCGAAATCCGCTGTCTCACGATACGCGGGGGCTCCCAAAATCAGCGGGACGTTCGTGGTTTCCACAAACTCCCGGACCTGTGTTCCAAAGACTCCTGCGTCTTGAAAATAAAATGGCATGGACGTTTCCGGCCAGATCAACAGGTCCGTGGCCGGGCGTCTTTGGTGACGCGTTTCGCCTTCAGCCAGCGCTTTGCGGCTGAGATTCAGATACTTGCGTACTGTCTCAAGCTGGTACGCGGCTTCCCATTTTTGGGACTGGTCGATATTCCCCTGGACCAGGGCAATTTGTTTTTCCGGTCCGGATGGAGCAAAGCCTGCCATACGGTAGGCGCCGAATCCCACGATCAAGAGACAAAGCCCAAGGGCGATAACCCGCGAAGATCGTGCCGTATTCCATAGCAGGAACGACGTGACAAGTATGACCAATAGTCCGGACAGGCCGTAGGCTCCCACCATAGATGCGGTTTGGATGAAAAGTGGCCAGGGGGCAAAGGAAACCGAGAGGGTAAACCAGGGAAAACCGCTAAAAAGCCAGGAGCCGGTTTGTTCCAATGCGGCCCAGAGCAGCCCGGCAAACAAGCAGAGTAGTGACGGAGACAGGCGACGGGCCGCCCGGTGCAGGGCCCAACCGAAGACGGCACTGTAACTTCCCATGACCAGAGATACGGCCAGGGGGCAGGGCAAAGCCAGCCACCAGGGAAGGCCGCCGTATTGCGCAACCGGACCGGCCACCCAATAGAGGCAAGCGGTGTGTGCGAGTGTGCCGGTCAACAGGGACCAGCGAAAAGCCTGTGCCGCGCTACCGGCCCGGAAGGCCATGAGTCCCAGAGCAGCCGGGAAAAGAAGTGCCAGAGGGGGAAAGTGTACCCAAGAATTCGGGTATCCGGCAAATGCGCCCACAATGGCGATGAGGCAGAGAAGCGGCACGGTTATCCTTCGGGTTGTTCGACGTCCTGCGCGGCCAGGGGTTCGATGAGAATGGTTTTGATTTGTTTGGCGTCGGCGTCCTTCACGGTAAAACGGCGGCTCCCGAGTGTGAAGAAATCACCTGGAAGCGGTATCCTTCCTGCAATTTCGCTCAGATATCCTCCAAGAGTTTCCACCTGTTCGGATACAACGCCCAGTTGGAAGCGTTCGTTGAGGTCTTCCAGGGTGCTGCGGCCGGACACAAGAAGCGAGCCATTGTCCAGAACCTGGATGTCGTCGGGGCGCAGTACATCGTATTCGTCTTCAATGTCGCCGACGATTTCTTCAAGCACGTCCTCCAGAGTGACCAACCCAGCGGTGCCGCCGTATTCGTCCACCACAATGGCCATGTGTGTGCGCCTGGAGCGCATGGTGGCCAGCAGGTATTTAACGTTGGTCATTTCCGGGACGAAAAATAACTCCCGAAGCAGCTTGCGAACAGGAGCATCTTCCTTCTCGTGGTGGAGAAGCGAACTGAGTAGATCCTTGGCGTGGATCACGCCCAGCATCCTGTCCCGGGTTTCCTCGTAAATGGGGATGCGGGAGTGGCCGCTGGCCACGATGGATTCCGCGATCTGACGTAGCGGGGTGTCAACCTCGGCGCAGACGATGTCTGTCCGCGGCACCATGATATCGGCGGCCGTGGTGTCGCCCAGATCCAATACGTTCAAAAGCATAGACGCGTCTTCGCGTTTCAGCGAACCGCCATCCTGCGCATCCAGAATCTGTTCTTCTAAGTCGTGGCCGTTATTCTTGAAGAAATTTCTCATTTTCGACCAGAATCGACTGTCTGATCCTTCGTCCAAGCGGGGGTCCTCCTTGCATGCAGATGTGCCTGGGCGTCAACGAAGACAACACCTTGCAATGCCCAATGAAATATGATGCCCAAAACAAACTGTCAACCTACGGAAGTTTTTTTTACCCACATTTTACAGCAGGCCGTGCTTCTTGAGGTCCACTTCGATGCAGGCCAGGGCAGCCGGAGTGATGCCGGAAATGCGTCCTGCCTGCCCCAGGGTCAAAGGGCGCACGGTAGAGAGCTTTTCCACGGCTTCCCTCGTCAATCCAGCTATCTGGGAGTAATCCATTGCCTCGGGAAGCCGGATGTTTTCCAGTTCGCGGGAGCGCAGGACCAACTCCTCCTGGCGCGCAATATACCCTTCATACCGGACCTGGGTTTCCGCCTCCTCCAAAATTGCAGATTTATAATCTCCAATTTCAGGCAGAAATACAACCAAATCCGCGATGCAAAGTTGCGGTTGGCGAAGCAGAGCAGCCAGGGGCACGGCTTTGCCCGGAACGCTGCCCCCAATGGCCTGGATACGTTCGCGAGTGGGAGCGTCCGGGCGAATCCTGGTCCCGTAAAGGGCTTGGACCAATGTTTCCAATTCGGAACGCTTGGCCTGGAAAAGACGCCATTGAACGTCATCCACAAGTCCACACTCACGCCCAATTTCGGTAAGCCGCATATCCGCGTTGCCTTCGCGGAGCAGCAGACGATGTTCGGCGCGGGAGGTAAACATGCGGTAGGGTTCCTGCGTTCCTTTGGTCACCAGGTCATCGACCAGCACGGCCATGTAGGCTTGATCACGCCGCAGCAGGAAGGGCGGTGCGCCGTCCAGAGCTCTGCAAGCGTTCAATGCGGCCCAAAGCCCCTGGGCAGCGGCCTCTTCATAGCCGGAGGTGCCGTTGATTTGTCCGGCAAGGTACAGCCCGGGCAAAGCTTTGGTTTCCAAGGTTGGCAGGAGTTGGGTTGGGGGCGAATAATCGTATTCGATGGCATATCCAGGTCGTACGATTTGCGCCTGTTCCAGACCTTCCACCGCATGAATCATCCGCAATTGGACGTCAAATGGCAGGCTGGTGGGAATCCCGTTGGGATAGACTTCGGGGCTGTCCAGTCCCTCCGGCTCCACGAAAATCTGATGCCGATCCTTTTCCGGGAACCGAGCCACCTTGTCTTCAATGGAAGGGCAGTAACGGGCACCGGTGCCGGTGATAACCCCTGTGAACATGGGGGAGCGGTCAAATCCGGAGCGAATGGCTTCGTGCGCGGTCTCGTTGGTCCAGGTTAGGTGGCAGGGCACCTGCGGCAACCGGGCGGCGACTGATCGAAAGCTGAACAGGGGAGGAGGCATGTCGCCGGGTTGTACTTCCATGCGTTCGAAATCCACGCTGGCCTTAAGCAGGCGGGGAGTGGTCCCTGTCTTGAGCCTGCCCAGTTCCAACCCCGCTTCTCGTAGGGAGTCACTCAGGCTATTGGAGGCTGCTTCTCCCAGTCTTCCGCCGGAGAAGTTTTCCAGGCCGATATGGATACGCCCTTGCAAAAAAGTACCTGTGGTCAACAACACGGCGCGGGAACGCAACGCCTCCCCCAGGGAGGACCGGACTCCCACGGCTCGACCGTTTTCCACCAAGAGAGAGTGGACTGTATCCTGCCGAACCCAGAGGTTGGGTTGACGAAATACGTCCCGCTGCACAGCGTGCATATAGGCCCTACGGTCTATCTGGGCCCGGGTTGCCCGGACTGCCGGGCCTTTGCGGGTATTCAGCGTGCGGAACTGGATACCGGCCTCGTCGGCCCAAAGCCCCATCATGCCGCCAAGAGCATCGATTTCACGAACCATATGGCCTTTGGCCAGTCCACCAATGGCGGGATTGCATGAAAGGTGACCGATATGGTCCACGTTGATGGTCAGCAGCAAGGTGGAATGGCCGAGATGCGAAGCGGCCATGGCTGCTTCGCATCCGGCATGCCCGGCACCGACTACGATGAGGTCGAAGGTCTCGGGAAAAGGAGGCTTGGTGATCATTGTTTAATCGGTCCCCAGGAGCGCGGCAGCCATGACTTTTGCGTCTCCTAAGGTATTTTGAATGGAACTGGTTTCGTTGGGCTGGTGGGCGGTGTGCTCAATTTTGGCCCAGACCACGGCATGATGCCCTGCACGACGTAGGAAAGCGGCCACGGTTCCTCCACCAATGCCCACGGGACGAGGCTGAACCTGGTAGATTTTTTGCACGGCCTTCATGATCCGCACAACGATATCACTATCCTGAGGAGTGGGGCTGGCCGCCTGTTCGCGCTGCGTGACTTCCAGAACGATGCGTACGCCGCGTTCTTTTTCCACGGCATCGGCCATGCGGCGCAATTCCGCCAGGACTTCATCCAGATCATAGTCCGGCAACACCCGGCAATCAAAATAAAAAACGTCACGCCCCGGCAATGTATTTACATTTTCCACATTGGCCTCCTTTTTAGTCGGCTCGAATGTGGACATGGGCGGTTCGAACAAGGGATCTTCTTTGTCGAAGATGTCATACAGGGCCCGTGAACGCAGGATCAGATCCGCTGCGGCCACCAGAGAGTTGCGGCCCTGTTCCGGACTGGATGCGTGGCATTGCTTGCCGTTGACCTCGGCTCGAATCCAGCACTGGCTTTTTTCAGCGACTTCCACAGCGGATCCGTCGGCCGATCCTGAGTCGGGCACCAGGAACAGGTCGTCCTTGCCGAATAGGTCGGCATGCTCACGAACCACATATTCCAGACCAAAGCGGCTGCCGGTTTCTTCGTCAGCAACGAGCAGCAGCCCCAGGTTCATGGGCGGCGTGATGGCTAAATCCTTGAGGGCTTTGGCAAGCAGTAGAGAACTGACCATGCCCTGCTGATTGTCTTCCACTCCGCGTCCCATAAGCGTGTCGCCGTCGCGCTCCAGCACGTACGGGTCCGTATCCCAAAGGCTGACGTCTCCCGGGGGCACGATGTCGATGTGGGAAATAATCCACAATGTGCGGGAGTTGTCCTCACCGGGAAGTACGGTCGCGAGGTTGGGCCGGTAACCGCAGGGAACGCTCTGATCCGGAGCGTTCAGTTCACGCACAGGGCCCAGGCCCATGGATTCAAGACGGCCTTTGAGCCAGTCAGCCTTCTGCTTTTCTCCATGACCGCCGTTCAGTGGGCCGAGGGCCGGGATGGAGACAAGATTTTTTTGTAGATCAAGTAATTCCGAAGTCATTGTGTCGATGTGATCAAGGCAGCGTTCCAGCATATCATCCTCTTCGGCTTTCATCATGGTCCCTTTTTTGAAGGAAATAGAAAGGCAGTGTAGGGAAAACTCGTTGCCAGGGCAAAAAAAAAGCGGGAGCCCGAAAGGCCCCCGCGAAACAACGAAACCGGATGCTAGCGTCCGCGTGCGGCGCGCTTGGAAGCCTTCAGCGGGTTGATCTTAACGTTGCCTTCCTTGTCCACGGAGGCGCGGACATGGGTAGCAAAGTTGCAGACGCCGTCGGCCCATTTCCTGGAGGGCTGGGCATAGGAGGGGCAGTATTTTCCGCCTTCGGCCTCCACGATGCGCTCACAGCCTTCACATTTTTCAACCACGGGCTCCATGATAATGCCCTTATACTGCAGGCCGGCCTCGGTCATGATGGCCTCAGCCAGGGAACCTTTCTGGATCTTCTTGTTCTTCTTGCCGTTGGACTTTGCGTTGCTCGCCACGGTAGCGCTCCTTGAAATCGTATTTATCGCTCTTGGTGTCGACCCGGGTCGACATTCATTCATGAAAAATAAAGAGGCGGCATTAATATGCGCCCCACCCCCTGCTTGTCAAGAGGTGGGAACCGATTTTTCGATGCCGGACCGTCTTTTTCGCTCAACACGCCTGGACCGCGTGCAACAACACGCGGGTCACCTTATCCACATTTTCTTTGAAGGTGCGAAACACCTCCTCCCAGGTGACGGTTTCCTCGCCGGTCTTCCAGCAGTCATAGTCCGTGCTCATGGCCACGGCTGCATAGGGAATGCCCAGCTCATTGGCCAGGATACATTCCGGAGCAGTGCTCATGTTGATCACATCCGCTCCCCAGGCGCGAAACATGTGTGATTCCGCCCTGGTGGAAAAACGGGGCCCTTCAATGGTGATGACCGTTCCCCGGAGGTGGTGGGGCGCTTCTGTTGCGGAGCAGGCCTGAGCCAGAATTTTCCGCAGAGAGACTGAAAAGGGATCGGCCATGGGGGTATGAGCCGGGGCATGGGGCTTGAATTCCTCGTGAAAGGTCAGGGACCGCAGCCGGGTAAAGTCAATGAACTGGTCCAGGATCACGAGGTGTCCGCGTTGAATTTCTTCCCGCAGGGAGCCGACGGCTGTGGTTGCCAGGATGCATTCACAGCCTTGTTCGCGCAAGGCCCAGAGGTGGGCCCGATTGTTCACCTGAGTGGGCGACACCGTATGCTGCCTGCCATGCCGGGCGACCAGAATCACTTGGCGACCTGCAATGGTGCCGACTTTCAGAGGAGAGGCCAGAGGCCCGTAGGGTGTGTCCATCTCAAGGTCGTGGGCATCTTGTAAAATATCCGGATCGTCCAGCCCACTGCCGCCAATGATACCGATGATCTTCATGTCTGCCTCGCTACAGCTTGAGAAGGTATTCGTGAGGCAGGCCGTTCAGTTTGGAAGGACCGTCCAGGAAACCAAGTTCCACCACAAAGCCCACCCCCACGACTTCGGCCCCTCCCTTGTGCATCAGTTCGAGCATGCCGCCCACGGTGCCGCCTGTGGCCAGCAGATCGTCGATGACCAGGACCTTGTCTCCAGGGGCGACGGCATCCACATGCATGCAAAGGGTATCCTGTCCGTATTCCAGGTCGTAGCTGACTTCGGTTGTCTTGTAGGGCAGCTTCCCGGGCTTCCGGATGGGCACAAACCCGAGGCCCATTTTATAAGCCAGCGGAGCGCCGAACAGGAAACCTCGGGCCTCGGCGGCCGCAATTTTATTGGCGCCGCAGTCACTGAAGCGCTCTGCCAGGGCGTCCACCGCATATTGGAAGGCGTCCGGCTTTTGCAGCAGGGGGGTGATGTCAAAAAAAACGATTCCTTCCTTGGGATAGTCCGGAATATCGCGAATACAGGAACGCAGGTCCATTACGGGTCCTCCTCTTGAGCAAAGATACACAGGCACGTGTAAAGGTTGGCTGCTTCCGTGTCAACGAATCTTCAAGCTTGCCGGGCGTTCCGCAGTGCTGTACATCGGGAGCGGCCCGGCATACCCTGCCAGGGCAACGGAGGAAGCATGGAACATCGCGCCAAGCGCAGTCTGGGACAAAATTTTCTCGTAGATGAAAACACCTGCCGTCGCATCGTGGATGCTCTGCATCTGAGTTCCGACGCCAGCGTTGTGGAAATCGGCCCAGGGAAAGGAGCGCTTACCCGGTATATCCTGGAAGCGGCTCCCCGAAACTATACGGCCATTGAAAAGGATAACGCTCTGGCTGACCGGCTACAGGAGCTTTACCCCCAAGCCCAAGTCCGCTCGGAAGATGCCTTGGCGTTTCCCTGGCAAACTCTGAACGATTCAGCTTTGCGCATCGCGGGCAACCTTCCTTATAATGTCGGGTCTCGTCTGATCTGGGACATTGTCAGCCGTACCGCCCGGTATGAACGGGCTGTATTTATGGTACAGTACGAAGTGGCTTTGCGTTTAACCGCCGATGCCGGAGACAAAGCCTACGGCTCCCTGGGGGCATGGGTGCGCAATTTTGCCCGGACCAGGTTGTTGTTCAAGGTTCCCCCCACGGTTTTTCGTCCCCGCCCTAAGGTCTTTTCTGCAGTAGTGGAATTTTTACCGCTCCCTGCGGAACTTTGTCCCGTCGATCCGGAAGCGCTGGCCTGGACGATTCGTTTTTGTTTTCAAAAGCGGCGTAAGCAGCTGGGCAACATACTGAAATCTCAGTGGAACGAAAGCATTAACAAATGGCTTTCGCAGCAGGGGCTGTCCGGGAAATCCCGTCCAGAAGTCCTCACCCCCCGGCAGTTTCAGATGCTTTCTGAGCGAATAGTTATGAATAATGCGGGTTCATAGCCTTTTTTCCTATTGACTTGGGCTTGAAAAATCTGTTTTAGATTCTCAATCGATTCCAGGAAAACACCCGTACCGCCAAGTTTGTCAGGCCTTTTACCGGGATCTCCCTGGACAGAATAATGAGATTGCATTAAGTGAGTTTGGGAGCGTCCAGGCACGCAGTTGCGCTGGGCCACCGCCGACGGCGGTCATAACATGTCCATCGTTGGTCGATTAACCATCTATGAGGAGGAAGGACAGATGACGAAGGCTGAGTTGGTAGTCAAAATCGCAGAGAAGGCCAATCTTACCAAAGCCAACGCCGAACGTGCGCTGAATGCTTTTCTGGAGACCGTCGAGGGCACCCTGGTGAGCGAAGGCAAGCTGACCCTGACCGGCTTCGGAACCTTCATGGTTGAGGAGCGCAAAGAGCGCGTTGGCCGCAACCCCCGCACCGGCGCCGAAATCAAAATTCCCGCCACCAAGGTCGTTAAGTTCCGTCCCGGCAAGCTGCTCAAGGAAGCGGTCAAATAGCAAGGAGAATGATCCATGCTGCACGGCGAAACCGTCCATAGTCCACTCCCTCAGGATATTCCCTGGTGGATGCCTGACCATGCCATTTTTTTTGGTGTCCTTTACATCGTTATTGCCATTCTCGGCATCGGCATGGGCTATGTTGTCATCAAGTCCTGGTGGGAAACCCGCAACGGCGAATCCCACTAGCCCGATTACACCGAAAGCGGGGAGGCGGCTTGTCCATGACAAGCTGTCTCCTTATTTTTTGCTTGCCACACCAAAAGAAAGGGTGTACGAATTTTTGTTCTTCAAGGGGGATACCTTTTGGAGAAGATCAAACCCCTCTTGAGGAGGTGATTTCCTTTGCCCGGAGTGTATCTCGACGACAACGACAGCTATGATGTCGCGCTTCGCCGCTTCAAGAAGCAGGTGGAGAAGGCTGGCATTCTTTCCGAGCTGAAAAAGCGGCAACATTATGAAAAGCCGTCCGTACAGCGCAAGAAAAAGAAGGCTGCCGCCAAAAAGCGTCTCGCCAAAAAAATGCGTAAGATGAAGTCTAGCTAATGACTCTTTTCTCTACAATTGAAAAAGAT
The DNA here is from genome assembly GCA_028708865.1 of Desulfovibrio sp. Taxonomy (GTDB): domain Bacteria; phylum Desulfobacterota; class Desulfovibrionia; order Desulfovibrionales; family Desulfovibrionaceae; genus Paucidesulfovibrio. The sequence continues at coordinate 34,738 of JAQVYA010000003.1, read as the reverse complement.
TATCTGACGGCTTTTAAAGCCAAAGATACCGTTCGAGTGGCCGTCTTGAGGATGCTCAAGGCGGCCATAAAGAACGTTGCTGTGGATTTGCGCCGTGAGCTTGACGATGACGAGGTTTTTGATGTGCTTGCCAAGCAGGTAAAGCAGCGCAAAGAGTCCATTGAGCAATATTCCCGTGGGGGCCGCCCGGAACTGGCGGAACAGGAACGTCGGGAAATGGAGATTCTCCAGGCCTACATGCCGACCCAGCTCGACGAGGCAGAGCTGGAGCAGGCCGTTGAAGCCATTGTCGCAGAGACAGGGGCTTCAGGTATGGCCGACATGGGCCGCGTCATGCAGGCGCTGCTCGCCAAGTACAAGGGGCAGGTGGACGGCAAGCAAGCCAGTTCCCTGGTCCGCGCCCGCCTCGCACAATAAATTTCTACACTTATGGATTCCAGAACCGCCCAGTTGCTGGAGTTTCCAAAGATTCTCAATGCCCTGGCCGGACTCGCTGCTTCCGAGCCCGGGGCTGAGGCTTGTCGGAAACTCACGCCATTTTCTTCGCTTGCTTCCATTCGACGTCAAACCGAGCTGCTGATCCTGGCTCGCGAATGGGTCGGTGTCACACAATACCGGCTCTCAGGGTTTCCGTCGTTGGATGGACTGTTCACCTTTGTGGACGATCGTCAGCAAGGTCGTTTGGATATTGACGATTTTACGGCTCTTAGCCAGGTGCTGCGGTTGGCTGGAGAGGTCCGTGATACACTGACACAAGGCGACGAACGGTATCTTGCCCTGCGTAACGAACTCAATGCCGGGGCCTGGCCGCAAAAGTTGGTATCGGCAGTGGGGCGGTGCATTGATGCAGAGGGACGCATCAAGGACGAAGCATCGCCGGAACTGGCAGTGGTGCGTTCGGAGATTCGCAGCATTCATCAAAGATGCACCAAGAAGGTCAAAGACTTCATTCTTGGTCGGGATCTCTCGCATTTTCTTCAAGATGAATTTATGACCCTGGCTTCGGATCGGTATGTGCTGCCCCTTAAGGCAAATTTCAAGGGGCGGTTCCAGGGAATTATCCATGACTATTCACAAACCGGAGAAACCTGCTACTTTGAGCCCATGTTCCTGGTTGAGTTGAACAACCAACTTCAGGAGCTGAAAAAAGAAGAGGCCGTCGAAGAGCAACGAATTCTTGACTATCTTACGGGTTTGTTTCGTTCGGAACGTCCAGGTGTCGAGAACTGCTATATTTTTTTGGTCCGCCTGGATGTTTTGCTGGCCAAAGTCGCCTTGGGCGAACAATTGGACGCCCGCCCATTGGAGGTTTCCGCAGAGGCGGCTCTGAGCCTGCCTGAAGCGCGGCACCCTTTGCTGGTCCTGGCCGGGCATCAGGTGCAGGCTGTGGATGTGACTCTGCGCCCTGGAGATCGGACCCTCGTCATCAGCGGTGGCAATGCCGGTGGAAAGACCGTGACGCTCAAAACCGTAGGGCTCTGCGCGCTCATGGCCTATGCCGGGCTGCCCGTGCCAGTGGCTGCGGGCGGAAGTATGCCGTACTTGCCCCGTATCTTCGTGATTATGGGAGATGAGCAAAGTATTGAAGGGCACGTAAGTACTTTTACGGCCCAAATTCAATATTTCAGCCGCGCTTGGGAGCAGGTGGACCGGGATAGTCTGTTTTTGCTGGATGAATTTGGCGCAGGAACCGACCCCACCCAAGGGGCGGCTTTGGCGCAGGCCGTGATCGACAAACTTACGGAGCGCGGTGGTGTAACGCTCGCGGCCACACATTTCCCCGCGCTCAAGGCCTATGCCCTGGCCACCGAGGGGGTGCGGGCGGCCAGTGTGCTGTTTGATACTAAAACAAAGAAGCCACTCTATCGTCTGGCGTACGACCAGGTAGGCGCCAGCATTGCCCTTGATGTGGCCCGAGAGCATGGGTTCCCCGCCGAAATTCTGGAAAAGGCGGAGCAATATCTGTTGCTGGAAGGCTCTGAAACCGGAAGCGTTCTTGGTCGTCTCAATGAACTCGCTGTGCAGCGGCAAGGTGAATTGGACGAGTTGGCGGCCGAGCAGGAGCGGTTCCAAAGGCGGCGGGGGCGACTGGAGCAGGATTTTGAAAAGGAAAAGAGTCGCCTTCTTGAAGAGGTCCGCAGCGCTTCTCAGACAGTGATTCGGGAGTGGAAAGCCGGACGCGCCGGACGCAAGCAGGCTCTTAAAAAGCTTGCTGAAGTGCGTGAGCGGATCGCCCCTGCTGTTGAGCCCCCCTCCATGCCTGACCAGAATTCTTTTGGATGGGATGACGTGGAGGTGGACGGCGATGTGTTGTACGTTCCCTGGGGCAAGCGGGGCCGTGTGGTTGAAAAGGATTCGAAAAAGCAGCGAGCCAAAGTGGACCTGGATGGCGTAGCCATGTGGGTTAACGGTTCGGATCTGGGTCCGGCGTCTCCTCAAAAGCGTCGTTCCGAAGTGGTCACACCTTCGGCTCCGGCGTCTGGTCCCTCTCTGACTCTGGATTTGCGCGGCATGCGTGCGGATGAAGCCATAAGCGAACTGGAACGTTTTTTAGACGGGGCATTGCTGCGTGGAGTTACGCAATTGGAGATTATCCATGGACGTGGAACCGGAGCCCTGCGCCGTGAAGTGAATGATTTCTTGAAACGTTATCCTGCTGTGGAAAACTTTGCCCTTGCCCCGGAGGACCGGGGTGGAGACGGTATGACCGAAGTGACCCTCAAATAGGGCCTCGGCCCAAAGGAGAGGGAATGCAATCGGACGCCATACAGCTCGTTAAGAGCCGTTTAAACATCGCCGACGTAGTTCGTCGCTACGTCGATCTTAAGCCTGTCTCTGGTCGCTGGATGGGAGTCTGCCCCTTTCATCAGGAAACCAAACCTTCCATGTCTGTCAATGAACAGGAAGGTTTTTTCTATTGTTTTGGCTGCCAGGCTTCCGGGGATGTGATCGACTTCTATCAGCGCATCAACGGGCTGGAATTTCGTGAAGCTCTGGAACAACTTGCGGCTGAGGCCGGAGTTGATTTGGGTAATGTGCAGCCGGATCCACAGGCCGACGAACGCCGACGTAAAAAACGTGTTTACCTGGACATGCATACCTGGGCGGCGCAGCATTACCAAGCCAATTTACGGCGTCCCGCAGGAAGGGGCGCCTGCGAATATTTGCAGCGGCGGGGGATGTCTGGCGAGATTGCCCGTGATTTTGGCTTGGGCTTTAGCCTGGAGAGTTGGCACGACTTGGATCAATTCCTGCAATCGAAGGGTTTTAGCCAGGATTTAGGGGTCGAGTCCGGACTCTTGTCATCCAATCAGAAAGGGTCTATATATGATCGTTTCCGCGGTCGGCTGATCTTTCCGATTCAAAATTTATCCGGGCAGGTTATTGCCTTTGGCGGAAGAATAATTACAGAAGGTGAACCGAAGTACCTCAACAGCAGTGACTCGCCCATTTATAAAAAGGGGGAGCATCTGTACGGGCTTTATCAGGCCCGGAAGCACATGACCCGCACCCGGCGGGCGCTGCTGACCGAAGGGTATGTGGATGTGCTTTCGCTGCACCAGTTCGGATATAAGGACTCCTGCGGCGTTCTTGGCACAGCGCTGACCCCGGATCAGGTGCGTCGGCTGGCGGGCTTCTGCAATCGGGTGGACCTCGTGTTCGACGGGGACGCGCCCGGGAGGAAGGCGGCTCTGCGCAGTGCGGAGATGATCCTCCAGCAGGGGCTCAAGGTCAAGGTTGTTCTCCTTCCCGAAGGGGAAGACGTGGACAGCCTTTTGCAGGCGCACGGCACGGACGGCTTTGATGCCTGCATTGACGACGCACAGGACGGCCTCGGGTTCGCCATGCACACATTGCGTACGGAACATTCGCCCAAGGAAATAATAGCCTGGGCTCAAAGTTTCATACAAAAACTTCAAGATGCCTCGCTCAAGGCCTACTATCTGCCCCGTCTGGCGCAGGGGTTGGGCCTGTCCGAGGCTGAATTGCGTTCCGGAACAGGGGCCCCCCCTCGAACCGGAAGGACACACAGACCTCGCCCCGCACTGCATGTGGGACGGGAAGACAAGGACGACAGGTATTTCCTGCGGTTTCCCATTCAATATCCGGATTACGTGCCAAACCTGCAACAACAGGGATTCGGAACCATCCTGAACACGGACTGGGGCCAGCGGCTCTGGGCCAAACTCGTGCAACACCACGGGCAGGACATCCTCCCTCACCTGGACGACCAGGAAAAACGATTTTGGGCGCAGTCACGGCTGGAACTCGAACAGTGCGACGCCTTTTCCGGCGAAGAACTGGCCGGGGAATGGAACCATATTTGCGATCGCATTGAGGCGGTGCGCAGTAAATGCCGCCACCGGGAACTCATGGACGCCCTTAAGCTGGCGCAGGAAAAGGGCGATAAACAGGCGGTGGCCGAATGCATCAAGGCCTTGAACGAATCCCTGGGGAGGAGTGATGAGCAACATTAAAGAAATTCAGCAGATCAAAACCCTCATCGCTAAGGGTAAGAAAAACGGGTACTTGACCTTCGAGGAAGTGGGCAAGGCCCTTCCCTCGGACATGAATACCCCGGAACAGATCGAAGAAGTCATCAACATCTTCGATGATATGAACATTGTCATTGTGGACAATGAGGAGGCCGCTAAAAAACTCGGCAGCGATTCCGAGGACGGCGACGATGAACTTGAACTCGTCAAGGACGATGACGACGCCATTGATTACTCCTCCCGCAGCACCGATCCCGTCCGCATGTATCTGCGTGAAATGGGAGCCGTGCATTTGCTGGACCGTGAAGGCGAAGTGGTCATCGCCAAGAAAATTGAAAACGGTGAAATGGATGTGCTCTATGCCCTGGTGGAAGTGCCGGTGGCCGTGGAGGAGCTCATCCAGGTGGGCGAGGACCTCAAAGACCAACGCATCAAGCTTAAAGATGTGGTCAAGACCATAGAGGAAGACGACCCGTCCGAAGATGAGATGAACCAGCGGCAGCGGGTCATTTTCCTGCTTGATGAGGTACAGCAGCTCTACAAGAAAAAGCGGAAGATTTACGAAAAGTTGGACACCTGTGCCCAACTGGACCGCCGCGTGTATGCCGTGCAGATGGAAATCCTCAATTTTAAGGATGAAGTGGTTCGACGTCTGCGCGACATCAAGTTGGAAAAAACGCTCATTGATCGTATTATCGAGACTGTAGGCGACTATGTGCGCCAAATGCACAACTGTCAGCGGGACCTTTCCGCCTATATACTCTCCGTTGGCAAGACCAGGGACGAAATTGAAATTATTTTCCGCGATGTGGACAATCGGGAAATGAACCCGGTTGCTGCTGCGGACGGTCTGGGCATGACGGTGGAGGAATTTTTCTCCTTTAAGGAAATGCTTGCCGGCAAACTGGAAATTCTGACCCGCCTTCAGGAGAAATGCTGCCACAACGTACATGACCTTGAGGAAGTGCTCTGGCGCATCAAGCGTGGAAATCTGGCGGCCAGCCGGGCCAAGCAGGAGTTGATCCGGGCCAACCTCCGGTTGGTGGTCTCCATTGCCAAAAAGTACACCAACCGTGGGCTGCAATTTCTGGACCTGATTCAGGAAGGCAATATCGGACTGATGAAGGCCGTGGATAAGTTCGAGTATCAGCGGGGGTACAAGTTTTCGACGTATGCCACATGGTGGATTCGGCAGGCCATTACCCGCGCCATTGCAGACCAGGCTCGTACCATTCGCATCCCCGTGCACATGATCGAAACCATCAACAAATTGATTCGTACTTCCCGGTACCTTGTTCAGGAATTGGGCCGCGACCCCTCGCCGGAGGAAATTGCGGAGCGCATGGACTACCCGCTGGAAAAGGTTAAAAAAGTATTGAAGATCGCCAAGGAGCCCATTTCTCTTGAAACTCCCATCGGTGATGAGGAAGACTCCAGCCTCGGCGATTTTATTGAAGATAAAAAGGCCACAGCTCCGGCTGAAGAAGTGGTCTCCACTAAGCTCAGCGAGCAGATCGCTGCTGTCTTGGCGGATCTTACGCCGCGTGAAGAGCAGGTCTTGCGGAAACGTTTTGGAATCGGGGAAAAAAGCGACCATACTCTGGAAGAAGTGGGCAAGCTTTTCAACGTAACCCGCGAGCGGATTCGTCAGATCGAGGCCAAGGCGCTACGCAAATTGCGGCACCCGGTGCGTTCGGCTTTGCTGCGATCCTACTTTGACAACTAATTTATCCCATCCGCATTGCAAAGGGGAGAAGGGCGACCCGCCTTTCTCCCTTTTTTCAACTCCGGGTCCCCCCGGCCATCGGTGATCACGCATGGAACACGCCGCCATCTTGCCGCTCCTCGCCGTTATTTTGGACCTTTGCCTGGGCGATCCTCCATCCTGGCCCCATCCGGTGCGTTGGATCGGTTGGATTGCCCGAAAAATGGAAGCCGTGGGACGGTTGCTGTATGGAGACGCTCCGAGCCGGGCCTTTGGAACGAGTGCCGCCATACTGCTTCTCCTTCTCGTCTCAGTGGCATACGGCTTGATTTCCCTGCTGCCGGTTTTGGGGATTCTGGCCGCGGTGTACTTGGCGTACGCCGGCCTGGCTCTGGGCTGCCTTCTTCGGGAAACCCGGCATGTGTCCACCTTGTTGGACCAAGGCGATCTGCTCGCAGCCCGTGCTGCGTTGGCCATGCTGGTCAGCCGTGACACCTCGGGGATGGATGAAACCGAATGCCGCCGAAGTCTGGCCGAGACCTTGAGCGAAAACTTTAATGATGGATTCGTGGCCCCGTTTTTCTGGCTTTGTATTTTTGGCCCGGCAGGGTTGTGGATGTACAAGACCATCAGCACGTTGGATTCTATGTGGGGCTATCGTACGCCGCGATACGCATGTCTCGGGTGGTTTGCTGCCCGGACCGATGATCTCCTGGCCTGGGTTCCGGCCCGTTTTTCTTTTGCCTTTATGCTCATCTGCGGCATGATTTCGGGGATGGATTGGCGTGCGGCCCTGCGGCAGGGACCACAGCAGGCCCGCAGCATGGAAAGTCCCAATGCAGGATGGCCCATGGCTGCCGCTGCCTGGCTTTGTGGCGGAAGCATGGGAGGAGCTACGGTTTATTTTGGAGAAGTCAAACAAAAGCCACAACTCGGGCCTGCTGGCCAGTCCTGGAGCGCTTCCCGGCTGCACACACTGCAACGCCTTGTTTTTTGGTCAGCTCTTTGCTTAGTGGCGGTAGCTCAGGCCATTCTTTGGGCCGTGTAACGGTGCGAGAAAGTCTGGAGGCTTTGTGTATTTTGATTGGAATATTCCGGCCTGCCTGGAGGTGGGATTGGCAGTCTCCTCAGGCATAGAGTTTTTGATTGCCCAGGATGAAAGGAGCTTTTGGTTTTAGAGGGAACGTACCCTCGTACACCGCAAGCCTGCGGCTTGCCGGGGTTCACCTGATAGTTAGGAAGAGGCTTCAAAAGTAATTATTTGGGCTGATGCTACATCGTTGTTATCCTCTGAAAATGGATGCTTATAATCAAGGGTAATTGATATTTCCTTAAATCCTGCTTCACGTAGCATGTTTTTAAACTCATAAATACCCCAAAAGCGAAGCATGAAGATTTCCAATTCGGAAGAGACCAGACCGTCTAAGTTCCAGTGTTCATATCTCAATTGGGAAATTGTTGTCTGGTGCAAATAGCTGGTTTGAATTCTTGTCTCTGTAAGAGTCAGCAGATCTTTACCTAAGTCCCACCTACGCGCTTCAGCGCTTGAATCATAGAGGCAGGAAAGCGAATCTATGTCTACAATTATCTTTCCACAGGGTGCCAAACACCTTTTGAGACCTTGAATGAATTCCAAGCATGCACTGGGAGACTGAATCAATTGAATTGATCCTGCTGGCAATACGACGGCAGAAAACTTTTCATTATAGCAAAAGTCTTTAAAAGTTTGCCTGCTGATGTTGTCAGTAAGATTTCTTTCCGAAAGTTCCTTCTTGCAAACTTTCAGCATATGCGAAGACGCATCAAACCCATGAACGGTATAGCCAGCCTCCAGCAATGGAATAAGGAACCTTCCATTACCAACCGCAGGTTCCAGAATTGGACCATGGGAATCTTTGAGGCGCGACAGGTAAAATTCAACATCCCCAAAAGAGCGACCAATGGGTTTGTCCACATGGTAGACCCACGAGGCTAACGCCCCATATTTATTTTTCATAAGACACTTTGTTCTCCAGCTCTGAGGACGCTCTTGCTGCCACTTGCCTCGGGTACGCAGCAGTTGTCTTTGGTGGGAGGAATTCGTGGAGAGATTTTCTCCGCTGATCCGGTCGCTTGTCCCCTCGCAGTCTTTCCATCAGGAAGTTCACACTGGCATTTCGACTCCATCAATCAGCTCAAGTGCTACCGGAGCTTTGAACCTGACATATTTTCTGTTGTGCTGGCCTCAGGCATACACCCTCTGTATCTGTTTAAAAGCTGTGAATCCAGCGTAAACAGCAGCCTGATTTTGGCGGAGAGCAATGCCGGAGGGCGATCAGGAGTTGACGGCCTGGAGCATGCGTTCGGCAAAGAAGGCTCCGGCAATGCGTTGGCGAGCTACTGTGGACGTCCCCAATGCACCGTGTTGATCCATGGGGGCGCTGTCCGAAGCCTGTTCGAGCATTTCCTCAAATTTTATTCGTAATGTCTCGAATCCTGCTTCCACTTCCGGATAGCTGTTGTCCTCCCTCCAGGGTAATATGAGTCGTTCTTCCAGCGTACCTGTTTTGTGTGAGGGGGTGGAGAGGGGGTAGAATTTATGCGGTGTCCAGGTTCCTCGTTCATTGCTTCCGGGCCAGCAGTGGGCAGCGTATGCCTCAGGCGGAACAGGAATTTTGGAAACGATGCGTACCATGGCAAGGCATAAGTCCATCTCGTAGGGGTCCAACGTGACGGAATACGTCAATACCGGGCGAAGGTTGCCCCGCTTTTTTTGAATGTTCCATTCTATGCGCACAAGCTTTCCTCCATATAAATAAGCTCGCCGAACGGCGGCTCTTCAGTGCCGATGCTGGGCGTCACCCAAAGGACCGGAAAGTCCGGCTCCTGCGGATAGCGGTTGCAATTCATGTCCGTGAAGTAAATCAGGCAAGCGGGAGTTCGGCTTTGCTCTCCCAGCCACTGGAAAGGGGGACGAAAATCCGTGCCTCCGCCGCCCGTGGCTGTGACGCACACCGGCAGGTCCGCCCTGGTGAGCGGCCGGACCTGGGTTACGGCTGCATCGCAAGTAATCAAGGTCGCGGTCATGTCGAAATCCTCCAACATTCCGGTCAATTCCGCCATGAAGCCCTGGATGCATTCTTCGTCCACGCTACCAGACACATCCAACACAACAGCCACGTCATCCAGTTCCTCGGTGTGCAATCCCGGCAGATAGAGCCCCGTGTGAAGATGGCGACGATTGGGACGGACCCAGGAAAAGTCGTTGCGAGCGGCTCGGGAGAGAAATCGTTGCAGCAAATCGTGCCAGGAAAGGGTTGGTGCAAAACGGTCTTCCAAAAGCCGCGCCAGGGCTCCCAGGAGGTCGCCGGCTTCTTTTTGACGCTGTGTGGCACGGCTTACGGCTTCACTCCATAGTTGCTCCTGTTCCTGATGCAGGGATTCCGCATGAGCACCGCCACTTTGGTCTGCATCGCGCACCTCTCCAGTCATCCCCGGGTCCGCGCCCGGGTCGGATTCCCTATCCCACGACTCCGGAGCACCGTCCCCGGCAGGGGTCGGCCCATTTTCATTGTTTTCCTGCGCCTCGCTGGTTTGGTCGGAGCGTTCACCGGCAGACTCTTCACCCTCGTGGGAGATGCTGGATGACGAAGCGCCTTCGGCGGGTGTGGATTTTTCTCCCAAATTAGGGTTTTCCGTTACGAATTCATGTTCTTCTCGATCCACATCCCGCAAATCCCAATAGATTTCCTCAGCGCTTTTCCCATGATGCCTGGGATCGTCAAGGTAGCCATTGGGCAGTTCCAGTCCGGCGTCTAAGAGAATGGGATTGATGGCATAATCACAAGCACGGTTCCATGTGCTTTTATCCCGCTCCCCCCGCCGCGTATGATGCAGGCAGGCCAGGTGCAGCACCTCATGACAAAGCATGCCCTTGAGCTTCGGCAGAGGAAGCGCTTCGACATATCCTGGATTAAAGGCCAGATCGGATCCGTTGGTCCAGGCTGAAACGCATGACGGATCGGGTCGGAGGTTCAAGCGTAATGCCAAGTGGGCGAAAAAAGGCATTTCAAGAACCAACTCACTCCGGGCGCGAACCAGTTTGTGCCGTGCGTTTTCCTGCCGATTCACATCAGCACCTGTTGATTGGAGACGGCCCAACTGGCAAAGGCTTCGGTCTGGACGATACTTGGGTCGGTAAAAGCCGCATCACGCATGAGCAGCACTCCGAATTCCGTTGGGAGTCGCGACGCCAAGGTCGCCAGCCTGGGCATGGTTTCCTGGCAAGCGTGCCGTGCAATGGATTCGCACAGGGCGCAGATCACGGCTGGTTCTTCCGGGAGCGCAACCTTGTCAGGATACATCAACAATTCGTTCACATCAGGAAGTTCGTCGTAGACACGCAGATAGCCTGCTAATTCCATGGCAGCCCCCTGACCGATCGCCCCCGCGATGATACGCAAGGCTTCACTACGATCAGGCGTGGCCTTGAGAATGGCGGCAGCAAACTCCCAAGAGCGGGGAGAGGGGAATGCCTTGTCTTTGCGTTGCGGGTCAAAGTCATGCAACAGTTTGGGGCGAAGTTGGAGAAATGCTATGATCTTAGGGTCAATGCCCTGGGTGCGTGCCCAAGAGGTCCAGTCCGCCACACTGGTTTCAAACTCTAGATGTACCATCCGATTGGCCAAAGCCGAAGGCATCCGATGGGTCACGGCGCGGTCGGATTCGCGGTTGCCGGCAGCCACAATGGCCCAGCCTTCAGGCAAAACATATTCACCCACACGGCGGTCCAGAATAAGCTGGTAACAGGCAGCCTGAACCAAGGGCGGAGCGGCATTGAGTTCGTCCAGAAACAATATCCCGCGCCCCTGACGGGGTAAAAAGGTCGGCGGGCACCATACGGATTCGCCAGCCTCATTGATTTTGGGCAGGCCCCGCAGGTCCACGGGATCGAGAAGCACCGCCCGGATGTCCACGAGTTCAAGTTCCAGCGAATCCGCGACCTGGCGGACAATCTGGCTTTTCCCCACGCCCGGAGGCCCCCAGAGAAAGGTGGGTTGCTTGATGGAAAGAAGAGTTTGCAAAGCGGATATGATTTCTGACGGGATCATGAATTCTCCTTGATGGTTTTGTTTGATTTATTGAAAATGAAAATCAAAGTCAAGCAGAAGCGACTTGTGATGCATTGAACCAATTAATTCGGTATATTACAATTTAGGATCAAAAAGAATAAATGCTCAAAGGGAGGCTGTCGGGGATAGATGCCATGCGGCACGTCAGCCTCAACGCGGAGATCAAAAAAACAGCGCCCCGGCAAAAGTGCAGAGGCGCTGCAAAGGTCCATAAAGGACAAGGGGAAAGGGGGTGCGGACTATTGTCCCAGTTCAATGCTCCGTTCATAGCAGGCCCGGATCGCGTCGATCATATTGGCGCGCATGGCGGCCCGATCCATGTGTATGAGAGCCTCGATGGTTGTTCCCGCTGGAGAGGTGACCATCTCGCGCAGCACGGAAACGTGCTGATCAGATTGGGCCGCCAGACGGGCTGAACCAGTAAAGAGGCCTTCTACCATCTGCGTGGCAACGGGCCTGGCGATTCCAAGTTCAACCGCAGCTTCGATGCAGGCTTCCATGAAGTAAAACACATAGGCTGGACCAGATCCGATTACGGCGGTAAAGGCGTCGAAATCCTTTTCCGGCAGGACGTGCACCTGCCCAAGACCTCGGAAGAGTTGCCGCACAAAGCTTTTTTGCTCTTCAGTCAATCCTTCGTGGTCCACGCAGACGGCAAACACGCCGTCATTGACCAGGGCCGGAGTATTGGGCATGACCCGCACCACAGGGCAGGCATCGTTGATCCAGGTGCTCAGCTTCTGCATGGGCAGGCCGGCACAAATGGAGACAAGGCATTGTTCCTTACGCAGCAACGGGGCCAAGGCTCCGCAAACAGATTGAGCATGTTGCGGCTTTACGGCGAGAACAAGGTAGTCGCAACAGGCTGCCAGTTCCTCCGCATTTTCCGCAGGCTGCAAACCGCATTCATGGGCGAGCCGTTGTACGTTGGCGGCGTTCAGGTCGGTGCCGTGCACCTCGACTCCCTCCAGGCCCCGCACAATGGCGGCTCCCATATTCCCTAAACCGATAAAACCAATGCTCACAGTCATTTATCCCACCATTTCCAAACGATTGAAGAAGTATGCCACTTCGGTTTGAGCCGTATCCGGACCATCCGAACCGTGGCAGGCATTATTTTGAATATCCGTGCCGTATTCACCACGGATGGTTCCTTTGGGCGCCTCATTGGAGTTCGTCGGCCCCATAAGATCACGATACCGCTTGATGGCGTCCTCACCTTCCAGCACGCTGACCACACAAGGGCCAGACGTCATGAACTCGACCAGTTCACCGAAGAACGGACGCTCCTTGTGCACGGCGTAAAAACCTTCAGCCTGGTCTTTGGTCATGTGGATCATTTTCATGGCCTTAATCTTCAGCCCGGAATCCAGAATCATTTGCAGGATGTTGCCGGTGTTGCCCGCGGCAACGGCATCGGGTTTAACAATGGAAAAAGTCAGTTCGCTCATGAATTCCTCCTCAAAGTGTAATGTGGTTATTCCCCTCAGAAACGACAGGCATCAACCGAGCAGGGCGCGATCGGAAACGCAGCCGTCGCCTCCCAGCTCGTGAAAACGTTCCAAAAGATCCTGAATGCCCAGTCCGGCCTTTTCTTCACCAGATACGTCCAAAATGACGCGCCCCTGGTGAAACATGACCAGTCGGTTGCCATACTCTATGGCCTGGGCCATATTGTGGGTGACCATCAACGTGGTAAGCCGCTCCGAACGAACCAGCTCATCCGTCAATTGCATGATCTGCACAGCGGTTTTGGGGTCCAGGGCAGCCGTGTGCTCATCAAGCAAAAGGACCTTGGGGCGGACCAGTGTGGCCATGAGCATGGTCATGGCCTGCCGCTGTCCACCGGACAACAGGCCGGTGGCGTCGGTGAGACGGTCTTCCAGGCCCAGGCCAAGCATGGATAACTTTTCGCGGAACAGGGCCCGGTCCGCCTTGCGCACTCCGCGCTTTAGTCCGCGCCGCTTGCCCCGGCGAGAGGCCAGCGCCAAGTTTTGTTCAATGGTTGCATGCGGACAGGTCCCCAGCAAGGGATCCTGAAATACGCGGCCCAGAAAAGCGGCCCGTCGATGTTCAGGCCAGGTGGTCACATCCTGGTCTGCTACGGAAATGGAACCCTCCTCAATGGGAAAGACTCCGGCCAACGCATTCAGGAAAGTGGACTTTCCCGCACCGTTGGAACCAATGACCGTGATGAAGTCGCCTTCATTTACGGTAAGGCTCACTTCGCGCAGGGCCAACACCTCGTTGACTTCTCCACGATTGAAGAATTTCGTGACGTGCCGGGCGCGGATCATGCGTGCCCCCTTTTGAACAGCAAACGTTTTTTGATTCGGGGGGCCGTGAGCGCCAGGACCACAAGCAAGGCCGTGATGAGTTTCAGGTCGCTGGGGGTTACGGAAAAAATGCCCAGGTCCATGGACAGGGCCAGAGCAATGGCCACCCTGTAAAGCACGGAGCCAAGCAGAGCTGCGAATAAGGCACGCCCCACGCTTCGATCACCGAAAACAGTTTCACCGATGATCACTGAAGCAAGTCCGGCCACAATGGTGCCCACTCCCATATTGACGTCGGCAGCGCCCTGACTCTGGGCCACAAGGGCACCGGAGCATGCCACCATGGCATTGGAAAGGCCCACGCCGAAAATGATCACGTTGTGCGTGTTGACGCCCTGGGCCGTGATCATTCGTGGATTGTCCCCGGTGGCCAGCACGGCCATGCCCAGTTCGGTCCGCAAAAACCAAAACAAGACCAGGACCGCAATACAGCCCATGATGCCGAAAAGGAGAGGGGCGGCTAGGCTGGGGGCCAGGCCGCTTAGCCCGGCGAATTGATCCACTACGGTCTGTTGGCCGAGCAGAGAGGTGTTGGGGCGTCCCATGATCCGGATGTTGATGGAATACAGAGCGATCATGGTTAAGATGGAAGCCAGCAAGTGCAGGATTTTGAGCTTGGTGTTCAGGATACCCGTGACCATACCGGCCAAAAAGCCTGCCCCCGCAGCCAAAACGCAGGCCAACCAGGGGGAGTGGCCCGAGGAAATGACCACGGCGGAAATAGCGGCCCCCAAGGGAAGGCTGCCATCCACGGTCAGGTCCGGAAAATCCAGCACCCGAAAGGTCAGATAGACTCCCAGCACCATGATGCCGTAAACAAAGCCTTGTTCTACGGCACCTGTAAGAGCGTATAATGTCATCTAAAGTATCCCGTGTTTCTGAGGCAGGGTTGCGCTTGAAATAAAATGGGCGCGGCAGTCACCGCGCCCATACATCGAATTTTGAGGAATCGCAACGCAAGACTAGTCAATGACCTTGGCGGCGCGAAGCAGCATTTTTTCCGGAATGGCAATTCCCATGTTGGCGGCAGCGCGTTGGTTCACGTGGAGCACCACGTCACGAATGGTTTCCACCGGCATGACGGCCGGATCTTGGCCTTGTTCCAGGATACGTAAAGCAATATCCGCGGTTTGCACGCCCATCTTGTAGTAATCCACGGCCACGGCCGCCACGGTGCCGCGCGCCACGGAGTCGGTATCCCCCGAGAACAGAGGCAGGTCGCTTTCCTCGCAAACTTTGATGGCTGATTCCAGGGCTGAGACGACGGTGTTGTCCAAGGGGATATATACGGCTTCGCAACGCCCCACCAGGCTTTTGGCCGCCTGGAACACTCCACTTGAGTTGTCGATGGTGGCTTCAACCACTTCAATCCCCAGCGGGGAGCATTCCTGCTTCAGCGCGTCCACCAAGACCACGGAGTTTGTTTCCCCGGCGTTGTAAATAACGCCAAGTTTTTCCAGCTCGGGTAAGAATTCCCGAATCAAAGCCACATGCTGGTCCATCGGGCTCATATCCGTCATGCCGGTAACGTTGGCACCTGGGCGTTCCAGGCTCTCTACGATGCGCGCACTCACAGGATCGGTGACGCCCGTAAAGACTACGGGCCGATCATCAACGGCTTGTACAACGGCCTGAGCCGAAGGGGTGGTGATGGCCAGCACCAGGTCCGGAGCCTCCCCCTTGATCTGCTTGCCGATTTGCGCGTTGATGGCCATGTCTCCCTGGGCGATATGGTCGGTAAAGGTCGCGCTGACTCCCTGCTGCGCAAAGCGATCTTTGAATCCCTGCCGCATGGCGTCCAAGGAAGGGTGCTCCACAATTTGGGAAATGGAGATGGCGTATGCCTCGGCATGTTGTTCATCCGCGGAAGACGTCGCGCCATTATCTTGAGTGGATGCGGGGTCTGAACCGCCGCAACCGGGCAGAAGCAGAAGGGACAACGCCAGAACGAACACTCTGGTCCGGACAGAAAACAAATGTTTCATCAGGAAATAACCTCGGTTGCGAATGGGCGGAATGGTTCGAAGCCTTGAGAGTAATGTAAAACAGATCAGCATTCAACCGACCTTTTTGCAGGCCCTGCCAAGATGGATGTCAATTGCGTCGTGTCGAGTGGAGGCACCGCACAATAGGAGCGAAGGCAGGGGGTACGTCAGAAACGGATTTCCTCTTCCTTTACCACCTGGAACGCTTTGTTGCCCTTTACCCGGCCCGGGAGACCGTAAAATTTGCGTACCCCTTCGATTTCCGCTTCAAGTAGATTGTCTTCGTCCGTATCCAGCAACAAGATGTCGCCCTTGGACATGTCGAGCAATTGCCTCCCCGTGATGGTGGTCCGGCCAAGGCGGACAACCATTTCCACCGGGGTTTCCATAAGGCGTTCCTTGAAACGGTTGATCCAGACATGGTCCACTTCCAGCCGTTCGGACTGGAACGAAGCGTGCAATTTGGAACGGATGGGCTCCATGGTGGCGTAGGGCAGGCAGACAATGAGCGAGCCGATGGCGTTTTCCAGTTCCACCTCGAACGTGACGACGATGACCACGTCGGACGGGGGAACAATGGCCGCGAATTGAGGGTTGACCTCGGTGCGGACCATCTCCACATGCACCTCGTGCACGGGCTTCCAGGAGTCTTCCATGTTGGTCAGGGCAATTTTGACCACCCGGTCCACGATGGCTTGTTCAATGGGGGTAAAATCGCGTCCTTCTACTTTGGGCTGGCTGCCGGCCCCGCCGAAAAAGCTTTCAACCAAAGCGAATACCAAACGGGAATCCACCACAAGGATGGCGTTGCCCCGGAGCGGGTCCATTTTGAAGATGGAGATGGACGTGGGCACGGGCAGGGAACGCATGAAGTCCCCGAATTTGGACATGTCGATGGATATGGGGTTGATGTCGACACGCTTGCGCATGGTGTTGGCCAGGGCATTGGTGGCCAGGCGTGCAAAGCGGTCGTTGACGATTTCCAGAACCGGCATACGGCCCCGGATGATACGGTCCTGGTTGGCGAGGTCAAAGGAGACCACGCCGGAATCATCCTCCGGCAAATCGGCCTCGGCTTCAACATCTCCTCCGGAGAGTCCGCGCAACAGCGCATCTACTTCATCCTGTTCCAGAATCTTGCTCATACCCTGTAATCCTCAACGATTTGAAAACGTGTCTACCGGAAGGGAGGTTGCATGCCCATCCGGTGGATATTTTGTAGCAAAAAACGGGCCGGGAAAATATATCCTGCTCCGCAGGTGCAGGGTACAGCACCAGCCATGTTGCTGGCAATTGCTCTGGTGGAAAAAATCTGTTTCGGGTCAAAAAAGCGACGGATTATTGCGGTGCCAATGCCGTCAAAGGAACCACGGAAACAGCCGGGTCGCGTTGTGCAAGCCAGAAGCGCAGCGCCTGAGCTGTTTCCGGATGGGGATGGCCGATGGCTATGGCCACGCCGTTGCGTTTGGCCAGACGTTCTGTTTTTTTGAGTTGGAGGAAAATATCCTGCACGACCAATGAGTTGTCCAAAAAAATATCCCGACCATAAAATGGCAAAGAAGACTCCCGAGCAGCGGCCTGGCCCACGCTTTTTGACGTTGTCCGGCTGTCCAAAAAGAAAAGCCGACGCTGCTTGAGGGTTTGCGTGAGCAGGCGCATGCCTCGCAAATCGCGCGTAAAGCGAGAGCCCATGTGGTTGTTGACACCTACAGCTTCCGGCACCTTGTCCAGATTTTGCTGGATGGTCCGTTGCAATGCTTCGTTGGACATGGAAACAAACAGAGCTTCTTTGCCCGGGTCATTTTCAGGATAGCTCAGGGGTTCCATGGGCAGATGCACCAGAATATCCAGCCCGTGCTTCATTGCCAGAGCACGCGCCTGGGCGGCGTGGGAGGCGTTGGGCCAGATCGCGAAGACCACCGGGGCCGACAGCCCTGCCAGGTCTTGCGCCACAGCCATGTTTTCGCCCATGTCGTCGATGACCACCACCACCTTGGGGCCAGGCACCGAAGGAAGGTAGGGGGGCGGGGCGCCCACAAAGGTATGGGTGGGGACCCCGCGTACCATGACCTGTACCTCGCCTTGCTTTCTCCGCATTACCGTGAACCCGTCCGCTGGGAGGGCGTCTTCCAGAGCCTGTTGCAGGCGGCTGGAGGAGATGCTCTCGGGAAGGTGCAACGTTTGTACGGTCAGTGGTTCTCCATTATGCATGACCCGTCGAACGTCCAAAAACTGGATGGATCCGGCATGCACTCCAAGTCGACCCAAGACCTGGAGAAGGGTGGAATCCACCGTATGGACGCCGGATTCCAAACTGTGCAACGGGTAGAGTTCGGAAAGGTCCATGCGGGCCTGCGCGCGCGCCATGCCTGGTACCTGGTGCGGCTCAGGTGGCGCGGCAGCGTCCATGTCATGCACAAGGAGCCCCAGCAAGAACAAAAAGATTCCGGCCAGGGTCAACGTAATCAGGGGAACCGGACGTGCCAGGGGCTTGAGGCGTGATTTCCAGGAGGATTCCCCCCGTCCGGACGAATCCTGTTCAGGACCGTCCGGGCCGGGGGAGGGAGTTTTGGATTGCAGGCTGGTCATGTTCTTGAGGAACGGCAGGTCCGTTCGAATAAGACCGGTTATTGAATTTTGGACAGGCGCGGCAGATTGCGCACCATTTCCAGGGCCAGACGCAGCTGGTTGTCCTTGGCCAACATTGCGGCTGCTTTGCCGTTCTTTTCATCCGCAGCGCGGCTTGCCGCACCGTTGGCGTTTTCCAGGTGGCCGGAGAGGTCTTTCTCACGCAGGGTCATACGCCGCAACATCTCGGAATCCTCGTCTTCCTTGGTCGGGACGACAAAAGGAATTCTCAGGTCAGGAGCAATGCCCTCGGCCTGGATGGAACGTCCGCCGGGCGTGTAGTAGAGGGCTGTGGTCAACTTGATGCCTGCGCCGTCCGGAAGCGGGATGATTTGCTGCACCGATCCCTTACCAAAGCTGCGTTCTCCCAGGAGGAGGGCGCGGTCATGGTCCTGAAGGGCTCCGGCCACAATTTCCGAGGCCGAGGCTGATCCGGCGTTGAGAAGCACGACCACAGGTGCGGTCACGTCCGTGGGCTGCTTGCGGGCCAGGAAGTCCCGGCGTCCCATGCCACCCTTACCCTGAATATAGACCAACAAGCCGTCGCTCAGAAAGGTGTCGGCAACTTGCACAGCCTGATCCAGAAGGCCGCCAGGGTTGTTGCGCAGGTCGAGGACCACGCCCTTGAGTTCATGGTCGTCAGTGTATTCCGCAAGTTTGGAATGCAAATCACGCGTGGTGTCTTCGTTGAAGCGTGTCAGGCGAACGTAAAGGTAGCCATCATCCAGGACTTCGGTTTTGACGCTGATGATGGGGATGGTGCCGCGGGTGATGGTTACATCCACCGGCCGGTTGCCGTCCCGGTGCAGCACGGTGAGGGTCACATCCGTGCCTTTTTCACCGCGGATCAGCTCCACCGCGTCCATGAGGGTCATCCCTTCGGTATTTTCCCCGTCGATTTCCAGAATATAGTCACCGGCCAAAAGGCCAGCGTCGTAGGCGGGCGTATCTTCAATGGGGGAAACGACCACCAGCCGTCCGTTTTCCGTGCTGATTTCTATTCCGATGCCACTGAATTTTCCGCTGGTGCTTTCCTGCATGTCGCGGAAATCGTCCGCCGTCAGGTAGGCTGAATGCGGGTCCAATTGTTCCAGCATCCCTTTGATGGAGTCCTCGATCAACTGCGTGCGGGAAATGTCCTCAACATAGGAGCTTTCCACGATGTCCAGAACCTGACTGAAGCGTTTGAGCGCGTCCAGGTGAGTTGTCTCCGCGGCACTGGATGCCGGCCCTGTGGAGATGGTCAGACCGAACATCAAAAGAAAGGTTCCCAGCCAAAGCGCAATTCGCATATTTTCCTCCCAAAGGGGTATTGGCTCCGAAAAGGGTATGGGAGCCTCCGGACGCCCGCCCGGACTTGATTACTGAGGGAAAAGCCACACAACGGGGTTAATTGGTTTCTGCCCAAAACGCAATTCGAAATAAAGACCAGGCCCTTGCACCTCGGGATAGATGCCGGCCAATCCTACGGGTTCGTCCTTTTCCACCTCCTGGCCCACTTCCACGTGGCTTTCTCCCAAGTAGGCGTACAGGCTGTAATAGTCGTGCCCATGATAAATGATCACCACGCGACCAAAGCCACGTAGTACATCGTTGTGTACCACTTTTCCCCAAAACACGGAACGGATGACGGCACTCGCTTCGGTGCGCAGCCCGATGCCCCTGTGGGGCGGAGTCGCATTCGGAGCGAATTTTTGTTCCACACGACCTTGGACCGGCCAGGGTAGAAACCCTTTGTTTTCTCCGAACCTTTTGGTTTTTTGACTTTTAAGACGGTAGTCCAATTCTTTGATAGTGGCCAGAATGGAGCGTAATTCTTCTTCCAGCGAACGCCGTTGCCCTTCCACCGAGCGCAGGCCGGAACGAAGCTTTAGCCGTTTACGAAGCAATTCATCTTTGGAGCTGTTTAATTCATCAAGCCGCTGAGCCGCTTCCAGGCTGAGCTGTTGCTGGCGGTGCAGGTTCCTGGCGCGTTCAAGAGCGGCTTGCGCAGCTTGGCGCAATACTTCGAGCACTTGCCGATATACTGCGGCCAGCCATTCAAAACGTCGATCCGCCTGTTCCCAGGAGGTGACGCCGGAAAATCTGTTATGCAAGTTGCGCATATGCACAGGCCAGATGCCTCGCACCAGCCGGACCAAATCTTTTCCAATGGCCTCGCGCCGGGCTTCCAGTCGGAAATATTCAGCCCGAAGCTCCTCCTCGCGATCAGACAATGCGTCCAGGGCCTGCTGTTGTTGTAAAACCACCTGTTCCAGATGACGTGCTTCGGACTCGACCCGGCGAAGATCCCGGCTTAACGATTCTTCCTGCTGCTTGAGTTCCTGAAGCGTCTCCTGTCGTTTTCCGGCTTGTTCCCGACTTTGTTCCAGGGCCTGCTGAAGGTCTTGCGCCGGAACCGGAAGTGCGGTCCCCAGCACAAGCAGCAGAAAAACGGGCAAGAACAGACGGGGCATCTTTACTCCAAGAGAGATTCCAGAGGACAGCCAGAACAGCGGGGCTCACGTTTGGAACACCAGCCATGTCCCACTCGCACGAGCAGTGCATGGAATTCGTTGCACAATGCTGCATCAGGATCCAGCGCATCCATGAACAGTGCCTGCAGTTCGTCGTAGCTGATTTCTTCGGGCGTCAAGCCGTGCCGATGCATGATGCGAGCCGTATAGGCGTCAACGACAAAAACAGGACTTCCCAACGCATAGCAGAGGATCGAGTCTGCGGTTTCCGGTCCGATACCACGTACCGACAGCAAAAGAGGGCGCAATTCCTGCCAGTCCCGTGACTGTAACCCGGAAAGTTGTTCATCTGGTTCCGGTTCGCACTGGGCCTCCAAAAAATCGAGCAATGCCTTCAATCTTTTGGCTTTCATGCGATAGTAGCCGGAAGGACGAATCAACTCCTCCAATTGCGCATCCGGCAAGGCTCGCAGGCTCGCTGGATGCAGTGCCTGGTTTTTGCGCAGGTTGGTCAACGCCCTGGACACATTATTCCAATTGGTGTTTTGGGTCAGTACAGCGCCCACAGCCACTTCAAACGGTGTCTTTGCGGGCCACCAGCCACTGGGCCCCATCCGGTCCAGCATGGTCCGGTACATCTCTGTGAGGATCGGGGCCGTTCGCAACAGGCTAGACCTCCGCCCAGACCAGGGCCACCCATTCGTCTTCAGGCCGGAGTTCCGGCTCGCCCAGTCCGCAGGCCTTGTAGGCGTTGATCACGAACTGAGCCTGTTCTCCAAGAATCCCGGAAAGAATCAGGCTGCCGCCGGAGCGAACCGCCCGGCGCAGCCGTGGGGCCATTTCAATAAGCGGTCCGGATAAGATGTTGGCCACCACAATGTCGAATTGCTCTTTTTCTTCAAGCAGTTCCAGACTCCCGACTGCAAAATCGATGGGCGCAGCCACTTTGTTGGCCTCAGCGTTTTCCCGGGCGCAGGCAATGGCTTCCGGATCAATGTCCAAGCCCTTGCCATGATGCCCGAGCATGGCAAGGGCAATGGAAAGAATGCCCGAGCCGGTGCCGAGGTCCAGGAAGCAGCCCTTGGATGAGGCAGCGTTGCCAAACAGGTCGGAAAGGGCAGCCAGACAAAGGGATGTGGTGGCATGATGGCCGGTGCCAAAGGCCATTTTCGGCTCAATGACGATGGGCGTCAGTTGTGGAGAGCCTGAATCCTTGAGCCAGGGCGGCAGCACCTCAAAGCGTTCGCCGCAGGCTACGGGCACAAAAAAGTCCTTCCAGGCCAAGGCCCAGTTTTCGGGCTCTTGTTCCGAGATCTCGGGCTCGCTTTGGGCCCAGCGTTCTCTGGCCTGTTTCGCCACAAGAGCGGCCTTATCCGGCGTCTCAAAAAAAACGCGGCACCGCAGTCCGGTGGAAGTTTCCTCTTCTTCCCAACCTGCTCCCGTGCGTTCAGACATAAACGCGGCCAATTCTTCGGAGACGTCCTGTCCCGCCTGGGCGGGTACGGTAAACTGCACTTGGTACAACATGTAGGGTGTTCACTTGGTTGAGGCATGGCTCCATGGTCAGGCCATGCTGTTGATGATGGAGCCCGTGCCGGTGTAGGCGGCATGAAGCAACGTGGTTTCCCGGGCTTGTTTTTCCTGATGGTCTTTTGCCAACATCTGAACCTGGTCCAGGTGTTGAGGACCGAATACGGTTTCCGAACCGATCGGTTTTGTCTCCCGTTCCAGCCGGGGCGGATCATTGTATTCAGATGGCGCAATGCTCGGCATGGCTTCCTCTTTGGATACGCCATCATAGCCAGGCTGGGCGGTTTCGGTCAATGCGCTACGCGGCCCGCCGGCAGAAAACCAACGAACCGCGCAGCAGAGTGTACGGGATATTTCACCCTTTTGGGGCGTTTATTGTGCAGTTGCGTCCAGTACTTCTTCCAGTGCCTTTGCAAAATCGAGCAGGTCCTGCTCTTCGATGACTAACGGAGGCAGCAGCCGCAATACGCAACCCTGCGTGAGGTTTAGAATAAACCCCTTATCCAAAAGCGCCTGCCAGACCTCTTGCCCGGGAAAGGCGAGTTCCACACCGATCATCAGCCCCTGGACCCGCACGGCCCGGATCTGTTCGGGATGTCGGTCCGCCACTTCCAGGAGGGCTTTTTTGGCTCGTGCGCCAAGCTGTTCGGCCCGTTCGGCGAGCCTGTCTTCCTGCATGATGTCCAGGACTTCACAGGCAACGGCCGCCACCAGGGGGCCGCCGCCAAAGGTCGTAGCATGGGTGCCGGGTTCAAAACCACGGGCCACTTCGTCGGTAGCCAGTACCGCGCCCATGGGCAACCCATTGGCCAGCGCCTTGGCCGTGGTGAAGATGTCCGGCCGCAAATCAAAAAGCTGGTGAGCCCAAAAACGTCCTGTGCGGCAAAGGCCTGTCTGCACTTCGTCCACAATCAGCAGGAAGCCGTGTCTTTGACGCAGAGCCAGCAAGACGTCCAAAAATTCCCGGGACAAAGGACGTACACCGCCTTCGCCCTGAACCACTTCGATCATGACGGCTGCTGTGGCATCTGAAACGGTTTCTTGCAGCGCCTTCGGGTCATTGAACGGGGTGGTGCGGAATCCTTCGGGAAGCGGCCCGAATCCTTCCTTGATGCGGCCTTCCTGGCCGGTGGCCGTAAGGGTCGCCAGAGTCCGGCCATGGAAAGAGCCTTCCAGGGTCACGATTTCGTGCACGTCCCGTCCGCGCACCTTGCGCATATATCTCCGAGCCAGCTTGATGGCTCCCTCGTTGGCTTCCGCCCCCGAGTTACAGAGGAAGACCTTGTCCGCGTGGCAGGTGGCCAGCAGCTTTTCGGCCAGCCGAATCTGCGGCTCCTGAAAAAAAAGGTTGGAAATGTGGTCCAGGTGCCGCGTTTGCTCCAGCAGGGCCTGGGTCAAACGTTCGGGGCAGTGCCCCAGGCTGTTTACGGCAATGCCGGCCAGCAGATCCACATAGGCCCGCCCCTCGGTATCGTAAAGACGGCATCCCTGGCTCCGGGCAATGGCCAGCGGATACCGGCCGTAGGTGTTCATGAGGCTTGCCCGGGCCCGTTCGGACCATTCCTGATATGTTGATTCCTGAGTCGTCGTTGTCATGAGAGCAACACTCCTGTGCGATGATGGTTCAGATGGTTCCCGTATGCCCGAATCCACCCGCACCCCGGTCCGTGTCCGAAAGTTCATTCACGGCCAGAATCCGGGCCTGGCGCACGGGCAGAAACACCAACTGCGCGATGCGCTGCCCGCGCGCCACGAGTCGTCGCTGTCCGGAGGTGTTCAGCAAGGAGACAATCAGCTCTCCCCGGTAATCAGGATCAATAACACCTACCCCTTGGCTTATGGTCAATCCCTGCTTGGTGCCCAGCCCGCTGCGGGAAAAAATGAATCCGGCCCAGCCGGGTTCACAGATTTCCATGCGTACACCGGTGCCGATGGCCACGCGATCTCCAGGCTCAATGACCAGCTCCGGCTCGTCGAAACAGGCGCGCAGATCAAGGCCGGCGGACGAAACCGTGCCGTAGGCCAGTTCGTGCTCCTGCCATACGGCGTGGGTGAAATGAATTTTGACATCAATGGAATTATTGGAATCGTGGATCATTTGTTCTCCTTGTGTGTTACCGCCTGTAAATGAACCGAAAGTGCGCGGGTGTCAAACCGTGATTGTTTTTCCAATCGTATTGCGCTTTATGGCCTGGACCGATAAACGGGTAAGAAAAGAAAATCCCATTACGCAAGGAGTGCCCTTCATGCGTCCCTTAAAGACATTCAGCGCGGTTCCGCGCCTGCCTGACGGCCTTTCCGCTCTCTGGGAGCTGGCCTACAACTGCTGGTTCGCCTGGAACAGTGAAATTTCCGGCCTGTTCTCCACAATGAACCCAAGCCTTTGGGAAAACTGCCGGGAAAACCCCGTGGCCTTTTTGAACCGGCTTCCCCAGCGGACATTGCTGGATTTGGCCCAGGATGAGTTCTTCCTTCAGCGCCTTGACGAGGCCCAGGCCTCGCTGCGCCACTACCTCAGCAAGGAAGGAGCGAGCACCAATTTCCCGAATCTGCCCGATGCGCGCCCGGCCGTGACGTACTTCAGTCTCGAGTACGGCATTGCCACCTGTCTGCCCATTTACTCCGGTGGGCTGGGTATTCTGGCAGGGGACCACCTCAAATCTGCCTCCGACTTGAATTTGCCCTTGAACGGAGTGGGGCTGTGCTACCGTGAAGGGTATTTCCGGCAATACATGACGCCGGACGGCTGGCAGCAGGAGCGGTATCCGGATTATGATTTCGAGGAACTGCCTTTGCGCCCGGCTCGGGATGCTGAAGGAAATTTCATCACCGTTGAGGTGGATCTGGCAGGTCAACGACTTTTGGCCCGGGCCTGGATCTGCGCTGTGGGACGTATTCAGTTGTATCTGCTGGATGCCAACATCCCCGAGAATCCGCCGGAGCTTCGCCAGATCACGTCACGTCTTTACGGTGGTGATTTGGAGATGCGCCTGCGCCAGGAAGTCCTTCTGGGCATTGGTGGAGTCCGGTTGATGAACAAACTCGGCCTGCCACCCACCGTTGTGCATATGAATGAAGGCCATTCCGCATTTGCGGCCCTGGAGCGCATTCGTATCTTCATGCGCGAGTACGGCCTGAGTTTTGAGGCGGCGCAGGAAATGGAAGCCTCCACCAGTGTGTTCACCACGCATACCCCGGTGCCTGCGGGCAACGACCGGTTCCCTGCTGATTTAATGGCCCGGTATTTTGAAGGATACGCCAGAGATATGGGCCTGTCCTTCAAGGTCTTTCTTGCTTTGGGACGCGAGGATCCGCGCAACGACCAGGAGCCTTTCTGCATGACGGTACTGGCTTTGCGTCTCTCCCGATTCAACAACGGCGTTAGCCAGCTGCACGGCAAGGTCTCGCGGAATATGTGGAAACGGGTTTGGCCGCAATTCCCGGTCGAGGATGTCCCCATTGGCGCCATCACCAACGGAGTGCACATGCCCACCTGGGTGGCCCCGGACCTGGCCCTCGTTTATGACCGCTATCTCGGTTCCAACTGGCGGGAGGATCCAGACTGCGCTCGGGTATGGAAGAATGCGGACAGCATTCCCGATGCCGAGCTTTGGCGCACCCATGAACGTATGCGCGAACGCCTGGTGGATTTCGTGCGCAAACGCCTGCGTCGTCAACTTTTGGATAAAGGGGCCCGGGCCCAGGAGCTACAGGCCGCCGACGAGGTGTTGGATCCCCGCGCCCTGACGATCGGGTTTGCCCGCCGTTTCGCTACATATAAAAGAGCAAACATGCTTTTACTGGATCAGGAACGACTGGTGCGTCTGGTTACCAACCGCAAGCATCCGGTGCAGTTCATCTTTGCGGGGAAAGCCCATCCAGCGGACAACGACGGCAAACGGCTGATTCAAAAGCTCATCGAATTATGCCGAAGGGAAGACACAAGGTATTCCATGGTCTTCCTGGAGGATTACGATATGAAGATTGCCATGCACATGGTCCAGGGATGCGATGTCTGGCTGAACACGCCGCGCCGCCCACTGGAAGCCTGCGGAACCAGTGGTATGAAAGCCATGGCCAACGGCGTCCTTCAGCTTTCCACTCTGGACGGCTGGTGGGACGAGGCGTTCCGGCCAGACAACTCCGTAGGCTTTGCCATCGGCATGGGCGAGGAATACGAGGACCACGCCTATCAGGATTTCGTTGAAAGCCAGACGCTTTATACTGTCCTGGAAAGCGACGTGGTGCCCGACTTTTATGACCGTGGGCACGGCAATCTGCCGCGGAGCTGGATCAATAAGATGAAGCGCGCCATTGGAGAGCTTGGTCCTATCTTCAATGGGCACCGCATGGTGGAAGACTACGCGGAAAATACCTACTTGCCAGCGTATATCAATGGCACGGCCCTAGCCCGCAACGAGTTCGGTCCGGCCAAGGAGTTGGCGTCCTGGCGCATGGATTTGATGACGCAATGGGGCGGGCTGGCGATCCGCAACGTCCGGAGCGACGCTGAGGAACGGATTTTTGTCCAGGAGCCCATTACTGTCTGGGCCGAAGTGAACCTGAATGGTGTGGCCCCCAGCAATGTTCGGGTGGAGGTCTATCATGGTCTGTTGGACAAGGATGGCCTTTTTGCGCGCCGGGTGACCACAACCATGCACGAGAATCAGGCCCTTGATGACGGTTGGCGGTTGTACCGTTGCGAAATACAACCAGACGACCCAGGAAGGTTCGGTTTTACGGTCCGGATCATGCCGAGCCACCCCTTGCTGCCTGATCCACACAGCCTTGGATTGATCCATTGGGCACAAAATGAATAATTGATTACGCAAAAGGCCCCTCCCAAAGGGGCCTTTTTACATTTCGAAATAAAAAATGGTGAATTTAACATGGTTCATTTTTTACATTTACGATTTTGTAAAAAATGAACCATTGACAGCCTTGGGCAAAATGTGCTTTTTTGTGCGTCCCAATGAAAAATCAGAGTATGATGGGAGCTTCGTCATTTGCCGCAGTTCCCCAACATCCTGTGCGAGGTGCTCACAGTGCTGTTCCAGCCGATCAACAAAAATTATCATGAATTCATCATTGAACGCGACAAAGATCGTTGCATCAACTGCCAGGTCTGCGTTCGGCAGTGTTCCTACGAGGCCCATTACTGGGATGATAACCGCCAGAAAGTCATGCACGACAACAGCAAGTGCATCGGCTGCCATCGCTGTGAAGCGCTTTGCCCCACAGCCGCGCTGACCATTCGCCGGACCCCCTCGGAATTTCGTCCCAACGCCAACTGGCGTCCTGTTTTCCTGCAAAATATTTACAAGCAGGCCGACACCGGCGGCGTACTTTTGGCAGGCATGGGCAGCCCTGTTGATATTCCTGTCTACTGGGATCGCCTCCTGCTGGACGCCAGCCAGGTGACCAACCCCTCCATCGACCCCTTGCGCGAGCCCATGGAGCTGCGCACCTACCTGGGAACCAAGCCGGACCGGCTCAAGCTCTTGGAAAACGGGCAAGAGCCTCCCTCTTTACAAACGGAAATCGCTCCCCAGATCAAGCTGGATACGCCCATCATGTTTGCGGCCATGAGTTTCGGGGCCATCAATTTTAACCTGCATCGGGCCATGGCCCGAGCCGCCACGGAACTGAAGACCGCCTACAACACCGGTGAGGGGGGATTGCACCGTTCCTTGTTCAAATACGGAAAACATACCATTGTTCAGGTAGCTTCCGGACGTTTCGGAGTCCATCGCGATTACCTCAATGCGGGATGCGGCATTGAGATCAAAATCGGGCAGGGGGCCAAGCCGGGCATCGGCGGACACCTGCCGGGTGAAAAGATCAATGACAAGGTCTCTGAAACACGCATGATTCCCATCGGCTCCGATGCCATCAGTCCGGCTCCGCACCATGACATCTATTCCATTGAAGATTTGTTGCAGCTTATTTTTGCGCTCAAGGAGGCCAGCGAATACAGGGTGCCTGTGTCCGTCAAGATCGCAGCCGTACACAATGTAGCCGCCATTGCTTCCGGAGTCGTACGAGCCGGGGCCGACATTATCACCGTGGACGGCATGCGCGGCGGTACAGGGGCGGCTCCTGCCATGATCCGGGACAACGTGGGCATTCCCATTGAGCTGGCTCTGGCCGCAGTAGACCAACGCCTGCGAGATGAGGGCATTCGTCACAAGGCCTCTGTGGTGGCGGCGGGCGGTATCCGCTGCGCTGCGGACGTGGTCAAAGCCATCGCCTTGGGAGCGGATGCGGTCTACATCGGCACGGCCACCTTGCTGGCTGTCGGCTGCACTCTCTGCGGCCGCTGTTATACCGGCAAGTGTCCCTGGGGTATCGCCACGAATGATCCGAGGTTGTCCAAGCGGCAAAATCCGGACGTGGCTTCCCGAAAATTGGTCAACCTTGTGAACGCCTGGAGCCATGAAATCCAGGAAATGCTTGGAGGGATGGGGCTCAATTCCATCGAAAGCCTGCGCGGCAACCGCGACAAACTGCGCGGGATCGGCCTGAGCGACACCGAACTGGATATTCTCGGCGTCAAACACGCCGGCAGATAGGGGAGGAGCATGAAGCGCGTTTATCCCAACAGAGAGTACTGTATCGGCTGCCATCTCTGTGAGTTGGCCTGCATCACGGCCCATTCCGAGTCCGGGGACCTGATCATCGCCTACACACAAGAGCGCGAGGCCGCAGGACTGTCACCCTGTAAGAAAATCTTTCAAAAAGGATCCGAATGCGTGGCCATCAGCTGTCGCCATTGTGACGACCCTTCGTGTGTGGCCGCCTGCATTTCCGGTGCGTTGCACAAGGATCCGGAAACAGGGGAAACCGTGTACGACCGGGGAAAATGCGTGGGCTGCTGGTCCTGCCTTATGGCGTGCCCTTATGGGGCCATCCGCCGACATCCTGTGGAAAGCAAGATTGTAAAATGTGATTTGTGCCGCGGCCGGGAGGAAGGGCCTGCCTGTGTGCAGGCCTGCCCGAACCAGGCTCTGAAGTACGAAGACCGCGACGAATAGATTGATCATTCCAGCGAGCCGAGAAGCAATATGAAATACGTACTCATTGGAAACGGAGTGGCCACCATCGGCGCCATTGAAGGCATCCGCAAACATGACCGTCAGGGCCGCATCGTGGCCATTGGAAGCGAAGCCTCGGCTCCGTATGGCCGTCCGCTGATCTCCTACCTGCTGGCCGGGAAAATCAGTCCGGACCAACTGGCATTGCGCCCTGATGAATTTTATCGCAAAAGCGACGTGGAGTTGCGTCTCGGGACCACTGTCTCGGCCATTGACTGCGCCGCCCGAACCGTCACCACCAGCACCGGAGAAAAAATAGATTATGACCGGCTGCTCGTCTCCACGGGGGGCAAGCCCTTTACGCCGCCTATTCGCGGTGCCGATGGTCCTGACGTCTACAACTTCACCAACCTCGACCACGCCCAGACCATGATTTCGCTGGCCAAGGACATTCAAAAGGCGGTTGTGGTCGGCGGCGGACTTATTGGACTCAAAGCTGCGGAATCCCTTTTTGACCGCGGGGTGGAAGTTTCCATTCTCGAACTTTCGCCTCGGATTCTCTCTCTGGCATTCGACGCCAATGCGGCTCGCCTGGCGGCCCGCCGGCTCGATGAGGTCGGACTTTCAGTCCATTGCGGGGTTACGGCCCAGCACATCGACCGCGATGCTGCTGGCCGGGTGCGGGGAGTCAAATGTACGGATGGGACCTATATCCCAACGGAAATCGTGGTCATCGCCATTGGCGTGGTGCCCAATACGGACCTAGCGGAAGCCGCCGGGCTCAGGGTGGATCGCGGCATCGTGGTGGACGATCTCATGCGTACCAGCGATGAAAACGTATTTGCTGCGGGCGATGTGGCCCAGGCCAAGGACCTGCTGCATGATGAAAACCGCGTTGTACCCATCTGGACCAACGCTTATAGCCAGGGGTATTGCGCGGGCAAGAATATGGCTTCCAGGGCAACACCGTATATCGGAGGCCTAGCCATGAACTCCATCAGTTTTTATGGCCTACCCACCATCTCCGTCGGTACGGTCAATCCTCCCGAAGGCGAGGAGGGCTACGATGTGGAAGCTTCCCTGGACGAGCGCAAACAGACCTATCGCAAGCTGGTGTTTCACGACAACAGACTTGTGGGCTATGTCCTGGTTGGCGATATCGATCAGGCCGGATTGTATACTTCTTTTATCAAATTTCAGCTCAATCTAACGCCGGAGATGCGGCAAAGCCTGTCTCAAGGACACCCGGATGTGTTGCTGTGGCCGGACCGTTTTTTCGACGACACCTGGAATCCCAATTGGGTGGACAAGGATTAGCCGTGTACGCACGGTCGTTGAGGAGAATAAATGAAAGCGCCTGAACGCTATTACGATTTTCAAAAGGATATCTCCGGCTGCGGGGTTTTTGGCGTCATTGATACCAAGCGGGGTCTGATTCCTGGACAAGTTCCCATTGACGGCATGGCGTGCATGCATGACCGGGGCAATGGGCTGGGAGGAGGCTTTGCCGCCTATGGAATCTACCCGGAACATGCGGATAAATACGCCCTGCACCTGATGTGTGATCATCAGCAGGCCCTCACCTCGGCTCGTGAGCTCATCTTGAAATATTTTGAAGTGGAACACGACGAGCCCATTCCTACTCGCCAGACTCCGGTCATCAGCAACCCGCCCTTGGTCTGGCGCTATTTTGCCACGCCCAGGGCCGATTGCCCGGCTGACTGCCAGGGGCTTCCCGAAGAAGACTTCGTGGTTGCCCTGGTGATGAAGATCAACACCACGGTGCCGGGAGCTTTTGTTTTTTCCAGTGGTAAAAATATGGGGGCGTTCAAAGGGGTAGGGTATCCCGAAGACATTGCTGATTTCTTCCGCGTCGATGAGTATTTCGCCTATCTTTGGACCGCCCATAACCGATTCCCCACCAACACCCCAGGATGGTGGGGCGGGGCGCATCCATTCACCTTGCTGGACTGGTCCATCGTGCATAACGGCGAAATCAGTTCCTACGGAATCAATCGGCGCTGGCTGTGCGAAAACGATTACCTTTGCACCATGATGACTGATACCGAAGTGGTGGCCTATGAGCTGGATTTGTTGGTGCGCAAGCACGGTCTTTCCCGCCGTATGGCCAGCAAAGTCTTTGCCCCGCCATTTTGGGATGAGATCGAGCGCATGCCTGATAAGGAGCGCAACCTCTACACCGCGCTGCGCATGACCTACGGTTCCGGCATGTTGAATGGGCCCTTTGCCATCTTGGTGGGTAACAAAGACGGCCTTTGGGGGCTGAATGACCGCATCAAGCTGCGTCCTCTGCTTGTGGCCGAGCAAGGCGATAAGGTCTTCATGTCCAGCGAGGAATCGGCCGTGCGCACGGTTTGCCCGCAATTGGACCGCGTCTGGATGCCCAAGGCAGGTGAGCCTGTGATCGTGGATTTGGAGGCATAGATGAGTACGACAACGACAAGTACGGCTGTTCTGGACGCGACCGGGCAGTATTATAAAGAGTTCAACGAACAAATCCGTGAACTGGTTCGGCAGGGAGTCACCGAGTTCCGTCTCGACAACGTCAATGGGCAGCGTTATATCGCTACGGGGCTTGAAGGCGACTTCATTTTTGAAATCAATGGCTTACCAGGGCAAGATTTGGCTGCCTTCACCCGTGGAGCCCGCATCCGCGTCAACGGAAATGTGCAGGACGGCGTCGGCAACACCATGGATGACGGCAAGATCGTCGTGGATGGCATGGGCGGGGATGTTGTGGGGTATGCCATGCGCGGCGGGGCAATTTATATCCGTACGGATGTAGGGTATCGTGTGGGCATTCACATGAAATCCTACCTGGATCGCCGCCCCACCATCGTGATTGGCGGCAAGGCCGGAGACTTCCTCGGCGAATATATGGCCGGTGGAATTATTTTGCTTCTCGGAATGTTTTCTGATAAGTCAGATGCGCCGATTACGGGACGAGGCCTGGGGACCGGCATGCACGGTGGAGTGATTTACGTGCGGGGCAATGTGCCCGAGCACCAGCTTGGCCCAGGACTGCGCTCCAGGCCCGTCACCCCCGAAGATATGCAGGTAATTGAGGGTATCGTCCGGGACTATGCAACGGAGTTGAATCTGGATGCCGAAGAAATTTTTTCGGAATCCTTTACCAAGATTCGTCCGTTTTCCCACCGACCGTACGGCAACATGTACGTGCCGACTTAAGACGTATCGATTTCAGGAGGAATCATGTTTACTTCCATCGCTCATGCTATGGGGGCCGCCCCCCAAGGCGGCCAGGCCGCGGCTCCTGACGGAATCGCCGGACTGCTCGCCGGGCCGCTGCCCATGCTTATTCTCATGTTCGCCATCTTTTATTTTCTGCTCATTCGTCCGCAGCAGAAAAAAGCCAAGCAGCACAAGGAAATGCTGGCGGCTCTGAAGGTCGGCGATAAGGTCATGACTGGCGGCGGCTTTTATGGTCGTGTCACGGAGATTGATCAGGACATTCTGACTGTGGAAATCTCCGAAAACGTTAAAGTCAAGATCAACCGGGGTTACATTGCCGGCCCGGCCGACGCCAAGGCAGGCGACGCCAAATAACATCCGTGGCCAACACGATTGACGAAAAGGCAAGCATGCGGCTGCGTCGGGCACACCGTCCTCCGGTCGCACTTGCCTTTCGTGCGTCTTTACGCATGTGAGAACCCTCGCCAAGGAAACTCTCAATGAATTCAACTCTGCGCTGGAAAATCGTCCTTACTGTGGCGGTCATTGTCCTGGGCGTCTACTTTGCGCTGCCTTCGTTGCCCGGCGTAAAGGGCTCGTCCCTGGATAAAATTCTGCCCAACGACACCATTAACCTCGGCCTGGACCTCAAGGGCGGCATTTTCCTGACCCTCGAAGTGGATATGGACAAGGCCGTGGACACCAAACTCCGCCGCTTGGCTCAGGAGTTAAAGGACTACGCCGAGGAACGGGGCGTCGGCTTCTTGAACCCAAAAGTGCTTGATGACGGCAGCATTGAAGTCAAGTTGCACGACACTTCGCACCAGGATCAACTGGATGCGATTCTCGCTGAAAATTTCTCCATTCTTACCCCCACGGCTTCCGAACTTTCCTCGGGTGGCGTGCTTTACAGTCTGAGCGCCTCGCAGGAGTATTTGACCCGCTTCAGGCAGGAAACCATGCGGCAGACCGTGGATATCGTGCGGAGCCGTATTGACCGGCGCGGCGTGGTGGAACCCGATATCCGCCAGCAGGAAGGCAACCGCATTCAGATTCAGCTGCCGGGTATGGAAGATGCCGAGCAGGCCATTGCCGTGATCACCCAGATGGGACAGCTGGAGTTCAAGATCGAAGCCCAGGGCGTCAGCGTCGAGCAGGCGCGCAATAATCCCCTAGAGTACGAGGTCGCGTATGTGCAGGATGATCCGGGCGCTCCCATTGTTCTGCGTAAAAATCCGGTGCTGACGGGGGAATACGTTTCCGATGCAGCGCCGCAGTTCGACCGCAACAATAAGCCCTACGTACTTTTGGAATTTGACGGCCGGGGCGGCACCATTTTTGAACAGGTTACCGCGGCCAACGTCAACCGACGCCTGGCAATTATCCTTGATGGACAGGTCTATTCCGCCCCCGTGATCAATGAACGCATCGGCGGCGGCAGAGCCAGCATCACCGGGCACTTTACCGTGCAAAAGGCTAAAGACCTGGTCACGGTGCTTAAGGACGCGCTTCCCGCTCCAGTGGAGAAGGTCGCCGAGTCCACTATCGGCCCTTCGCTGGGCCAAGAGTCCATCGACAAGGGCGTTTCCGCCGCCATCATCGGGTTGGCGCTCGTTATTGTTTTCATGGTCATCTACTACGGTGTCGCCGGTATTTTTGCGGACGTAGTTCTGATGTTGAACCTGGTCCTGATTTTGGCAGGTCTGGCTGCGTTCGGGGCCACACTTACCTTACCGGGAATCGCGGGCATCATCCTGACCATTGGTATGGCCGTGGACGCCAACGTGATCATCTTTGAACGAATCCGGGAAGAGTTGCGGCGTGGATTAACACCGAGAAACGCTGTGCAGGAAGGATTTGGGCGCGCCACGTTGACCATCCTGGATGCCAACGTTACCACGGTTATCGCCGCCTTGATCCTTTATCAATTCGGTACCGGCCCGGTGCGCGGCTTTGCCGTGACCCTGACGCTCGGCATCATCACCTCCATGTTCACGGCCATCTTTGTTTCGCGTGTGTTTTTTGACGTTTACACGCAAAACAAAGGCTCTCAGGCCAAGATCAGCATCTAAAGGAGGGCAGACAACATGGGATTGCAAATCATTCGGCCTGATACTAGGCTCGACTTTATTGGATTTCGGCGTGTAGCCTTCCTGATCTCCGCGATATTCATTCTCGTGGGCATCGTTTCCCTGGTTGGCAAAGGCGGACCGCGCTACGGCATTGACTTTGCCGGCGGCATTA
>JAQVYA010000191.1 GCA_028708865.1 Desulfovibrio sp. | reverse complement strand
CGGGCGGCGGCACCCAGGACAATACCCTTGAGATCGTCCGGCGGCTCAAGCAGAATATGGGGTTGGAGCCCATGGCTCACCTGACCTGCGTGGGAGCCTCCGCAAAGAAAATAGAGCATTTTCTCGCGGAATTGCAGCGGGCCGGAGTGGACAATGTGCTGGCCCTGCGGGGCGACCCGCCGCAGAATAATCCGGATTTTGACTTTTCCGCGGGGGAATTCCGGCACGCCTCGGACCTTGCCGCGTTCATCAAGCAACGCTTCCCGGAAATGGGCGTGGCCGTGACCGGCTACCCCGAACCGCATGTAGAGTCCCCTTCCATCCAGGAAGATCTGCACTGGACCCGCGTGAAGGTGCAGTCCGGCGGGGATTTTCTGGTCACGCAGCTTTTTTTCGACAATCGGCTCTATTTCGACTTCGTGGAGCGGCTGGCGGCCATGGATGTACAGGTGCCCGTGGTGCCGGGCGTCCTGCCCATTCTGAACATCAAGTCCGCCAAGTTCATTCTTTCGCTTTGCGGTGCTTCCATTCCGGGCAAATTTTTATCCGCTTTGGAGGCCGCCCACGCCGAGGGCGGGGACGAGGCCGTGCGCGAGGTGGGGCTGGCGTATGCCGTGCGCCAGGCCCAGGAACTCATCGATAAAGGCGCTCCGGGCGTGCATCTGTACACCCTGAACAAGGCTGAGGCCTGCCTGGAGATCGGCAGCAAACTCAATATATAGAGGGGAGAGCATGAGCAAGAATCCCAGAGTGGCCGTATGCGGCGCCACGGGCGCCGTGGGCCGAGAAATGCTCAAGGTGCTTGAGCAGCGCGAATTTCCGGCAGCCGAGGTCGTACCGTTTGCCTCGGCCCGTTCCAAAGGTAAAAAAGTGCCTTTTCAGGGCGGGGAACTCACGGTTCAGGAACTGACCCACGATTGTTTCAAAGGGTTTGACGTGGCCCTGTTTTCCGCGGGGGGCTCCACCTCCGAGGCGTTTGCTCCTTCCGCGGCCAAACTCGGCTGCACCGTGGTGGACAACTCCAGCGCCTGGCGCATGAACCCCGAATGTCCGTTGGTTGTCCCCGAAGTGAACCCCCACGACCTGGAATGGCATAAGGGCATCATCGCCAACCCCAATTGCTCCACCATTCAGATGGTGGTGGCCCTGCAACCCATTCACCTGGAAGCGCGCATCAAGCGCGTGGTGGTTTCCACGTACCAGGCGGTTTCCGGCACGGGCCAAAAAGCCATCACCGAACTGGAAACCCAAGTACGCCGCCTGTTCAACGGTCAGGAAGTGGTGCCCGAAGCCTATCCGCATCAGATCGCCTTCAACTGCCTGCCGCAGATCGATGTCTTCCTGGAGAACGGTTATACCAAGGAAGAGCTGAAGATGGTCAACGAAACCGTGAAGATCATGGGCGATCCGAGCATCAAGGTCACGGCCACGGCCGTGCGCGTGCCCGTGTTCTACGGTCATTCGGAATCCGTGAACATTGAGACCGAGACCAAGCTGACGGCTGACGACTGCCGGGCTTTGCTGGCCACTTCTCCGGGCATTGAAGTGGTGGATTACCCCGAGAAGAAGGCCTACCCCATGGCCCTGGACGCCACTGGTAGGGACGAAGTGTTCGTGGGCCGCATCCGTGAGGACGATACCGTGGAAAACGGATTGAACCTTTGGGTGGTCTCGGACAACATCCGCAAGGGCGCTGCGTTGAACACCGTGCAGATTGCCGAGAAATTGCTGGAAATGGATTTGCTGCGGGTAAACCGCTAGTCAAAAAATTCTGACGCAGGCCGTGGGTGCGGCGCGCGGTACCCTTGGGACGCCGCGCGCCGTCCCGGTCCGACCTGGCGCCGCTTCTCAAAGGAGAATACCGTGGCCCGAGTGCTGGATGCCGATGCCTATCTGCACGCGCTGCTGAACGCCCCCCGGCCGGGCATGGGGCAGGTGCACGCTTTTTATGACCACAGTGTGGGGGCCATTTGCCGGGACCCGCGCATGATGCTGATGCCTTGGGACGACCATTTGGTGCACCGGGGCGACGGCGTGTTTGAATCCATGAAATTCATTGATCGCCGTTTGTATCAGGTGGATCCGCATGTGGAGCGGCTCAAGCGTTCGAGCAAGGCCATTCACCTGTTGCCTCCCTGCTCCTGGGAGGAAATTCGTGAGCTGATTGTGGAAGTGGCCCGGGCCGGTGACCGGGAACACGGCATGGTTCGCGTGCTCCTGGGGCGTGGTCCCGGCGGCTTTGGCATTGCCCCTGAGGAATGCCCGCGTCCGAGTCTGTACGTGGTGGCCTATGATATCCACCGCAAGCCCGAGGCCGTGTACGAAAGGGGCGTCACCGCGTTCAAGACGTCCATTCCGGCCAAGCAACCCTACCTGGCTACCATCAAAAGCATCGACTATCTGCCCAACGTGCTCATGAAGCGCGAGGCCGCGGAAAAGGGATATGATTTCCCCATCTGCTTTGATGAACGGGGGTTCCTGGCTGAGGGAGCCACGGAAAACGTTTGCATCGTGGACCAGGATGGGCGGCTGCATATTCCGGAATTCACCAACGCCCTGGCCGGAACAACGCTCATGCGGGCTGTGGACCTGATCAAGGGCGAGGTGGAAATTATGTTTCGCGGTATTCGCGAGTCGGAAATCCGCGAGGCCAAGGAGGTTTTCATTGTGGGCACGACCACGGATGCCCTGTCCGTGGTGCGGTATGAGGGCAAGCCCATCCACAATGTGAAGCCCGGCCCGGTAAGTCGACGCATTCGCGAATTGCTGCAAAAAGATCTGCACGAGAACGGGTTGCCGCTGTAGCGGTTGGCTATTTCGTTTTGCCGGGAGTCCGGCTGAGCGCCCCCTTGCGTTTCAGGACGCAGGGGGGCGTATGCTTTGGAGGCTAGGCTCCCTGGACCGCGAGTTCGGGGATGTTTTGTTCCGGATCGCCGGCGTGGATTTCCTGCTGTTCGCGGACGAATTGTTCCAGGAGCAGCGGCACCTGATTGGCCTGGGGGATGGTCCGGCTTTGGTGATTCAAAGCCCATCCGGAACGCCGCAGCACGCCCAGGGCCCAGCGCAATTGCGCCATATGGAAGAAGCCAGGCTGCCTGGTCACCAGTCGGGCGAGTTCTTCGACATGCCCGCCCGGCTGCCAGGCGTCGGCCTCGACCGAATAGAGCGGCCCGGGAATGCGGTGAAAGCGCAGGCCGCGCTGCGCCGCCTGGATGCCCTGTTCCCAGGTCGGGAAGGGGGAGTGCGGGGAGCGGCGACAGAGGCGGACGGCTTTGCGGGTGAACACGGGGAGGGGACCCAGGGCGTCGATTTGTTGGAGCAGGCGCGGGATGCTGCCGCGGTTGCGGACCCAAGCGGATCCAGCCTGACCCAGGTGCAGGAAGTCGGCGCACAGTACATCGGCTTTGGGGAAGGCCTTGTGCACGGCAAGATGGCGCGAGATGAATTGCGCATCCAACCGAGTTCCGGGATGCGCGAACAGGGTCAAGAGCCCATGGTTTTCCGCCTGGATGCCGTGCATGCCCCTCCTCGAAGAGGCCATGGCAGTGGAGCAGCGGCGGATTTGCAGACCGGTCGAGTTCAGTCCCCAGATCCGGAAAAAGTGGGGGAGGCCGGGCCGTGTGCTTTCGGGATGTTCGCGTACAAGGCAAAGCTCACCCGTCGCAAGGGCAGGTCTTGCCGTGCCAGAGAGAGAAAAAAGCGCGCCCAGCGTTGCGCGGGATATCTGTCGTGCAGAATAATGGAAAAAACAGCAGCAGAATTCATCTGTCACCCGTCCTTGGGATCCGAATCGAAATGCCGTGATCGGGAGTCCGTCCTTCCATGGACGCACCTTTCCCTTTCCTGCGGTATCGGACAAAATCCTTGGATGCTTTAGGCTGCTGCTTGAAATTTTTCTTCGGATTGCGCAGCGGACCCACTTGCCCTACAACGGGGCATGGTCTCCCGACATTATATTGCAGAGCTGGTTTTTGAAGACCGGCAGTTTGTGGACATCCTGGTGCGTTTTACCGAGGGCGGGCGTGAACGGGTGCAACATTGTTGGGGACGTGGCGGGCCGCAACGCGAGATTGAATTGGCGGCCCGGGTACCCTCCGGCTGCCTGCCTGTTTTGTTGGGAACCGGGCTGGGCGTCTGCCTGGAGCGATTGGCCGGGCAGGGGCCGGTGATT
>JAQVYA010000066.1 GCA_028708865.1 Desulfovibrio sp. | reverse complement strand
CCCAGGTGCCGAAGTCCAGGTCCCCATCCGTGACCGCCACCACCACTTCCCGGCCCATGACCTGTCGCTTCATGTGGGCGTCCGCATTGTCCTCATAGGTATTGTGGCGGTACTGCTTTACGGGCTCGTGGGGGGCCAGGCGTTCGAGCCACTGCTCATAGTCGTGATGCAGGCCGGACTCGTCGTCGTTGATGAACACCGAGGCCGTGATGTGCATGGCGTTCACCAACATGAGCCCTTCGCGGATTGTGGATTCGGCCAGGGCCTCGCGGCATTGGGGGGTGATGTTGACGAAGCCGCGGCGGGCGGGCACCTCGAAAAAGAGTTCCTTACGGAAGGATTTCATGCGCATGCTCCTGGTGGTTTGATTTTTCGCTTCAGGCGCGTACCCTGAAGGATACGGACCATCTGGTTCGCCATCAAGTCGGGAGTAATCGTGAACATCCTGCTTTTTGCCGCTTTCCGGATTCACCCGGGAGGCGACGCGGTCTGAGTTTCCCCTTACCATGCGTGGGCTGCGGCTGGTGCTGCCTGCACGACCAGTGCGACCTGTCGCACCGGCTGCACGGGTATTGCCGCCGCTGCCCGGATTTGTCTTGGAGTGAGGAGCAGGGGCGCTATCTCTGCGCCCTGGTGGATGATCCCGAACACGGAGCCGAAGCGCGCCGGGCCTTGTTCCTCGGCCGGGGATGCTGCAACCCCCGGAGCGGCTGGCGGGAGGACGTACGCAACCGGGATCGCGAGTTTCCGCCCTGAGGCGGCGTGGGCTCATTCCGGGAGCAGGGCGGCCAGCGTGCGGGATAGTTCCTTCATGTCCACGGGCTTGGAAATGTATCCGTCCATGCCGCTGTTCAGGAAGCGGCGGCGGTCGTCGGCCATGGCAAAAGCGGTCATGGCCACGATGGGCAGGTCGGCGGCGCGGGGCAGGCCGGATTCCCGGACCTGCCGGGTGGCTTCCACTCCGTCCATGGTGGGCAGTTGGATGTCCATGAGCACGGCGTCCACGGAATGGGACTCCAGAAACGGCAGCACTTGATTTCCGTCCGTGACGGATTGGGGAGCGTAGCCCAGTTTTTTGAGCATGTTCATGATGCTCAAGGTATTGATGCGGTCATCCTCCACCACCAGAATGCGCCGGGCCGCGTCCTGTGCGTTGTCCTTGTCGGGAGCGGCGGGGGTGCCGGGCTTTGGCATCGCCTGTTTTGCCACGGATTGTTTTGCCGCTGGTTGCTGTTTGGCCGGTTGGTTCACGGGGTGCAGGGCCAGACCCAGGTAGATGGTGGTTCCCTGGCCGGGGTCGGTGTCGATGGTCAGACTGCCGCCCATGAGCAGGACCAACTTGCGGACAATGGAAAGGCCCAGGCCCGCGCCCTGGTGGTTGCGCGCCAGGGTGGCGTCCGCCTGGGTAAAGGGGTGGAAGATGCTTTCCAGCTTGTCAGGAGCGATGCCCGGACCGGTGTCTTCCACGCTGAAGAGCAGGCGGGCGGCGTTTTCCCTGGTGGTGCCCACCCGGTAGACGTCCAGAAGCACGTGCCCGGAGGCGCTGAATTTGACGGCGTTGCCCACGAGGTTGAAGAGAATCTGCCTTAGTCGCACGCCGTCGCAGCGTACCGTGGGCGGCACGTCCGGGTCCCGGTGGTACTCCAGGCGGAGTCCCTTGGTTTCGGTCACATGGCGGAAGGTCTCCACCACGTTGTGCAGGAGCGGGTCCAGGTCCACGTCCTCCTCCACGATCTCCATGCGGCCTGCTTCCACGCGGGAAAGGTCCAGAATATCGCTGAGCAGGTTCACGAGCCGGTCCGAGGATTCGATGGCCCCGTTGACGTATTGCTGTTGCTCCTCGTTCATGGACGTGCTTTGCAGCAATTGCAGGAGCCCCAGTACGCCGTTCATGGGCGTGCGGATTTCATGGCTCATGTTGGCCAGGAATTCCGATTTGGCGAGGTTGGCGGCCTCGGCCGCCTCTTTGGCCCGCTGGATGGCCTGTTCCGCTTCCTTGCGTTCGGTCATGTCCACGTGCGTGCCCACCATGCGGCGGGGCGCGCCGTGTTCGTCGCGTTCCACCACCTTGCCCCGGCCGAGAATCCAGCACCAGTCGCCGTTTTTTTCCTGCATGCGGAATTCCACTTCAAACGGGGTTTTGCCTTTGAGGTGGGCATTGAGTCGCTGGAGCACCACGGTCCGGTCTTCCGGGTGCAGGCGGTCATTCCAGCTTTCAAAGGAGGGGGGAAATTCGCCGGGTTCATAGCCGAGCATGGTGTAGTACCGGGCGCTGAAGTAGAGCGAATTATCGGCAATGCGCCAGTCCCAGAGCCCGTCGCTGGTGGCTTCCAGGGCCAGGAGCAGGCGTTCCTCGCTGGTCCGGAGTTCCTGTTGGGCATTTTCGCGTACGCGGATTTCTTCGGCGAATTCGGCCAGAGACTGCCGCAGTCGCCCGGTCATGGCGTTGAAGCTGGCGGCCAGCAAGTCCAACTCCTGAATGCGGCTGTGCCCGGCCTGGCGTTCCAGATCGCCGTCCCGGATGGCCGAAGCGGTCTCTGCCAGGTGGCGGATGGGCTGGCTTAGCAGTCGCTGGGCCGTGCGAGCCAGCAGCACCGCGCCTACCATGGTCAGCAGGATGAGCCCCAGGTAGGCCGTTCCGCTGCGGATGGCCGGAAGCAGGGCCTGGGCCGCGTCTTGTTCGGCCACCACAATGAGTTCGCGCCCGCCGATGAACAGGGGGCGCGCGGCCGCCACCACCCGGTGTCCCGAGGCGTTGCGCTGGATGGCGGGTTCGGAGCGCAGGGGGATCGTGGCTCCGGAAAAGACAAGGGAAGGGTTGGCGTGGGCCATGATGCGCCATTTGCCGTCCAGTACGTAGATGCGCTCCTGGCGCGAAAGTCCGTTGTGGGTGAGCAGGCCCCAGAGATGGTTGAGCCGCAGGGTGGCGGCGATGACCAGCCGCAGTTCGCCGGTGCGCAGCTCGAACACGGGCACGCCCATGCGGATCAGTGGTTCCCCGGTTTGCAGGTCCACGTGCACGGGCCCCATCTGCATGGCTTTTTTGTCGGAAATTTCATGGAAGAGTTTCTGGTCCTGCATGGCTGCGCGGTCTACGGGGCGATAGGCATCCACGCTGGAGAGCCGCAGTTCCGCCCGGCCATCCGGGCGGATGGTTTCCATGTCCCGGATGATGGGGAGGGTGGCCATGAGTTCCAACAGCATTTCGCGCTGCCGCCAGCGGGGTTGGGCCGTGAAGTTTTGAAACCGCGTCACCGAGAGCAGCTCCTTTTCCATGTTCAGGAACAGCTCTTCAAGCTGGGTGGCCAGTTGCCCGGCCCGGTTGTTTTGGAACCGGAAGGCGGCATCAAGCTGCACGTCGTAGGCGTGCCAGCCCAGGAGCAGGCCCATGGCCAGGAGCGGCCCCAGAGCCAGGGCCAGAAACAGGCGGCGCAGGAGCTGGTCCAGTCGCATCATGGTTCGCCTTCCCTGGGGGGCGGGGTGCGGATGATGCGGCTGGCCCGGCGCAGCACGGTTTCCGGCACGGTCAGACCGATGCGTTCGGCCGTATCCATGTTGACGAACAGGTATTCCCTGGCCGTTTCCACGGGGATTCCGGCCACAGGCGTACCGATGAGCAGCAGGCGGCCCATGCGGGCGGCCTGTTGACCCACTTCGCGTCCCATGAACCCCAGCCCGGTCAACGCGCCCAGCATCACCTGTTCATAGCGCGGCGTGGAAAGGGCCAGGCCCCGGGCGTTGCAGACCTCCACGAAATCATCGATGCGCGACATGACCAAGCCTTCGCGCGGCAGGAAAACCGCATCGGCTTCGGCAGGCACGTAGCCGGGCTCCGCAGGGTCGGTCTGCACGGAAAAAGGTTTGGTAAGCAGCGTCACGTCCAGGTCCGGCGCCACGGTGAACAACTGGTTCAGGCTGGCCCGGGCACTGGAGTCTTCCGGATTGTAGGGGACGAACACGGTGTGTACGTGGGGAGCCACTTCCTGGAGTGATTGCAGGCGGCGTCCTTCGCTGGGGGGCAGACGCACGCCCGTAATATTGGCTTCGGGCCGCCGTTGATCCAGGACCACGCCCGAGGCCACGGGGTCGTTGACCGGGGCAAAGAGCACGGGGATGCCGCTTTCCCGGGTCAGGTCGGCGGCGATTTTGGCGGCGGGGGTGGGGGAGGCGAAGATCAGGTCCGGCCGGTGCCGGAGCAGTTGCTGCATGGCCGGGATCAGGTCCTCCTTGCGCTGTACAGGACCTTCAAAGACCAGGGTGAGGTTTTCCCCTTCCACATAGCCGGATTGGCGCAAGCCTTCCAGAAATCCTTCCAGGGTGCTGAGATTGTTGTCCGTGTATTGGAGTACAGCCACGACCCGGTCCGCCGGAGGCCGCGGCGGAGAGATCAGCCAGGCCGCCAGCCCGGAAAAGGCGAGAAGAAGGAGCAGAATTATTCTTTTCATCCGCTGTGGTCCCGGGGTTGAGGCTTGCTCCATTGTCCCATGCTTGTGGGGAGTTGTTCCAAAATAAACGGTACCACGTACAGGAGAAAAAAACCAGAGCCGCGGGAAAAGGGTCGGGGGCTATGGGGTCATTTGGCCCATTGGGGCGGGCGGGGCAATTGCAGGTGCAGGGTGGTGCCGGTCTGGTCCGAGGTTTCCATACGCAGTTCCCCGTTTTGCACCCGCGTGAGGAGCAGGGCCGAATAG
This sequence comes from Desulfovibrio sp., assembly GCA_028708865.1. GTDB lineage: Bacteria > Desulfobacterota > Desulfovibrionia > Desulfovibrionales > Desulfovibrionaceae > Paucidesulfovibrio. Next base: position 12,844 of record JAQVYA010000066.1, on the reverse strand, counting down.
GTGCCCAGGCCCGTCCCTTGGGGCTTCCCGGCGGTGATGTATTTTTCGAAAAAATGAGCGCGGACTTTTGGGGGCACGGCCAGGGGGTTGTGGATTTCCACGCGGGCCGGGTCCCCGGGCCGGAGGGTCACACGGGTGCACTGGTTTTCCGGTGTGGCGTCCAGGGCATTGCGCAGCAGGTTTGCCAGCAGGGAATGGCAGAGCAGTTCCTCGCCGAAAACGGGGTAGGGGGTGTCCGGGCTTGGGGGGGCCTCGGCGGTGCCTCCCGCGTCGGAGTGGGCGTCCAGGTCGGCGCGGTGGACCTCGATGGAGCGGTGCAAAAAGCCGCGGCACACTTCGGAAACCACGCGCCGCAGCACGCTGTGAAGGTCTACGCGGCGGGGGTGCAGGCGGTAGACGCCGGTTTCGATTTTATAAATGTCCAGGGAAAGGTTGATGAGCCGGAGCATGTGATAGCCCGCCTCCTCCATGGCCTTGAGCAGGGTGCGTTGTTCCGTGGTGATGTTTTCCTCTTCCATGAGGAGCTGGGGCACGGAGATGATGCCCAGGAGGGGGCCCTTGAGGTCATGGCGGGTGATGCGGTCCACGTCGTCGCGCAGGCGCTGGAGCTGTCGCAGGTCCGTGATGTCGTGGCCGATGGAGGTGGCGTATTCGAGGCGGCCGTTTTCGTCGAACTGGAAGGAGATGGTCCAGTGGATGTTCCGGGGTTCGCCTTGGGAACTGAGCACCCGATTTTCGAACCGGATTCTCGGGGTCTGGCGGTCCAGCCAGCGGCCATAGGCGCGCATGGTTTCATCCTGGTCTTCGGGGTGCACGTTCTCAAAGGCCAGGTCGCCGAGGCGGGCCTGCGGGCCAAAGAGTTCCTGGGCCGCGGTGTTCAGGTAGAGGTACCGCCCCTGGGCGTCCACTCGGGTGACGATATTGTCCGTGCCTTCCACGATCTGGCGGAAGCGTTCCTCGCTTTCGCGCAGTTGGAGCAGGGCGCGCCGCTTTTCGGTTACGTCTTCCTTGACCGCCAGGAAGTGGGCGATTTTTCCGGAATCGTTTTTGACCGGGGAGATGGTGGCCTGTTCCCAGTATTCTTCGCCGTTTTTCTTCAGGTTGCAGAATTCGCCGCTCCAGTCCTGTCCTGCGGTGATGGTCTGCCAGAGTTCGCGGTAAAAGGACCGGGGCTGCCTGTCGGATTTCAGGATGCGGGGGTTGCGGCCCAGGGCTTCTTCCCGGGTGTACCCGGTGAGCGTTGTAAAGTGAGGGTTGACGTATTGGATGTCGCCCCGGGCATCGGTGATGACCACGGAAACCGGGCTTTGTTCCACGGCGCGTTGCAGCAGGCGCAATTTGTCATGCAGGTCCGGCTTCTGGTCGGGGTCCGGGCGGGCGGAGCGCAGCGCGTCCAGTTCTGCGTCCCGCTGTTGCAGGCGTTCTTCCAGTTCGCGCAGCCGCCGGCGCAGGGCCTCGCCGTCGGAGCAGGCAGACTGTTCGTCACGGGATGATCGGCTCATACTCCTATCGTAGCACGCCGGGCCGGGTGAGCAAAGAATATTTCCGTCCGGTTTTACTTGGCGGTATCAGGGCCCGTTTTGTTCGAATAGTGGGCCGGACTATGCGACTATGCCCGGGCCTCCGGGAGCCGGACCGGGCTATGCGTCCTGAAACAGCGGCAGGCGCACGCTCACGGTGGTGCCGTGCTCTTCGGACGTGCGCATGCGTACTTCGCCGCCATGAGCCTGGGCGATAAGCCGGGCCGAGTACGTGCCAAGGCCGGTGCCGCCGGACTTGCCGTGGGTGGCGTATTTTTCAAAAAAACGCTCCCGGACTTCCTCGGGAACCGCTCCCTGGTTATGGATGGCGATGTGCAGACCGTCCCCATGCCCCATGTTGACGGTGACGGTGCTGTCTTCCGGAGCGGCCTCCACTGCGTTGGTCACCAGGTTGGCGAGCATGGATTGGAGCAGGGGGGCGTCGCCGGGGGTGGCCGGGCGTTGGCCGTTCTCGTCAAAGCCGGTGAGATGCACGGAGAGCCGGACCTTGCGTTGCCGACGCAGCGCCGAGGTCTGCCGGCGGACCTCGCCGAGCAACTGGAGCATGTTCACCGGCTCCCTGCCCGGGGAAAACGAGCCTTCCTCAATGCGGCGCAGCGCCAGGGAGCGCTCGATGAGCAGGAGAACGTCCCGGGCCGAATGTTCCATGGCCCGGAGCAGGTCGCGGTATTCCGAAGGGAGGTTGTTCGTGGCGTTGAGCATTTGCAGGCTGCCCACCAGGGAGGCCACCGGGGATTTGAGGTCGTGATGCAGAATGCGCTCCACATCCTCGCGCATGGCCTGCATGCGATGCCGACGCGTCACGTCTCGGAGCATGCCCAGCACGCTGACCAGTTCACCGCCGGGCTGGCGCATGGCGCGACAGGAAATTTCCAGGTGGCGCAATTCCTCATGGCCCGGCAGGCGCAGGGAAATTTCAAACTCGCAATGGTCGTCCTGCCGGAGGCAGCGCAACAGGTTGCGTTTATACGCCTCCCAGGCCCGGGGCCCGAACAGGGCGCGAAGGTTTTTCGGCGTGGGGCGGAAGGTTTCCGGGTCTTCTCCCACCAGTCGGAACATCTGCTCGGACCAACTGACCTCGCCGGTTTCGGCCCGCCATTCCCAGGTGCCGGCTCCGGCCACGCGCTGAGCCTCCTGGAGCCGTTGCTGGCTTTCGGCCAGGCGGCTGCGACTTGCTTCCAGCTCACGGAAGAGCACCCGGTGCGGCTCGGCCACGCCCATGCGCACCACCCCGTAGTACAGCAGCCAGAAGACGCCGATCTTGGTGAAATGCCCCAACAGGTTGGAAAGTCCGTACACGCTGACGTAAAAGGTAAAGAGCAGCTCCTGCACTATGGAAAGGGCCAGGGCGGTCAGCAGCAGTTTGAAAAGCAGGGGGTCCAGGTTTTCCCGGCCGCGATAAAACAGCACCCCGCTGAGGAGAAAAAGAATGCAGACCGCGTATTCGCTGAGGATTTTGAACTGCGTCAGGCCATGGCCCCGGATGTAGCAGTCCGGGAACCAGCCGCCGAACACCGAAACCAGAAGCAGAGCCGTGACCAGCAGATACCCGCCCAAAAGCGGCGCGGGCCGCGCCGGTCGTCGCAAAAATAGGGCCGCCAGTACAAAAGATACGCCCTCGAGGTAGCGCCCGGCGATCCAGAGCTGCGTGGGCAGGTTGGGGTCGTTTTCCGGGAACACGCCCATGCCCTTGTAGGCCATAGTGTGCACCAGGTCGATGCCGCCCACGCAGAGCAGGGAGGTTCCCAGAATCAGCAGATACCCGCTTTGCAGCCGGTGCCGGGAGTTCCAGGCAATGCCGAACGCGGCCCAGCCGATGGCCACGCTGAAGGTCTCGGCCACGCTATGGAACAGCAGAAAGTTGTATTGGCTCAGCAGGGTCAACCCGGCCAGACAGGCGAGACCGGCCAAAGCCGTGCCGGCCAGTTCGCCCGGTCGCATGGAAGCGGGAGGATCGGATTGCGCGCGGTTTGCCATGGATATCCTCATACGTCAGATGGGACGAACTGCACAACCCTTATGTGTTATTACGCGGCTTGGGCATGGCCGTGCGTCAGGAGGCGATTTCTGCTTTTGCGGCCTGTTGGTCTGCAAAGCGTTCATATTCCTTGCCCCACTGGCAGAGCTGCTCCAGCACGGGCATGATGCTCTGGCCCATTGCCGTGAGGGAGTATTCCACCTTGGGCGGGACCTGGGGATACACTTTGCGGTGGACCATGCCGTCCGCTTCCAGCTCCCGAAGCTGCTGGGTGAGCATTTTCTGCGTAATGCCGGGCATGCCGCGCCGCAGCGCGCTGAAACGCTGCACCCCGTCGCGGCCCAGGTGGTACAGGATCATGGGTTTCCATTTGCCGCCGATGATTTGCAACGTGAGTTCAAAGGTGCAGTGGTAGCGCCGTTCCCCCAGTTCCTTGAGGCCGCATTGCTTGGTGCGCGCGGGCATGGACTTCCTCCGGTACTTTGGTTTCCTTTTGGTGACTATAGAACAAAACAGTGCGTACTTGATTTATTCTCTGCAATGTCTGAAAACGTCCGTACTTCGTTTTTTGATGCAATGCAAACAAGGAGACGCGAGATGGATGTTTTTGAAGCCATTCGGGAACGGCGCAGCATTCGTAAATACACGGACGAACCCGTCAGCGACGAGGTGGTGCGCGAACTGCTGGGCGCGGCCATGATGGCCCCCACCGCGGGCAATGCCCAGGCCTGGCAGTTTGTGGTCATCCGGGATCGCGCCATGCTGGAGAGCGTGCAGTCCTTCAGCCCTTATGCGGGCATGGCGGCCCAGGCGCCGCTGGGTATTTTGATCTGCGGGGACACGGCGCTGGAAAAGTACCCGGGCTATTGGGTGCAGGATTGCGCCGCAGCCATGCAGAATCTTTTGCTGGCCGTGCATGCCAAGGGGCTGGGCGCGGTCTGGACCGGGGTGCACCCCAAGCCCGAACGCGAGGCTGGCTTCCGCAAGCTTTGCGCCCTGCCGGACAACGTCATGCCCCTCGGGTTCGCGGTTATTGGCCACCCGGCCCAGGAACGCCAGAGTGAGGACCGTTTCAATCCCCAGCGGGTGCATCTGGACGTTTACGGCAAGACCTTGGCCTGATTTTCTTCCGCCATTCCCTCTTCTTCCAGCGGGCTTCCCGGGTTCGGGGGACCCGCTGGATTCGTTTTCGGACTCAGCGCCACTCTTCGTCCAGCACAATGTCCAGGTTGGAGAGCAGGGAAACCGCTTCCGGCATGGAAAAAACGGTCTGGTGTAGTTTGTTGGTCTGGGCGTTGATGTGATAATGGCGCGCAGTTTTGAAGTCCGCAAAGCTCAGGTCCGTGTCCGTGAACTGGCAGCCCGCCAGGTCGCAGTCGTCAAATACGGCGCGGGTCAGCCGGGTGTTGAAGAACGAGGCGTTCACCAGGGAACAGCCGGAAAACGAGAATTCCCCCAGGCTCAGGTCCGCGAAGACATTGTTCTCCATGGAGCAGCCCTTGTACCGGGCCGTGAAAAAACCGCCCGCCGGGGACCAGTTCACCCCAAGGAGTTTGCAGTCTTCGAACACGGCGCCGGAAAAAGTGGTGGCGTCGATGACGGCCAGAGAAAGGTTGCACAGGACAAAGGTGCAGTCCTCGAATCGGCAGTTCACGAACCGGGCGTCCTGGAACGAGCAGTTGCGGAATGTGCAGCCGTAAAAGGCCGTGTCTTCCAGCGGAATGTTCCAGCAAGCAGCTTGGAAGGTCTGGTTTTCAAACTGATCGCATGCGGAGAAAGGCATCGGGCTCCTTGGGCGGCGCGGCAGAGGTGGCAAGGGGTCGGGAAGCGGGTCCGCCCTGCCGGGCGGCCGCGTGGCGGTACGCCGCTGCTCTGGGAGAGTAGCGCAACCTCTGAGGGCTTACAATGCCGCGCCGCGGCTTTCAGGCTTCAAGATTATGGTGCATCCGTCCATAGATCGGCGCGCCACGTCGCTTGGAGAATGCGAAAAATATTCTTTATAATTGTTGTTCTTTACGGGCCGGGTGGTGTACCGTTTTTTGACGGATGTCTCCGGCCGCAACCCGCCGCATAAGGAGAAAGATCATGTCCGTCCAAGACCACGTGGTGTTGACGGTTCTGTTTCGGCCCCGGGCCGGGGCCGAAACAGAATTGGAGACAGCCCTGCGTGAGCTGGCGCGTGCCAGCCGACAGGACGCCGGTTGCCTGACCTATGAGCTCTGGCGCGCCCGGGACGGCAGTATCTTGTTGCGGGAGCGCTGGGCCAGCCGGGATTTGCTGGAACAACACCAGAGTCAACCGTTCCTGACGCGCTTTCAGGAAGCATCCGAGGCGCTGCTGGCCTCACCTCCCGAATTGTACGAATGGGAGCCGTTGGATCTGACCAAACCGAATGTGGAGGAAGAATGAAAGTCTCTATGGGAGCCGATGTTCTTGCCATGCCCACGCCGGTGTGGATCGTGGGAAGCTACGACCAGGAAGACAAGCCCAATGCCATGACCATTGCCTGGGGCGGCATCTGCTGCTCCAAACCGCCGTGCGTGGCGGTCTCGCTGCGCAAGGCCACCTACACCTACGGCAACGTCATGCGGCGCAAAGCCTTTACCGTGAATGTCCCGTCCGAGGCGCACGCCAAGGAAGCGGACTATTTTGGCATGGCTTCGGGCCGGAAGGTGGACAAATTCGCGGTCACCGGGCTGACCCCCGTGCACAGCGAAACCGTGGACGCACCGTATATCCAGGAGTTTCCCCTCGTATTGGAATGTCGCCTGCTGCATACTCTGGAGATCGGGCTCCATACCCAGTTCGTGGGGGAGATCGTGGACGTGAAGGCCGATGAGGATGTGCTTGTGGACGGACGCCCGGTGCTGGACAAGGTCCTGCCGCTTGTTTTCGGCACGGGCAGTGATTCATACTATAAAAGCGGTCCGTTTTTGGGCAAGGGATTCAGCATCGGACGGGGATACATGTCCTGATTCCATGATGTCTGAAAAGAATTCCTCCCTCGGAGTGCATGAGGGCAATGGAACAAGCAACGGAGCGAAGCAGCATTTCGCTCCGTTTTATTATGCGCTTTTGTTTATTTTGCCTACGCTGAAATGTAGATAAGATCCCGTGGTGGCATGGTTGCGTGGGATGCGATTCAAGGGTGCAGAATATGCGCTGCATTCCGAAGCAATGCAAAAAGACAGTTCTTGCTTTGACCGGAAAGTTTCTTTTTGCTATCGGCTTGATAACGGTGTTTATTTGTCCATTTTATCGCATTGTATGCTGTTACAACGGGAGGGATACCAATGCAGCATTGTTCCTTGAAAAATCTTTTTGCAGCGGCTGTTTTTTTAGTAGCAGTCCTGCTGCTCGGCACTCCAACGTCCGCTGTGGCTTATGGCGGCGGCGGAGGCGGCGGAGGCGGTGGTGGGGGGCTCTTCAATATCAACCCGGGGGGGGATGTGGTGGACCCTATGGAGGGCTTGCTGACCCCGCCCGAGTTTGATGATTCCTTTGAGCCGTACGAGTTCACCTACGATCCCACAGATACGGGGAGCGTGGGGTCCACGCCGCCCGCCATCCCGGAGCTGACCCAGGAGGAATTGGCCCGTATTGTGATCATCGGCGGATACGGCGGCAAGATCGTGTTGCGCCTTGTGACGGGCGAGGGCGTCTTCAACGTCGCCATGCTGGCCAACGACGCGCGGAACATGATGAACCAGACGAGCGCGCTGCTCACGGGCGAAGGCCTGGGAAAATAGGGGGAGTTCATGCGTAGATTCATTCTGACCGCGGTACTGGCCGCAGCGTTGGGGAGCCTGTTGCTCACGGGCTGCCGCACTTCGGGGGGGAGTTCGGTGGTTGCGGCTCCGGGCTCGCCGGAACAGATTGGCCGGACTCTGGACCCGGGCGCTGTGGGGTCGGCGTTTCGGGTGGCTTTGGCCTCGCAGATCAATGATCTGCGGCACAAGGAACCCGTGCCCCAGGTGCGGTTCGGCAAGGCGGCAAGCCGCGCCGGGCGGGAAGCGGACTTCCGGTATCAAGGATTCATGGTTTCCGAAGTGGACTTTCTTTCTGCCGGGGAAGAGGGCGACCAGGACCGCGTGCACAGCGTGGTCAAGCTGACGGATTCCTGCGGCCGCGGCTGCGCCCTGCAAAGTCTGCTGGAGTACCACCGGGAGGGCGACCTGCTGGTGCTGGAGGAAAGTTTTGCCCGGCCCCTGTTTGCTCCGGTGCCCCGGGTGGAGTTTTACGTGCTGCGCTATGATCTTTGGGAGCAAGAGATCGGGACCCGGCAGACCACCTGGAAGCAATTGTACGATTTTGCCGTGGCCAACGGCGAGGATACTACCGTAACCAATCTGGTGGAGCGGGAATACGTGATCTTGACGTTCGTCATGGACCGCATGGACCCGGGGGCCCGGCTGGACGTGGTGGCCTCGCGTTCCCGCGGGGGAAGCAGCCCCGAGGATTCACTCCTGACGCCGGTGTACGCGGATTATCAAGGCTGGCGCGTGGCCGTCATGGGCGGCAAGTTCTCCTTTGACCGCTCCAAGCGGTTTTACGTCAATGCGCTGATCACCCCGGCCCCGGTCGCCGGGAACCCTGCCGGGCCGGCCATGCGCGTGGCCCAGTTCAGCAACAGCTGACCTGCGGCGCTGTCGCCGGGCTTTCATCCGGAGACGCAATTTAAAATCCAAAAAAAGAAAGGCGGGGCATCTGATCCCCGCCTTTCTTTTTTTGGAATGTTGAGTCGTTCCCGGCATGGTGGCCCTTTTGGGCGCAAGGGGAGTCGCTATGCGGAGCTTTTGCCGCAGATGAGATCCACGTCAAAGCTGACGGAATCGCCCCGGTAGACCACATTGGCAAAGTAGAGCAGCTTGTTTTCCGCCCCCAGAACATGGCGGACCACCAGGGCCACAGGGGCGTCCACGCCAATGCCCAGGTGGTGGGCGCATTCCGGATCAGCCGTGCTGATCGTCAGGGTCTGGCCGCCCCGGATCACGGTTTCCTGTTCGTTGAGAACAGACAGCACCGTGGTGGAGCGGTAGAGGTCCGGCGCTTTTTCAAACACCTTCTGGTCCAGGTAAATGTCCAGCACGGCATAGGGCCGTTTTTGCCAGCTATGGACGCGGCGCATGAAGTGATACGCCTCCGAAGGAATGCCGGGAATGTCCCGGGGCAGGGGCGGTTCCGCCAGGTCCTGCTCCATGAGTATCTCTAGGGAGGTTCCCGCGATCATACGCGTCAGGGATTCCCAACTGGTGCTCATGCGCATCCAGCGGCTGGGTTCCTTGGCAACGAAGGTGCCGGTGCCTTGCTTGCGGATGAGGCGTCGCTCCTCCACGAGGCTGGTGACGGCCTGGCGGGCGGTAATGCGCGAAACTCCGTGCTCCCGGGCCAGTTGGTCCAGGCTGGGGATGCGGGCTCCGGGGCCCCACTCTCCGCTGTCGATGCGGCTGCGGATGGCGCAGGCCACCTGGAGATAGAGCGGGCTGCGGCTGCGGCTCAGCAGTTCTTTCATTTGTCCGTTGTTCGCCATGGGCAATGCTCCTTCATCCCTGCGCGTTCTTTGGCCCGCAGGGAACGGCCGTCTATCCGCATACATAAGTGCGTTGCAGGAAATCCGCAACCGCCCCATGGTCCGGTTCCACGCCTATGCCGGGCCCCTCGGGAAGGAGAAAACGCCCGTCGCGCAGTTGGGGCCGGGGGTGCACCAGTCCATCCCGCAAGGGGTTGGGGTTCACGTCCACTTCCAGCATGCCGGTGCCGCCCGCGGCGGCCAGCAGATGGGCCGATGTCAGCAGGCCGATGCCGCCTCCAAGGTAATGCGGGCAGTAGACGGCCCCGGCATGCAGTGCGGTCCGGGCCGCGATCAGGCATCCGCTCACCCCGCCCCACTTGCAGGCGTCGGGTTGGACATAGGCCAGGTATTTGGGCGCGGCGCGGAATGCTTCCTGGGAGCGCAGGTTTTCTCCGGCAGCCAGGGGAATGGGGGAAAGCTGGGCCAGACTTCGCCACTCCTCGAGGGGGCGGTCGCAGCGGAGCGGTTCTTCGATCCAGCCGGGATTCCAGGCCGCAAGCTCCCGAAGCACGGTCACGGCCGTATCCAGGTCCCAGGCTTGGTTGGCGTCCAGCAGGAGCTGCTCGTGCGGGAGCAGACCGTCGGTGATGCGGCGCACGTTGTCCTGGTCTGCCTTCCGGTCAAAACCGACTTTCAACTTGAAGGTCCGGAACCCGGTCTTACGGCAAGATTCCACGGTTTCCAGACATTGCAAGGGGTTGATGCCGCTGGCGTAGGCAGGCACCGACGCGCACTCGGTACCTCCCAGCAATCGGTACAGGGGGACTCCCTCCCGGCGCGCGGTCAGATCCCAGGCCGCGTTGTTCACTCCTGCCAGGCACTGCTGCATCGGGCCGTACTCGGCCGTCTGGAGCATGAGGGTATGGGTGCGTCGGGTCAATTCCCTGGTCAAGGTGTCGGGATTTTGGAATTGCCTGTTCATGAGCAGGGGAGCGAATACGGATTGCAGCAGGGCGGCCCGGTGCTCGGCTCCGCATTGGGGGAAGTTGCACCATATTTCGCCCCATCCCCGGGTTCCGTCCGCATCTTCCAGGCAAACCAGCACGGCCGGCCGGTCATGCATGGTGCCGAAGGATGTGGTTACGGATGTTTGAATGGGGGCGCGGTATACCCGGATTTCCACTTTGCGGACGCGCAGGGTCGAGTCGGGTGCGGATGCGGTATTCATGCCCCGCACCTCGCGGCTTGGGATTTGCGAACGCTGCGCAGAACCGTGAATGCAATGCTGGCCACGGTGAGCGCAATAAACAGCCAGCTGATGGGGGAAGCGATGAACACTTCGTAACCTCCGTTGGATATGATGAGTGATCGCCGCAGGTTGTCTTCGAACATGGGCCCCAGGATAAAGGCGATGATGAAGGGGGCCGGCGGTGTATCGGTTAGAAGCATGACATAGCCCACAGCGCCGGAAACAATCATGACCAGCACGTCAAGCATGCTGTTATTCACGGCGTAGACGCCGAACACGCAGAGTACCATCACGGCGGGGTAGAGCATGCGCTTGGGGATGTTCACCACCTTGGAAAAGACGCGGACAATGCCGCGCCCGGCAAAGTAGAGCATGAACGAGCTGCACAAAATGCCGATGAACAGGGCGTACACCAGCGGGGCGTTTTGTTTGAAGATCAGCGGCCCGGGGGTGAGCCCGTGGATCATGAACGCGCCGAGCATGATGGCGGTGATGGGGTCTCCGGGTACCCCCAGGGAGAGCAGCGGGATCATGGTGGACCCGCAACACCCGCTGTTGCCGGATTCGGCAGCGGCAATGCCCTCCAACTCTCCTTTGCCGAAGTTATCCCCATTTTTGGAGGTCCGTCGGGCTTCGCTGTAGGAAAGGAAGGCAGCAGGGGCGGGACCGATGGCGGGAATGGCTCCCAGTAGGGTTCCGATGACTCCGCCGCGCAAAATGGTCTTCAGACTGCCGCGGAATTCGGTCCAGGTGAGCCGGCCTGCGTCCACTGGAGCAACCTGCGCGGCTTGATCCCCGGTGAGGCCGCGGATCATTTCGGGCAGGGCGAAAAGGCCGATGAGCACGGGGATGAAGTTGATCCCGGCCATGAGGTCCGGATTGCCGAACGTCATTCTCTCAGTGGAAAACATGAGGTCCAGCCCCACCGTGGCCGTGAGCAGGCCCAGGCCGGCGGAGATGAATCCCTTGATGGGAGAGTTGCCGGAAACCCCGGCGATCATGGTCATGGAAAAACAGATCAGGGTGAAGAACTCGGGCGGACCAAAGCGCAGGGCAAAGGCCGCGATCCAGCCTGTGCAGAAGATCAGGGTCAGGTTGGAGATGAGGTCTGCGGTGCAGGAGGCGGCCAAGGCCATGTCCAGGGCTTTGCGGGCCTGGCCTTTTTGGGTCAGGGGATGGCCGTCGAGCACTGTGCAGGACGCCGCCGGGGTGCCGGGGGTCTTGATCAGAATGGCGGAGATGGATCCCCCGTAGATGGCTCCCTTATAGAGCCCGACCAAAAGCAGCAGACCAGTGATGGGGTTCATGTAAAAGGTGAACGGCAGGGCCAGGGCTACGGCCATGTTGCCGGTGAGGCCGGGGATGGCCCCGATGACCACGCCGAAAAGCATGCCTCCGGCGATGGCCGCCAAGTTGTACCATGTGGCCACCAGGCTCAGGGCGGCCGCCAGATTTTCAATCATGGTTTTCTCCTTGCCTCGGGAGGCGGACTCAGGCGAACAGGCCGAGGGGCAGGGGCACCTTGGCGACCCAGACGAAGAAGGCATAGAGCGTCAGGGGCAGGGCCAGGGCCACAAATGCCAGCATCGGCCAGTTGCGTTCGCCGTAGTGCCGGGCCATGACCAGCATGGCCAACACTGAAGAGAGCACCATTCCGAGCACGTCGATGAGCAGATAGTACGCGAGAAAGACGCTCAGAGTGACCAATGGCGTGATATTGCGTTGCCTGGGGGCGCTCTCGGCATTGCAGGGAGCGGTTTCCAGCCCCGAGAGAGAGCGGCGGCGCATCCCGCCGAATGCTAAAAGAAATCCCATCAACGCCAGGAAGATGCTGACGATCCGGGGCCAGAACGTTGGGGAAACCGCGGCGATGCGCACGTGGGGAGGCGTTTCCACCCAGGCGGGAATGCCGCAGAATACAAAGAGGGAAAAACCGATCCCGACGGTAAGTCCGTAGACGGTGTCCTGTGTGCTTGGGGACATGGAAGGCTCCTTGCAAGAGGAGCGGCGACCGCGCGCCGCTCCGGTACAGGATTTAGTTGCTGCTCTGGCGGAGCTTTTCGCCAAAGGCGCGATAGGTTTCGAACTGGTCGCGAACAAAGGTTTTCGTCTCTTCAGGGGACAAAATGCGCGGTATGGATCCCAGACTGTGGGTGAGCTTGTTCCACTGCGCGTCTTCCTTGATCTGCTGAAGTGCATTGATCCAGGCGGATGTAACGGATTCCGGCAGGTCCTTGGGACCCCACAGGCCGCTCCAGCCGAGCAGGATCTCCAGCTTGGGGTAGCCTGCCTCGGCCACGGTGGGCACGTCGGGGAGGCTGTCCAGCCGTTCGGAAGTGGTCACGGCCAGGGCGCGCATTTGTCCGGCCTTGATTTGGTCGATGACGGCCGAGAGGTTTACGCCGAGAAAGTCCACATGCCCGCCCAGGAGAGCCACCTTGGCGTCTCCGCCGCCGTTGTAGGGCACGTCGTTGGCGGCGTCGGGGGAGAGCCCGGCCACGTCCATCAACATCTTGGGACCAATGGCCAGCAGGCCGAACGGGCCGTTGGAGCTAAAGCCCAGC
>JAQVYA010000065.1 GCA_028708865.1 Desulfovibrio sp. | reverse complement strand
CTTCCGCTGCCGCCATTGGCAAAATCGTCCGCCGCCCCCCGCGCCCCCGAATCAGCCCAGCCCCCCCCTCCTGCCCCCGTTGCCGGTGCTCTGGTCCGGCCTCCGGCTCCAGCACCTGATCTGCCAGAGGCCAGGCCCCTCCCCTTGGACCATGAAAGCGCCCGGCTCTACGCCCTGGTGCTCGAAGCCCGGCACCTGCCCTGCCGCACCCCCCGACAAGGACCCGGCTGGACCGTGCAGGTCCGCCGAATGGACCGGGAACAGGCCCTTGAGGAGCTGCATCTCTGGCTGACGGAAAATCAAGGCCAGTCCAAACCCCACCAGCCCCCGCCGCCGCCCTTGCCCGGGCCCTCGGAAATCTTTCCTCCAGCCCTGGGTGGGCTCACTCTGGCCGCAGCCCACGCCTTTGCGGTCCGGGCGCACCCGGACCTGGGCGTGTACCCTCAGCTGCTGCTCGAACGGGGTAGCGCCAATGCCCGGGCCATGCTGCACGGTGAATGGTGGCGCAGCATCACGGCCCTGACCCTGCACGCAGACGGACCACACGTGTTGGGCAACGCCGTGGTGGGGACCCTGTTCATCGCCCTGGTCTGCCGACGCCTGGGGTGCGGTCCGGCCCTGTTGCTCACCATGTTGGGCGGGATATTCGGCAATCTCTGCAACGCCTTGACCATGGGGCCGCCCCACGACTCCATCGGATTCTCCACAGCCGTATTCGCGGCGGCTGGTCTGCTGGCCGCTCAGGGGACTTTGGAAGGACACGGAGGCTGGCTCCGCTCGCTGGTGCCGCTGGGCGCTGGTTTTGGCCTGCTGGCCATGCTGGGTTCAGGGGGAGAGAATACAGACCTGGGGGCGCATCTGTTCGGGTTCGTCAACGGCCTGCTGCTGGGACTGCTGGCAGGGACTTTGATCCGCCGCAAAGGCCGCCCTGGTCCATATCTGCGAACGGCGGCCGCACTGCTGGCCGTGTTGCTCCCTGTGCTGGCCTGGATCGCCGCCTGGCTCACGGCCTGATCTCCGACGCCCTCTGTTTGCCCCGGCAAGACGCCGCAGCGTTTGCAAACGGCCCGGGGCAGCAGTCCATGAGGCCGCTTCTTTCAAACCGATTTCTTAAAGAAAAGGGAAGAGGACGCGGAGCAGGGTGCTTCAAGACCCGCCGCAAACAGAACCAAGGCCTGGACCGTCAACCAGGAAGTACAAAACTCCGGCTTCCCCGGATGAATTGTTCGGCTTCTTCCACGGAAACCGGGCGGGAGTATAGGTAGCCCTGGAAGTATTCACAGCCCAGTTCCACTAGAGTGCGTTGGTGCTCAGGGCGTTCCACGCCTTCGGCCACCACTTGGAGCCCAAGGGTATGGGCCAGGTTGATGATGGCCTTGACGATCTCCACGTTTTCCGGCCCCGCATCCAGGGCCTGCACAAAGCTCAGATCGATCTTGAGGTGGTCCAGGGGCAGCTTTTGTAGATAGCTCATGGAGGAATACCCGGTGCCGAAATCATCCACCGCCAGGGTCACGCCCAGATCCTTGAGCATGCGCAGGGTGTTGGCGGCCTGCACCGCATTCTGCATAATGGCTGTTTCCGTGATCTCCAGCTTGAGCCGCGTGGCGGGCATGTCGGTCTGGCGGAGGATGCGCCGGATTTTGCCGATCAAATCGGCCTGGGCAAACTGCTTGCCGGAAATGTTCACACTCAGGTAAACGTCGCGCGCTTCGGGGATGTTTTCCCGCCAGCGGACCATGGTGGCGCAGGCTTCGTGCAGCACCCAGAGACCCAGATCCGTAATCTGCCCGGTTTCTTCGGCCACGGCGATGAACTCGGCCGGCGGGATGAGCCCGCGTTCCGGATGCCGCCATCGGGCCAACGCCTCAAAGGCAAAAAGCTTCTGTTCCCCGTGCACCTGGACGATGGGCTGAAAGTTCAGGAAGAACTGCCCTTCGGCCATGGCCGTGTCCATGTCGTTTTCCAGGGTCATGAGCTGGACCGCATGTTCCAGCAGCCGGTTGCTGAACACCTTGAAGCGGTCCCGCCCTGCGGCCTTGGCCCGGTGCATGGCCAGGTTGGAATAGCGCAGCACGTCCTCGGCCCGCTCCGCCTGCACCGGCCCTAGTACGATGCCGAGACTGGCCGAGACCTGAATTTCGTGTCCGCCCAGATTGTAGGGCCGCCGAAGTCGCCGGCGCATGCGCTTGACCACCTGGATGGCCATACGCGGGGACTGCAACTCCTCCAGAAGCACGATGAACTCATCCCCGCCGAAACGCGATACTGTATCCAGCTCGCGAACGCTCTCCTCCAACCGCCGGGACACCTCAATAAGCAGAGCATCCCCCACATTGTGGCCCAGACTGTCGTTGATGATCTTGAACCGGTCCAGATCAACGAAAAGCAGTGCGAAATTGTAGTTGCCCCGCCGCCGGGAACGCTCCAGGGCCCGGGTCAGCCGGTCCATGCACAGGGTCCGGTTGGCCAGCCCGGTCAGCGGGTCATGCATGGCCTGATGCCGGAGCTGGTTTTCCATGCGCTTGCGCTCGGTAATGTCCGTAAAGAGCACGAAGCAGCCCTTGACCTCGCCATTGGCATGAAACATGGTCGTGGCGCTTGCCAGCACGTTGACCTCGTCTCCCTCCCTCCGCCGAAAAGTGAACTCCCCTTGCTGGTGCGGGGAGGAACCGCGCTGCGCCAGCAGATTGGCGAAAATCGACCCGTCCTGATCGTCCATGAAATCCATGGGCGTGCGCCCTTCGATCTCGATGCGCGAATATCCGAGCATATCCCGGAAGGCCTTGTTCGTACCGCGAATCAAAGCATCCCGGTCCAGCATGAGATACCCCTCGGACGTGGTCTCGATGAGGGAGCGGTACATTTCCTCACTCTTGCGCAATTGCCGTTCAGCCTGTTTACGCAGCGTCACGTCCGTAATGGCCCCGGCAATGCGGACCGGTTCGCCGGAATCGTCCTTGAGGCTGGCTCCGCGCGCGTGGATCCAGCGGTACGAGCCGTGCTTGTGCCGCAGGCGGTATTCCAGGTTCATCTCGTCGGTCAGTCCGGCCATCAAGTTCTGGTGGGCGTTGACCACGGCCTCCAGGTCATCGGGATGAATGCGTTTCTTCCATTCTTCCACGTCGTGGGGAAACTCGTATTCGGCAAACCCGATGATTTCCTTCCAGCGCGGGGAATAGTAGACCTCATCCGTATACAAATCCCAGTCCCAGATGCCGTCGTTGGCACCCCGGACGGCCACGGCATAGCGCTCCTCGGCTTTTTCCCTTTCCTGGACCTCGGCTTCCAGCGCTGCCTCGCGTGATTGCACGCGCACGGCCATGGCCCGGAAGTTGCGCATGATTTCGTCCATTTCATGATGCCGGGGCCGCTTGAATTCACCGGAAAAACGCCCGTCCGCCAAGCGGTTCATGCCTTCGGTCAGTTCCCGGAAAGGCCGGGCCAGAAAAACACGCAAAAAAAGCCCTGTGGCCACGGCCAATACGACCACCACCACGCCAAAGGCCGCCACCATGGTAACGCTGAACAGCCGCAAGCTTCGCTGATAGGGGGCCAGGGTCAAGGTGACGCGGGCCGTGCCGATCTTTTGATCCTCAAAACGAATGACCCGTTCCCGCTCCACCTGCTTGGCCCCGTCATCGGGCTTGGCCAGCTCAAAGAGAAGACGGCCGCGATGGTCGGCAATGCGCACCGAAGAAACCAGTTCGTTCTGGGCGAATACGCTGCCCGCCTGCCGGATGCCGTTCTCGTCAAAGGTCCAGAGGGGCACCGCCAGAATATCCGCGAGGTTGGACACGTACTCGTCGGCCGTGGCGTCGATCTCCCGGCGCATATCGTTGGAACGGAAATAATACCCCGCCGCAAAAAGGGCGAGCATGACAAGCGCGATCAACAGGATCAATGAAATGGTCATGTCCTGCGAAAGCGAACGAGTGGCTTTTCGTTCATGCAGTGCGGTCGGAATGTTGCTCAATCCTGGTACCGTGATCCAGTACGCCCCTCAGGGGACGCTAGGTTGTTTCTGCGAGAGATGCCGGGGCCACCGCAATCAACACTCGTGGAACGAAGTGTCGTCAATGCCCGGACCTGCCCCGCCACAAACCGGCGCACTATAAAATGCCGCTCCATGAACCGAATCTGAACATTATGCCTTAAAAGCCCCTTTGCCCGAGGCTGGAGAAAAATCGCCGGGCGCGGCACAATGCCATTGTTTTTCCGCTTCCACGTGGCGACAACGACGCCAAGACCGCGACACGAGGCAAGGCCCCAAAAAGATGAAGCGACCGGGTCGCCTTGCCGCCGGAGCACAGGTAGGTCCACCGGGCATCCTGCACAGGACAGCATTCGCCACCGCGAAACACAACAGCCATCCAAAAAACTACACACTTTTGGCCCGTCAAACAAGCGCGGCAAAGTCCTTGTCACGGACAGGCCGCCACGCTAGGCTTGCCCGCGATCGGCTTGCGCGCTCCGGCCAGGCGCAGGCCGCAAGCATCGGAGAAGCCATGAACGAATACCCGGACAGCAAGCAAACGGATACAAACAGGGTCGAAACCATCATTGAACGGCTCACGGACGCGGTACGCCGCGTCGCGGACGACGATTTCCAGGCCGAGGGCGAATACGGCTGGTGGGTGCTGGCCTGCGGAGCCCCGTATGCCGAAGCGGAGTTCGCGGACCGCGACGCCCTGCGGGAACAGCTGCGCGCCGAGGTGGAGGCCGCCGGCATTTTCCTTCCGGAATTCATCTGGGTCTGGGACGAAACCCGACAGGCCCAGCTGGTAATCACCACCTTGCCCACCCGCGACAGGGCCGAGCGCGTAGCCCAGCGACTACGCAACAAGGGCCTGACCATGCGCGTGGCACGAGAACATTTCTAATACACCGTATTTTAAAGCAAAAAATAAAACGTCCGTAACCACATTGCGGGCGTTTTGTTTTTTCCTCATTGGACAGATCTTTTTTTTCAAAAATGACAAAATCGAACCTTCGATTTTCAGCTCAACAAGGTTCATTGGGGGAAATTTTCCTTTTGGAAAATTTCAGCCCTCGCTTTCCTGCAAGTACGGATTCAACTCCATAACAGCTTCAAAAAGGAAATGATCCACCAGGTGGCAGATCACATGCCCGGCCGCGATGTGCACCTCCTGGATCACGGCGGTATCCGTGGTCGGCGCGGCAATCAGCGCATCACACAGGCCTGCCATTTCTCCGCCCCGCTGGCCGGTCATGCCAATGGTGGTCATGTTGCGGCGGCGCGCCTCGCGCAGCGCGGCCAGAACATTGGCGCTGCCGCCCGAAGTGGAAATCCCCACCAGCACGTCTCCGGCACTGCCTAGGGCCTGCACCTGCTTCTCAAATATCTGATTAAAATTATAATCATTTCCAATAGCTGTAATGATGGAGGTATCCGTGGTCAGGGCAATGGCCGGCAGCGGAGGCCGCTCCAGCTTAAAGCGATTCACAAACTCCGCGGCCAGGTGCTGGCTGTCGGCTGCGGAACCGCCGTTGCCGCAAAACAGCAGCTTGCCGCCTTTGGCCAGGCACACGGCGCAGGTGCGGGCCGTTTCCACCAACAATTCGGATTGCTCGGCAAAAAATTGCTCGCGGGCACGAAGACCAGCTTCAGCATGGGCCCGGACCTTTTCCAATGCACTGTTACTCATGGTATTTCCTCGGTTTGTAGTCCGTTTTAGTCGGAAAGAGACGTTCACTCAATGAGAACGATTCGTAGCGCAAACGCCCAACACGGGCAAGCCTCCTGGCGTCACCATAATACTTTGAAAACATTACTTATCAATGTTTTTACGATTATTTTGACAAAAAAGTAAAGTTTGAAAAACTGCTTTTCATCAAATCCAATTTGCGGTACATCCAACCCTCCGTGTCAACAGTTCATCGTAGTTTACCTGAAGGAGGAGTGGATGAAACGGTTCCTTAAACGCACCGCCCTGGCGGCGGCTGTCATGGTCCTTGCCGCGTTCATGCTCACCGGCTGCGGCTCCGAAGACGAAAACGTCATCAAAATCGGATTCAACATCCCGCTGACCGGCGATATCCCCAAAGTGGGCGAATCATCTAAATTCGCAGCAGAAATGCTCCTGGAAGACATCAATTCCCAGGGCGGCGTCACCGTGGGCGGCAAGCAGTACAAGCTCCAGTTCCTGTACGAAGACAACGAGTCCAAGGCCGAATCCGCAGTAAACGTGGCCCTGAAGCTCATCGACCAGGACGGCGTGGTGGCCATCATCGGCCCCAACTCCTCCAAGCAGGCCGTGCCCGCCGGCGGCACCGCCAACGAAAACGAGACGCCCATGATCTCCCCCTGGTCCACCAACCCCGACACCACCAAGGACCGCCCCTGGGTCTTCCGTGCCGCCTTCCTGGACCCGTTCCAGGGGCCGGTGGCCGTGAACTTTGCGGCCAAGACCTTTGGCGCTCAAACCGCTGCCGTCATCTTCGACATTTCCAACGACTACTCCAAAGGTCTGGCCGAAATCTTCCGCCAGGAATGGGAAAAGAAAATGGGCCCGGGATCAGTGGTTGCCTTTGAATCCCACGGCACCAAAGACCAGGATTTTTCCGCCCAGCTGACCACCATCATCGGCGCGTCCCCGGACTTCATCTTCGTGCCCAACAACTACAACCAGGTGGCCCTGATCGTGAAGCAGGCCCACGACCTGGGCTGGCAGGGGCCGTTCATGGGTTCCGACGCCTGGGGCTCGGCAGAGCTGATGCAGCTTTGCGGCGACGACTGCAAGGGCCAGCACTTCTCCACTCACTACGCAGCGGCCGGTGCCAAGGGCGACACCAAGGTCTTCATCGAGCGCTACAACGAAAAGTACGGATACACGCCGGACGATGTGGCCGCTCTGACCTGGGACGCCGCCCGTCTGGTGCTCCAGGCCATTGAAAGCCTGGACCAGTGGCCTTCCGAGCGGTCCGCGCAGCGCGCAGCCATCAAGGACGCCCTCGGACAAATCGATGAATTCGCCGGCGTGACCGGCACCATGAAATTCGACGATCAGGGCGATCCCATCAAGTGCGCCGTTGTGGTGCGTATTTCGGACCAGGGTGCGTTCGAATTCGCTGAATCCGTTTGCCCGTAACGGGCTGCCGTACCGATACACCCGGCGGAGGCTTTGGGGCCTCCGCCCTTTCCTGCACGCGCAGCGTTTCGGCGGCAATTCCTGCTGCCGGGTAAAGGAACAAGACAAGTGGAAGTCCTGATCCAGAACATCATCAACGCGTTACAGTGGGGCAGTTTCTACGCCCTCATCGCGCTGGGCTATACCCTGGTCTACGGCGTGCTCCTGCTGATCAACTTCGCCCATGGCGATATCTTCATGGTCGGCGCGTACATCGCGTTCTTTCTCGTGATCTTCATGCTCGGCAACATCGGGTTGGACCCCGGAATAACCCTGGCCCTGGCCGTGCCCCTGACCATGATTCTGACCTCCGGCGTGGGCGTCACCCTGGAGCGCATCGCCTACCGCCCTTTGCGGCGCAAGGGAGCGCACCGTCTCTATGTGGTCATTACGGCCCTCATGTGTGGACTGATCCTGGAAAACGGCAACCTGGCCCTGCTCGGCGCCAGCCGCAAGAGATTTCCGGAACTACTTGAAACCACAGTGTACCGCTTTGGCGACGTCTCGGTCACCAACCTGAAGATCATCGTCATTCTGGCGGCCATTCTGGTTTTCTTCTTTCTTCAGTTCGTGGTCACGCGGACCAAGATCGGCATGGCCATGCGCGGCATCTCCTACGATAAATTCGCCATTCCCTTGATGGGCATCCCCGTGGATACGGTCATCGTTTTTACCTTCATTCTCGGGTCCGGATTCGCCGGACTGGCCGGGCTGCTCTTTGCCATGAGCTATCCCGTGCTGGAGCCGTACATGGGCGCGCTCATCGGCTGGAAAGCCTTTATTGCGGCGGTAGTAGGCGGCATCGGCGACATACGCGGCGCTTTTGTGGGTGGATTCCTGCTCGGTTTCATCGAAATCGGGGTGGTGGCCATCTTCCCGTCCACCATGCGGGACCTCTTTGCCTTCAGCATTCTGCTGCTCATTCTCTGGGCCAAGCCTACCGGCCTGTTCGGGCTGGCACGCCACCAGAAAATCTGACGACCGCAACGCCAAGGGACAGGACTCCATGGAAACAGGCAACAAGCTGCAACGAAACGCCTTTGCGCTGGCGGTGATCTCAGGCTGCGTGCTGATCATCCTCCTGGCGCAATTCAAAGTCATCAACCTCTATATTCAGTCCGTCATCATGTTCATGGGCATTAACATCATGATTTCCACGAGCCTAAACCTGGTGAACGGCAATATGGGCGAATTTTCCTGCGGGCACGCCGCGTTTCTCTGCGTGGGGGCCTATGTCTCCTCCATCACCAGCGTGCTGATCATGGCGCCCAACGACATTACCGGCGCCCCGTTCCTACCGCCGGAGCTTGCCGTGCTGGTCTTCCCCATCTCTGTGTTCGTTGGCGGCGTGGTAGCGGCCCTGGCCGGTATTCTCGTGGCCCTGCCTTCCTTCAAGACACGCGGTGACTACCTGGCCATCATCACCATCGCCGTGAACTACATGGTCATCTCGGGCATCGAAAACCTGTCCGTGGTGGGCGGGCCGCGCGGATTCATGGGCATGAAGAAAGTGGTCAAGTCCATGTACGAGCTGGCGGACATCCCCTGGATGATGATCTTCGTGGCCCTGGGCACCATTTTCTGCGTGCTCATCATCCGGCGCTACGTCTCCTCCACCTATGGCAAAGGCGTCAATGCCATCTGTCAGGACGAAATCGCCGCGGAAATCATGAGCGTGAACACCAACAAAGTGAAGCTCGTGACCTTCATGCTCTCCTCCGGGCTGTGCGGCATGGCCGGGGGCCTGTTCGCCCACGTGGTGGGCTACGTTAACCCGCAGTCGTTCAATATCCTCAAGTCCACGGAAGCCATGGTCATGGTTTACCTGGGCGGCATGGGGTCCCTTTCCGGAGCGGTCATTTCCGCCGTGTTCTTCACCTTTCTTCTGGAGCTGTTGCGTCCGCTACAGATTCTCAAATGGGTCATCATCCCCTTTACCTTGGTGCTGCTCATGCAGTTCCGGCCCGAAGGCATCATGGGCAATAAGGAACTGACCGACGTCTTCCCCAAACTGCGCAAATACTGCCGGTTCAAGTAAACTCGCCTGGAGAGAGCAATGTCGCTTCTAAAAGTGGAACACATGACGCAGAACTTCGGCGGCCTACAGGCGGTGTCGGACTTCAACATCGAACTCCAGGGCGGCGAACTGGTGGCCCTCATCGGCCCCAACGGCGCAGGCAAGACCACGATCTTCAACCTTGTCTCCGGCTTTTACACCCCTACGGAAGGGAGCATCCGGGTCAACGGCAAGGACACGCGGGGCATGCGGCCACACCAGGTCACGGCCCTGGGCGTCTCCCGCACCTTCCAGAACATCCGGCTTTGGAAGGACATGCACGTTCTCGACAACATCCGGGTGGCCCAGCACTACCGCATGGGCTACAGCATTTGGGACGCCTTTGCCCGCACCCGTAACTACATGGGCCGCGAAAAGGAAATCGACCGTATTTCCTGGAAGCTTCTGGAAGCCATGAACCTCAAGGAATACGCCTACGAGGTTCCGCCCAACCTGCCTTACGGACTGCAACGCCGCGTTGAGATCGCCCGGGCCATGTCCATCCAGCCCCAGTTGCTGCTGCTGGACGAACCCGCGGCCGGACTCAACTCCCGCGACGTGGAAGAGCTCATCGAACTAGTGCGCTGGATTCACGACACCTTTCACATCTCCATCTGGATGATCGAACACCAGATGAAGGTGGTCATGAGCCTGTGTTCCTGGATCAAGGTCATTGATTTCGGCCAAACCATCGCCGAAGGAACGCCTGAGGAAATCCAGAACCATCCCCAAGTCATAAAAGCCTATCTGGGAGACGATACGATTTGAACCCGCTGCTTGAAATCGATAATCTTAGGGTCAAGTACGGCAACATCGAGGCGCTGCACGGCGTTTCCTTCACCGTTGAGGACGGGGAAATCGTCACGCTCATCGGGGCCAATGGGGCCGGGAAATCCACCACGCTCATGTCCATTGCGCGGCTGCCCCCGCCGGAAGCGCCCAAGGTCATCTCCGGCGACATCCGGCACAAAGGCGTCAGCCTCCTGAACATGGCCCCGGACAAGGTCGTGGCCAACCTGCACATGGCCCTGGTACCTGAAGGGCGGCACATCTTCGGCAACCTTACGGTGGAGGAAAATCTCAAGTTGGCCACCTATGCCCGCAAAGGGGACTCCGTGCCCGATATTCAGCGGGACTACGACCAAGTTTACGCCCTCTTCCCCCGGCTGGCGGAACGACGTCGACAGCAGAGCGAGTCCCTTTCCGGCGGTGAGCAGCAAATGTTGGCCGTGGGGCGCGCCCTCATGTCCAAATGTTCCATCATCATGCTGGACGAACCGTCCATGGGCCTGGCCCCCGCACTGATGTACGACATGTTCCGAACCCTCAAACAGCTCAACGAAGAGGGAATGACCATCCTGCTGGTAGAGCAGAACGCCAATCTGGCCCTCAAGTTCGCCCACCGCGGCTACGTGCTGGATACGGGGGAAATCGTGGCCCAGGGCACCTCGCAGGAACTGATGGCCGATCCCGAGGTCAAAAAAGCGTATCTCGGCGCCTAGCCTTTTGCCGGGGCCGACAGCCATTCACCAACGGGGGCCTTTTTGCAGGGGCTCCCGTTCCTTTTTCGCTATTCCGCGACCAGATATCACTGCGCCGATGCCTTTCACCCGGTTTTTCATGACAGCGGCGCGCAAATACAGTACGCATAGATTCCCGACGCCGACCTCAACCCTACGACGCCGGATCATGAAACAACTCATCCACGGTATCTTCACATTTTTCCGCGTGGCCCCCTGGCCCGCGTTGCTGTCCGTGCTCTGCGCGGCTGCTGCCCTGCTATTGGGAACACAGGCTCTTGGCCATCACAGCCAAGGCAACATCAGCATTGCGCTGGCTTTCGGCTTTCCCACCCTGGGCTGGGTCGGGTTGGGATTGATCGCCCTGCTGGACGCCCTGGCCCGGCACATTGACTATCGCCGCATCCGACGTCTGTTGGAACGGTATGGATTCCGTCGGCGCGTATTCGTGGTGGTGGCCCCTTCCCGCTGTCAGCGCGATGCAGCCCTGCATGCGGCCCGCCGGACCGGGCACCTGCTCCAAGCCCGCGCTGTGTTCCGAGGCCTAGGCTACCGCTGGTACCATCTCTTGCCGGACCGGGTCATGGACAACCCGCTCCGTTTTTTCGACCCCGCGTTTTTACGCCAGGCTTTTCTGCCCAGCCAGGGCCGATCCTGACGCCCACCTGGAATCAGAAGCATTCCGACCGAGTTTCCCGGGCTGCTGCGGTGCCTCTGGGGTGGCTCTTTGTCCCTCTCCCCTTCCAGGAAAATTTAGTCCCAGGTATCTGGCCAGAAGGACAACGGGTCCTTCAACGTCAAGTATACCCCGGACCTGATCCCCAGACCGGGCACTCCGCAAGGAGGGACAGGCCATCCCCTCGTCAGGCTTCCGGCCTACGCTGATAGCCGGTGCTGCACAAAAATGTTCCCGCTAAGCGACAAGCCTTCTCCAATAAGCACAAAAAAGCCCGGAAATTCCGGGCATTGAAAACTTTTTTAAGGCGGGTTCAATGATCGATATTGATGCCGGCTTCTTCCGCAGCCTCCACCAATTCGCGTAAAATCTGCAAGGATTCCTGAGCCTCCAACGGGTCCAGTTTGCGAATGGCAAACCCGGCATGGATGATCACGTAATCACCGATACCGGCTTCCTCATCCAGGACCAAAAGAGAGGCATTCACTGTGGAGCTTCCTTCACCCACCCGGCAGGTAGCCACCCCGTTATTGATTTCGACAATCTCAGCAGGAACTGCGAGGCACATAGACGACCTCCTCGGAAGCGTTTTCACGCGTATTGTAGGTTCCGCCAGCCGATTCGATCTCCGCCAGGACGTGCGTGAGCATCTGCGGCAGGTTGGCGTCCGCCGCTGCGGACAAATCCGTGGCCATGGTCTGGTAGTCTTCCGGCTCCATGCCGATGATCACGGCGTCGGGTCGGTTCCCGGCCAGTTCGCAGTAGATCAGGGTGTCCACCAAATCAGTATCATGCATGGAGTTTTTAAAGGCAAGGCTTTGTCGCAGGTCATCACCGGTAAGGCGATAAATACTGCCCGGAGGGCCATCCCCCAGCACGGCGTCGCACACGATCAGGTAATCGCTTTCCATGATCGGCCCCATAAGCCGGGTGCCGAGGGTGCCGCCGTCCATGACCGTCACGTTTTCGGAAAATTCGTATTCCACCTGGAGCTGCTCCACAGCACGAACTCCGATGCCCTCATCGGTATAGAGGACATTGCCCACGCCGAGCACGAGGATGCGTTTTTCGTTGGTCATGCGGACTTATACGTGAAAACCAGGATGCGGACAAGCACGGAACGCCCGAACCGGGCAGTGATCCAGAAAGAAAACCTGTTGAATGCACCAATGGCCCCAGGCCCCCGGCATCACAGGCGCAGGCGCAAAAACGCCGCCAGACCGCTTGGCACAAGCTGACCCAAAAACAAAAAGGGGGGCCGAAGCCCCCCAATCCGTTAGAACTCAATGGTTGCCAAGACGGATTACAGGACCCGGAACTTGCGGGTCTGGCCGGTCTTGGAATCAATGACGTGCACGCCGCAGGCGATGCAGGGGTCATAGGAGTGCACGGTGCGCAGGATTTCCACCGGGCGCATGGGGTCGAAGATCGGAGTACCCATGAGGGCTTCCTCTGCGGGACCCATGATTCCGCTGTCGTCGCGCGGTCCGAGGTTCCAGGTCGTCGGCACGACCAACTGGAAGTTCTCGATCTTGCCGTTCTTGATGTTGATCCAGTGAGACAGCGTGCCGCGGGGAGCGTTGACGAATCCAACGCCCTGGGCTTCGTCCGGCATTTCCCACTCGGTGTAGATCTCTTTGTCGCCGGCGGCGATGTTGGCCTTGAACTCATCCAACCAGACTCAGGTCTGGTTGGCGATAACCAGGGTTTCGATGCCGCGGGCAGCGGTACGACCCAGGGTGGAGAACAGGGCTTCGGGACCCACGTTGAGGTACTTGAGCACGTAGTCCACGGCGTCCACCACGGCCTTGTTGCCGCGGGCGTAGGACACGAGCACCTGGGCCAGGGGGCCCACTTCCGTGGACTTGCCGTCCAGACGCGGAGCCTTGGACCAGGAGTAGTGCTCCTTGTCGCCCAGCTTGGTGTACTTGGGTTTGGTCTCGCCCTGGTACGGATGCTTGGGAGAACCGTACTCGTACCAGGAGTACTTGACGTGCTCCTCGATCTTGGTGGGATCGAAGTCATGGACCTGGCTCAGGTCGTTGTTCAGGATAACGCCCTGGGGCAAGAAGCGGGAGTTGAGGTCGTACTCGTCCTCGGGGAACTCGCCGCAGGAAAGGAAGTTGGACGTCTTTCCGATGCCCGCCCAGTCCTTGTAGAAGGAGGCCACGGCCAGCAGATCGGGGATGTAGTAATTGCGCACAAAGGCCGAAGTCTCTTCATAGAGTTCGGTGAATTCCTTGAGGCGCTTTTCGGTCATGGCATCGTAGCAGGTCACGCCGCCCACCACGGTGAACTGGGTGTGCGGGTTCTTGGCGCCGAACACGGCCATGAGCCGCGCTGCCTTCACCTGAAGCTTGAGGGCGTCCAGGTAGTGCTTGGTGGCCATCAGGTCGGCCTCGGCCGGCAGATAGTAGGCGTCGTGTCCGCCTTCCCGCAGGAAGTAGGCGTTGGTGAACGGGCCCAGCTGGCCGGATTCGATGAGCGCCTTGACAGTATCCTTGACGGCCGCGAAGTCAGCGGCTTTTTCCTTGCGGTTCTCGTTCAGGCTATTGGACAGGGACGCGGCCTTCTTGGGGTCCGCGTTGAGGACGTTGGCCACGTTGACCCAGTCCAGGGCGTGCAGATGATAGAAGTGCACGATGTGGTCATGCATGAACTGCGCTGCCAGCACGAGGTTGCGGATCAGGGTGGCGTTCTTGGGAATCTTCACGCCCACGGCGTTGTCCACACAACGGGTGGAGGCCAGAGCATGGGTGTAGGTGCAGACACCACAGGAACGCTGGGTGAAGTGCTGGGCATCCCTGGGGTCGCGGCCTTTGAGGATGATTTCCAGACCACGGAAAAGCTGAGAGCTGGAGCGCACGTCAGCGACGACGCCGTTCTCAACTTCCACTTCGATGCGCAGGTGACCCTCAATACGGGTGACCGGGTCAACCACGACCGGCCCGTTGTACGAGCTTTTGGGCGTAGCCGTGACCGGGGCGGCGACAGGCTTCTTACCAGACATATTCAATCCTCCTTAGGTGCGAAACGCTTCTTGTTACAACAACCGACACATGCAACCGACGGCTAGCCTTCTTCATAGAAGGGGGACATGTAGTCCCAGAAGCCGGGCTCGGAGCAGCCGATGCAGGGGTGACCGGCTTCAACAGGCCAGTTGGTCTGGTTGAACTTCACGGTCGGGCAGTTGTTGTAGGTGTAAGGGCCCTTGCAGCCCAGACGCAGCAGGCAGTAGCCCTTGCGAGCGCCTTCGTCGCCGAAGCTTTCGGCAAAAAGGTCCTCGTCGTAGTACTTCTGACGGGGGCACTTGTCGTGCACGCTGTCGCCGAAGAACATCACGGGGCGGCCTTCGCCGTCCAGCTCGGGGATGCCGTTCTGCAGGAAGTGCACCACGGTTCCCAGCAGGTTGTACGGGTTCGGCGGACAGCCGGAGATGTTGATGACGGGTTTGTCGGTGATCTCCCGCACGCCCACGGCCTTGGTCGGGTTCGGGGCGGCCGCCTGGACGCCGCCAAAGGTGGCGCAGGTGCCGTACGCGATGACCGCGGCGGCCTTGTTCACGTACTCGGTGTTGTAGTCCAGCATGGTGCGTCCGGCCACCTTGCCGTAGATGCCGTCTTCGGCGGTGGGGATGGCACCCTCGACCACACAGACGTAGCCGTGCTCGGAATGAGTGGCATCGTGCAGCGCCTTTTCAGCCATTTCACCGGCGGCCGCCATGACGGTCTCATGGTAGTCCAGAGAAATGACGCCAAGGATCAGCTCGGCGAAGGGGGGGTTCATCCCGCGCAGGATGGACTCGGAACAGCCGGTGCACTCGGCGTTGTGCAGCCACACCACGGAGGGACGGCGCTTGGAAGTCAGAGCCTCGGCAACCTTCGGGGCAAAGGCCGTGCCCATGCCCATCACCGCGGCCACCGTGCCGCACATCTTCATGAAATCACGGCGCGACACGCCGGCCTTCGCCAGCCTTTCCTCGACTTTGTCTCCACCATGACTGACGGAAAACTTCATAGAACACCTCCAAATTGAATGGATCGCATGACGTTGAACGTCGTTATCCTAGTTTTTGAGCCGACCACGGGTCGACACGAAAACATTCCCCCCAGCCTCAATTAATAACACCAACCTATGGTGCGTGTTATTGCTTGCATATTTAAAAATGAATTGTGCTATCCATCTGTTTTCATTAAATTAGTACGTTCCTCCTACCCTCTCTTGACGACAAAAGCAATAGGCTTTGTAAAATTCCGCCAGGATAGCACGATTTTATCGGCTCTGACATACTCAAGAGAAAACCCGCGCCGGTACTATGCGAAAATATTCACTTGAAAGTCATTCTCAAAAAAAACTCCCGACTCGGCAAAAATTTTTTCTTTTCCCGAGTCGAAAAAAAACATGGTTCAATTGCCCTCAAACCGAAAAATACGGTGTCTGGATGAAAAAATCGCAATTTCCTGCCTGATTATCATGGTTTCAGCAGTTGAGCGCAGTGCATACTCTCCTGCACCAGGAGCAAACCATGGACAAATACTTACATATATTCCGCCAAATCCCCTTGCCCACGTTGTTGCTCGATCCATCGGGGCATGTCCTGGACGTAAACGAATGCGGCAAGGCTCTGTTTCCCTCCCTGGCCTTGGGCGAACAGGTCCTTGAGCAGATGGCTCTGGAGATCGATCAATTCCTGTCCCGCCCCGAGCCGCATCAGGTGTTGGAAAAACGGCTGGACGTGCGGAACGGGCAGTCCCGCATCTTCCGCGTTCGCATGGGACGCCTCTTCACGGACACGGCCGCGACCTTGACCATTTCCACCTCCGGCGAGACCTCCCGAGGCATGGTGCTCACCTTTACCGATATTACCGAACGCCGCCGCCACATTGAGGAAATCAGCAGGCTCGCCTCCATTGTGGATTGTTCTGAAGACGCCATTGCGGGCATTTCGCTCAATGGTTCGGTCCTGTCGTGGAACGCGGGCGCCGCCAAAATCTACGGATATGGAAAGGAGGAGATTGTGGGCCGTCCGGCCACATTGTTCATTCCGGAAGAAGGCCGGATGGAATTTTGCGCAATTTTACGCGATTGCGCCATGGGCCAGGGTTTGGTGCGCCACGAAAGCACCCATCGCAATGCCATGGGCATCAACTTCCCCATTTCTGCCACCTTTTCCCCGGTGCGCCACTTTGATGAAATCATGGGCATATCCATGGTGACACGGGATATTTCCAGTAGAAGGCGCACGGAGCAGCAGTTGCGGGCCAGCCATGAGAAACTCACCAGCTTGCTAAACGAAACCGTAAAATCCCTGTCCACAGCCCATGAAAAACGCGACCTCTACACCTCGGGTCACCAGCAACGAGTTGCCGCCCTCAGCGTACGCATCGCAGACATGCTCGGCCTGCCCTTCGACCTCGTGGACTCCATCCGCATCGCGGGCCTGCTGCACGATATCGGCAAGGTCTGCATCCCCATGGCCCTGCTGGCCAAGCCCGCCCGGCTGACCAACGAAGAAATGGCCATGCTCAAACGCCACCCCGAAGCTGGCTATGAAATCGTCAAAAACATTCCCTTTCCGCACTCCGTGGGAGACATGATCCTGCAACACCACGAACGCATGGACGGCAGCGGCTACCCCCGCGGCCTGTGCGGAGGCGACATCCTTATGGGTGCGCGCATTCTGGCCGTGGCCGACGTGGTGGAAGCCATGTCCTCGCATCGTCCCTACAGACCGGCTCTGGGCACAGATATGGCGGCGGAGCATATCGCGGACAAAGCCGGAACACTTTATGACGTGGAGGTTTGCGATGCGGCTTTGAGCCTGCTGGACGACGGCACGGCCCAGGAGGTGCTGTCCTGCCCCTTGTGCCGTACCTGATGCCGGGAAACTCGAAGCCGGAAAACACATTGCAGGCTATTCGGCCCCTGCAATGCTAGGCATGGTATGCCTCAACCGCAGCCGGTGCGCCAGCCAAAGCAATGCGGGAAATGTCCGGGGGCAGCCGCTTGGTCCGTCCCATTGGAGGACCGAGTCCTTAAATAGTGACGAGTTCCACCGCACCCCAGGCCGCAATCTTT
The DNA here is from genome assembly GCA_028708865.1 of Desulfovibrio sp. Classification (GTDB taxonomy): domain Bacteria; phylum Desulfobacterota; class Desulfovibrionia; order Desulfovibrionales; family Desulfovibrionaceae; genus Paucidesulfovibrio. The sequence goes on along the minus strand of JAQVYA010000065.1, from coordinate 272 downwards.
CCGCCGGCCTGGGCAAAGACGCCGCGCACGCCGTGCTCTGCCCAGACTTGAGCGGTTTCCAGGACGCGGTCCAAGTCCCGCTCCGAATTGAGCATGTTGCACAGGGCCGTGGCCGCGGCATCGGCCAGGGCTCCGCCGTCCGCCAAGACTGTCACCAGTTCGCCGCGCCCCAGGCTCAGGGAGTGACCAATGGTGGAGGAAGAAGAACACACGGAAAGCGGAAACATTTTCGACTCCAGACGCAGCCCGAGCCTGGCCCCCGAAGCTGGATC
>JAQVYA010000064.1 GCA_028708865.1 Desulfovibrio sp. | reverse complement strand
TAATCTTTGTATTCAACGGCCATGAACAATCGACTCCTGTTTTCTCATTCCGGAACACTCCGGCAATAATGTACAATAAGCCGGTTCAGCGCACAGTCAACCCGAACGAAACACTCCCTGGCCCGCAGACCGCTGCCCCAAGCCGCCCCTGCCCGCCCCTGCCCGCCCAGGGCATTGCATGGCTCCCCGGCAAGCGCGGCTTGGCGCGGCCTGGATTCCCGCCGTGGCAGAACCTGAAAAACCTCTTTGCCGGATTCACAAGAGAGCCAAGTCAGTTCAACAAATCATAATGCTTCCGCTCCGAATTGTAGCAATAATAACAGCGGTCCTTGCGGCGGAACACGCGGATCAACAGCGCCCCGGCCACAAAACCGCCCACATGCGCCCACCAGGCCACCCCGGCCACGTTGCCCGTGCCCGCTTCTTCCAGGCCGGAAAGGATCTGCACCGCGAACCAGACGCTGAGAAACAGGATCGCCCGGAAGTGAAAGATAAAAATCAATACGAGCGTGGCCACCCTGCCGTGCGGGTAGAGCACCATGTAGGCCCCCAGAGTTCCGGCCACGGCCCCGGACGCGCCGATGATGGGCAAATGCGAGGCCGGATTGAAAACCACATGCAGCCCCACAGCGGCCAGACCGCAACAAAGGTAAAACCCCAAAAAACGCCAGTGCCCGGTCACATCCTCAATGTTGTCTGCAAAAATCCAGAGCATCCACATGTTCAGGATCAAGTGCAGCCAGTCCGCATGCAGAAACATATATGTAAGGAAAGGCCAGAGCGTGGCGTCCGGATATCCGGCCATGGCGGCCCAGCCCGGATCGTTGAACCGGGCGGGCACCACGCCGAAAAGATGAAAGAAAAAGCTCTGCGCCAGGGGCGAAAGCTGCAACTCGTACCCAAAGGCCAGCACGTTGAGCACAATGATGCCGAGTACCGCATACGGCGGGTGCACGCGTGGGACGTTGTCATACAGCGGGATCATGCGTCCGTCTCCATGGCCTCGGCCACGCGCTGCGCCGCCTCCCGGACCTGATCCAGAATTCGCTCCCCGCGCCGGGCGCATTCCGCCCTCCACTCCGCCAACAAGGCCATGCCCCGCTCCCGCAATGTTTCCAGGTCCGCGTCATTTTCCACGCACTGATGGCATGCGGCCCGCTTGGCAGGCACAGGCCATTGCCAGGAATCGAACAGGGCCAGGGTCTTCCGATTCAGCTTCCGGGCTTGGCGAAACGGTCCGTAGCGCCGCCCCTCCGGGCAAAACACCCCGGCCACCACATCCACCATGCCCTGCTCGTGCCACCCGCCCTCAAGCAGGAGCGGCACCTCGGCCACGGCCACCTCGCGGGAATGGATACGGAAAAATTCCTCAGCAGCATGCCGCACCAGAGGATGCACCAAGTCCATAACCTCCCGCCGCACCGATTCTGAATCGCACATGGCCGCAAACAACGCGGTCTTGTCCACGGCGCGGGCCTCGTTCAGAAAACGGTCCCCAAACCGGCGCGCCAGCAGGTCCGCGCCGTCGCCGCCCGGAGCATACAACTCCGCCACCACGGCGTCCGCGCTGAAGGTGGGCACACCAGCCTGGCCCAAGAGACGCAGGAGCGTGGACTTGCCTCCGCCCGGCGGCCCCACCAGCCCCACGCGCAGGCCCGTGCGCACCAGCTCACGCAGCAGAGCGGAAAAATCCTCGGGAGGTTCCTGCAAAAAACGCATCTCACGGCCCGTGACCGGGTGCGTGAAACGCAGGGCATAGGCATGCAGCATCTGACGGGAAATCACGGGTCTTCCGGCCGCGTTCCACTCCGCGGCTTGCCGCGCTCCGTACACCGCGTCCCCCAACAGCGGATGACCCAGGGACGCCATGTGCACCCGGACCTGGTGGGTACGACCCGTATGGATGCGCACCGCCACCAGAGAAGCGGCCCGGTGAGGAGAGGTCCAGAGCGTCTGATAGCTGGTGCGGGCTTCCCGGCCGCCACGCTCCAGCACAGCCATGCGCGTCTTATGACGCGGATCGCGGCCTAAGGGCCGGTCCACCTCCCCTTGCGCCGGGTCAGGCTCGCCATGCACCAGCGCGAGGTAGAGCTTGGCCACACGGCGCTCCGCAAAATCCTTGGCCAGCCGCAGGCGCGACGCTTCGGTCCGGGTCACGACCATGAGTCCGGAGGTATCTTTGTCCAGCCGGTGCACGATGCCGGGCCGCTGGGGGTCCATTCCGGATCGGGCAGCCGCCATATCGGGCCAGCGGGCCAGGATCCGGTTCACCAGTGTTCCGTCAGGCTCACCAGGCGCGGGGTGCGTGGTCAGCCCGGCAGGCTTATGCAGCACGGCCAGGTGCTCGTCCTCATGCAGCACCTTCAAGGGACCGCGCTGGGGTTCGGCTCCGGACTGGGGTCTCCGGCCCTCCAGGGTCAGCCGCTGGCCCGGCAGCACGGAAAAGTTGGCCTTGCGCACGGCGCGACCGTCCACCCGAGCCGCCCCCGCCTTGATCCACTCCTGCACCTTACCGCGGGAGATCCCCTCCCCTTCCAGGCGCAGGGCCCAAAATCGATCCAGGCGCAAGCCCGCATCCCCGGACAAGACCTCGTATTCCCAAGGTCCGTTTCCAGTGGCCTGTTCCCGGCTGCCGCTTTGCAACGATGGCGTATCTTCACTCATATGGTTCATGGGAAGTTGATATACCCGGATGCGCGCAATGACAAAACACCTTTTTGGTATGGGGAGCACGTTGCACGCCGGGCTTGACGTTTTCCGGATTTTCCGAGTAAAGATAAAAAGTTTACCTGCGTATTTTTTTATTCATTAAACATTTCGGAGGATTACTGTGTCAGTAACCGTTGTTGATCACCCGCTGATCCGGCACAAGCTCGGTCTGCTGCGTACGCACGACATCAGCACCAGCAAGTTCCGGGCCCTTTCCATTGAGATCACCCGTCTGCTGACCTACGAGGCCACCAAGGACCTGGAAACCGAGACCACCCGAATCACGAGTTGGGCCGGAGACATCGACGTACAAACCATTTCCGGAAAAATGATCACGGTAGTCCCCATTTTACGGGCCGGCCTCGGCATGATGGACGGCGTCATCGACATGATCCCGGGCACCAAAATCAGCGTGGTGGGTTTTTACCGCAACGAGGAAACCTTCGAACCGGTACAATACTACGTCAAGCTGGCCAAAAACATCGATCAGCGCATGGCCTTTATTCTAGACCCCATGCTGGCCACGGGCGGCACGCTCATGGCAACCATCCGACTGCTCAAAGAAGCGGGCTGCCCCAAAATCCGGGGCCTGTTCCTGGTGGCCGCTCCCGAGGGCGTGGCCCGGCTGGAGAAAGAACACCCCGACGTGGACATTTACGTGGCCTCGGTGGACGACAGACTCAACGACGTGGGGTACATCCTCCCCGGTCTCGGGGACGCCGGAGATAAAATCTTCGGCACCAAATAATACTGGTTACGGGCTTCGGCCCGTTTTTTTTGCCCGCTTGCAATTCAGAGGAGGAGTTCATGAGCAACCTGGAATCAACGGAATATAATTTCCGTTTCAAGGACGGCATCCTGGGAGCGCAGATGCTGTTCGTCGCTTTCGGCGCGCTGGTGCTGGTGCCGCTGTTGTCCGGACTGGACGCCAACGTGGCCCTGTTCACGGCCGGAGCCGGAACATTGGTCTTTCAATTGGTGACCCGGGGGCGCGTGCCTGTTTTTCTGGCGTCTTCCTTCGCGTTCATCGCGCCCATCAGCTTCGGGGTCAAGGAATGGGGCATTGAGGGCACGCTCTGTGGCCTGTTCGCGGCCGGCCTGCTGTACGTATTTTTGAGCCTGGTCATCCGCTGGCGCGGAAACGACGCCCTGGCCCGCATCCTGCCGCCCGTGGTCACGGGACCGGTAATCATGGTCATCGGGCTTTTCCTGGCTCCAGTGGCCGTCAACATGTCCATGGGCCTAGGCGGCGACGCCAGCGTGGTCCTGGCCCCGCCCAAGGCCGCGGCCATTGCCGCGCTGGTGGCCCTGAGCACCACGGTGCTGGTGTCCCTGCTGGGCAAAGGCTGGTTCCGGCTGATCCCCATCCTCTGCGGCATTCTCGCAGGCTACCTCACCGCCTACATCCTGGACTCCACCGGCTTCACCGCCACCGCCCTAAACCAGTTCATGAACGAACGCGCCGCTAAGGAAGCCGCAGGCGCGGTCCTGCTGCCCAGCTTTGCCTCGGACCAGCTCATCAACTTCCAGGTGGTGCGCGACGCAGCCTGGCTGGCCATGCCCAGCTTCTCCTTCCCCACCTGGAGCAACTGGAACTGGAGCGCGGTCTTTTACATTGTTCCCATAGCCATTGCCCCAGCCATCGAACACTTCGGTGACGTCATTGCCATCAGCGGCATCACCGGGAAAAACTACGTCAAGGACCCGGGCATCAAAAACACCATGCTCGGCGACGGATTGGCCACCTCCATGGCCTCCATGCTGGGTGGACCGCCGAACACCACCTACTCCGAGGTTTCCGGCGCCGTGGCTCTGACCCGCGCCTTCAACCCCGCGGTCATGACCTGGGCCGCCTTCACCGCCATGCTCCTGGCCTTTGTGGGCAAGCTGGGCGGCCTGCTCCAAAGTGTGCCCACCCCGGTCATGGGGGGCATCATGGTCCTGCTCTTCGGGGCCATCACCACCATCGGCATCAATACCCTGGTCCGCGCCGGGCACGACCTCATGCTCCCGCGCAACATGGCCATTGTGGGCATTATCCTTGTGGTGGGCATCGGCGGCCTCACCGTGCCCCTGAGCGCCCCCCTCAATGCCCTGGGCGACATCCTGGGCATGGAAGTGAGCATCAGCAAGCTCCAGATGGGCGGCATCGGTCTGGCCGGCATCGTAGGCGTGATCCTGAACCTCATATTGCCCTGCAAAGGCTGCAACGACTAACACAGCCCATGGGCAGATCAAAAAAAGAGGCGGGACCATGCGGCCCCGCCTCTTTTTCATTTATTATCCCAATCTGTTACATCTTATAAATTCGAGGTCCCTTGGGCGAGTCCTCCACCCGGTATCCCTGGGATGCCAACTCGTCGCGCAGGGCATCCGAAGCCTCGAAGTCCTTGGCTTCACGCGCGGCCTGCCGCTTGCCCACCAAGGCGCGCACCGGCTCGGGTAAATCCGCCGGGGAAAGCGGTAGTGCATCCGCGTCCAAAATACCCAGCACCCGGTCCACGGCCCGCAATTGACGCAGGCAGGCTTTGGCTGCGGCCCCTGTAAGCCGACCCGAAGACTCAAGCTGGTGCACGTCCTTGACGAACTTGAACAAGGCCGGCCAGAAGCGGTGCAAGGCCAGATCGCAATCCACGGCCTCGGCCAGTCCGGTCTTGAGGTCGAAGACGGCCTGCTGAACCGGCTGGGGCACGTCGTCCCCGGCAGCGGACTGGGCCAGGGCCAACGTGGCCGCCGCATCCTGAAGGCGCCGCCAGTTGCGGGCCCACATGGCCACGGCCTGCCGAGTGGCGGTCAGGGTCTTGTGATACGAGCCGGAAAGCAGCCACATGCGCAGGGCCAGAGGGTGCCCGGCCTCCTGAAGCAGCGCCTCCAAGTCCAGCCCCTCTTCCAGCACGGTCTGCTGGCCCAGCATCCAGGCCTGTACTTCGCGCTTGGCCACGGACCAGATGGCCCGCAGGTTTTCCAGGTGCGGGAAGCTCTGGCTCTCATCCGCCAGAAACACATCCACCGAAGGCAGGACGTTCAGCCCGGCCGCCGCCACCTGCAAAAACCAGGTGGGCCGCACGTTGCCCCAGGACGTCTCCAGCACCTCGCCTTCCTTGAGGTCTTGCAGGCTGGCGCGCTTGAGCAAGGTGAAGTCCAGAGGATTGGCCTTGACGTAGTCGTCCAGGTCCACGGTTTTGCCTGCGGATATTTTGTCCACGTCCTGAAGGGCCATGGCTCCATAGCGTTCGTCGCGAAGCACGTCAAAATAGACGCTGCGCAGCTTTTCGTAGGCCAGGCCCTTTTCCGTGAGTTTACGAGTCAGGGCAACGCACTGGTCCGCGGCCTCGGAGGCCAGAGGAAATAAGGTCTGCGGCCGCAGGCCGAGCATGGCGGCCCGGGCCTGAACCAACTTGCGCACGGCCCGGGAATTGGCGGTTCGGCTCCGGTCCGCATGGCGGGCCGCCTGCATGGCGCGGTCGTCCAGATCGGTCAGCCCCACGGCGGCATGCACGTCCGCCCCCCGTTCTTCCAGGGCGCGGGCCAACACATCCAGCAGCACAGCCCGCCGCCAGGCTCCCAGTTCGTCCGGGTCATCCAGGCTCGGTCCCACCACGTACAGCCCCCGTTTTCCGGAAGCCGTGATGTTGACGTCCTTGCCCGTGGCCGCATTGCGCACGGCCAGCCCCTTGACCGCCCCTGCCGAAAACAGAGGAGTCGAAAGATAACGTTCCCCAGAATCCGGGAAAATGGTCACGATTTTTCCGGGCTTTCCCTGTTCGGCCAGCTCCCGGGCCAGTTCCACGCTGGCGGCCAGAGCCGCTCCCGAACTCATGCCCGCAAAAATGCCCTCTTCCCGCGCCAGCCGCAGGCAATAGTCAAACGCGGCATCGTCCTCCACGCGCACGACCCGGTCCGGCACCTTCTTGTCCCAAATGCCGGGCGGGTAGGATTCATGCATGTTCTTCAAGCCCTGAATCTTATGTCCTGCATGGGGTTCCACGCCGATGACCTGCACGTCCGGATTCATTTCACGCATGCGTTTGGTGATACCCATGCAGGTTCCGGTGGTGCCCAGGGCCACGACCACGTGGGTCACCTCGCCCTGGGTCTGCTCCCAGATTTCCAGCCCCGTGCCCAGGTAATGGGCCTCGATGGAGGCGGGATTGTTGAATTGATCCATGAGCAAATATTTTTCCGGCTCTTCGCGGGCCATGCGGTAGGCCTTTTCAATGGCTCCATCCGTGGAAAGGTGCCCGGGGGTCAGCAAAATGTCGGCGCCATAGGCCCGCACGATCATCTTGCGCTCTTCCGAGGCGAATTCGCTCATGAGCAGGGTGATTTTGTATCCCTTTACCGCGGCCACCATGGCCAGGCCGATACCTGTATTGCCGCTGGTGGCCTCGATGATGGTCTTCTCCGGAGTCAGTTCCCCCGAGCGCTCCGCCGCCTCGATCATGGTCAAGGCGACGCGGTCCTTGATGGAGCCGCCCGGGTTCACGCATTCGGTCTTGGCCAAAATACTGACGCCCGGCTGATAAGGATTCAACCGGTTGATTTCCACCAGAGGGGTATTGCCAATGCGTGAGAGAACGTCCTTGTAAATCATTTCACCACTCGTTTTTCCAATGCTTGTATGTTTGGGCTGGCATGAGGTGTACGGCAAATCCGCATGGCCCGCAAGAAGCTTGCACGATCCTTGCACGAACGGAAGGCGAGAACCCGAACAAGGATGAAAATATGACGCTGCTTCCCCATTTGGAGAGTAACCTCAAGGCGATACAAGAGCGCATGCCCGAGCTGTCCCAGTGGCTGCGCAGTCAGCCCCTGAGCCACGACGAGCTTTGCCGGGCCGCGGAAGAACGCATCTTCACCAACCGCTGGGAACTGCTGGACATCCGGCTGCCCGGCGGCAAGGGAATGTTCGAGGCCATGCCGCCCGCGCCGCTCTACCGGGATTGGATCCCCCAAGACAAAGCCGCCACTGCGGCCACCCTCATCGTGGGCTGCAACCTGGGCTACGGCGTAAACCACGTCTGCACGGAAACGCCCGTTTCCCACAAGGTCCTCGTGCTGGAGCCGGACCCGGTCCAGCTCTACTGCTGCCTGAGCCAGACCGACTATGCTCCGGCCTTTGAGTCCAAAAAACTGCACTTTCTCCCACCCAGTGAAGAATATCTCACGGCCGTGGTCCAAAACCTGGACCTCCAGTTCCTCTACGGACGGATCTTCCTGCGCCAGGACCTGCCCTCAAGCCAGCTTTCCCCCTTATATTCTCAGTGGAGCAAAAAGGCGCAGGCCCGGCTGGAAAACTTCTCCGTGGAGCTGAACACCCTGCGCCACCGCCAGGACCTCATGGTGGGCAATGAGCTGAAAAATTTCCAGCGAGCCATGGAGGAAGGGAGCATCACCCCGCTCAAGGGCGCGGCCCAGGGCCTCAACGCCGTGATCCTGGGCGCGGGGCCGTCCCTGGCGCAATTTGCTCCGCTTCTGGCCGAGCATCCGGGCAACGCTCTCTATGCCACCTCGCTGCAAACCATGCCCGCCCTGCAACAGCTCGGGCTGGTTCCCCATTTCTGCCTAGCCCTAGACTTCAACGACCACATGCTCAAGGTCTACCGACGGCTGGACATGCAGGCTGCCCGGGACATTCCCCTGATCTACTCCACCAAGGTGGATCCCCGGGTGGTCCGGACCTATCCCGGCCCTACCATCCCCCTCTGGACCCTGGGCGGGATGGCCACCTTTGTGCTTCAGGAACGGGAACTGGTCCTGGACGCGGGCGGCAACGTGAGCATCGCCCTGATCCGCCTGCTTCGCTGGGCCGGAATCCAGGGCATCACCCTGGTGGGACAGGATTTCGCCTGGAAGGACGGCGGATCCCACGTGGAAGGCCACCACGCCCACAACACCAACCGGGTGTTCAATGCGCGCCTGCACCGGCGCATTCACAACCTGGAAGGCCAGGAAATCACTACCTCGCCCCAGTATCTGGCCGCCAAACGGGACCTGGAAAACGACATTCGCCAGGCCCCGTTCCCCATCAGCTACCTTTACGGTGGTTATGCTCCCATCCAGGGGGCCACCCCCCTGAGCCTGCGGGAAGCCACCATGCAAGGCGCCCTGGCTTCGGTTCCGGGCAGTCTGCCCCGGTTCCTGGAACGGCTGGCCGCCTGCAAATCCTTTTGCCGCCGCTTCACCTTCGAGCCTCAAAGCCATGCCTGGAGCGCCAACCTGCACCGGGCGGGAAAACGGCTGGAGCGACTCTTTCGCAAGGTGAACAAAAACCAGCAGGAAATTCACGGACTCATGCAGCAGGTCACCATGTTCATTAAACAAGATCCCCTGTACCTGCCGTATCTGTACAACGAAACCCTGGACATGGCCGGACTGACCCAGGCCAAGGCGCGATACGAACCGCGCGACCTCGGCGAATTCCGGCGCATCATCCGCAACGTGTTGCGCAAGGTCAAGGAAGTGGACCGCTGCCTCGGCGCCGATGCAGGCCGCAACGCCGCCTGAAAAAACAAGCTGCTACAGCATATGAGACCGCGCATCCGTTCCGCCCTCCCACGAGTCTTGGAATTCCGAGCAGGATGCGCGGTCTTGCCTTGTCCTCACTTTGAGGCTAGAGTGTGCCCATGCCCAAGGACAAACCCTACTTGAACGAAAACGGCGACCTGGTTATTCCCTTTGCTTGTCCGGATCATACGGATAAATACTGGAAAGCCGAAGGCAAAAGCATGGCGCAACTGCTTCAGGAACTGAACGCCTCCGATGAAGTATTGCTGCGCTACCTGCCCCGCCTGCCCGAAGCTCCGGACGCGCCCAAGGACTGACGACCCGGCCGGGGCGCGCCCCCATTCCACCGGTTGCAAGGCACCCTGTTTCCCCCTATAACGCCTGCATGCATTTGTCCTGCCCGCCGTCCTCCGCGTCTCCATGCGCCCGCGCCCTGCGGTTTTTCCCGCCCTGGCTGCTGGTTTCCGCGCCTCTGCTGGTCATGCTGGCGGTGCTGGCCCTGTGTTTTGGCGGGCAGGAAGCCGCGCTGATTCCTTTTTTCAAGGCGCACCGCGAAGCGCATCCACTCCTGGCCCAGGGATTCGGGCTGCTCACCGACCTGTTCAATCCCATTTTTTACGGTGTGTTTCTCTGGCTGCTGATCAAGGCCTGGCGGGAAAAGCGCCCGGGCCTGAAGCGCTTTGTGCTGGCCTGGATCGTGATGCAACTTCTGGTGGCCCTGCTCACGGTACGGCTGACCAAAATGATCATCGGCCGCCCCCGGCCCGAAGCGGACGGGCTGTTTCAGCCCATGACCACCCACGGTTCGCATCATTCCCTGCCTTCCGGCCATACCACGGAAGCGGCCACCACCTGCATGGCCTTTGCTCTGCGCCTGGGCCGCGCATGGCCTGCTGTGATCTTCGGCTGTCTGCTGGCCTTGCTCGGCTTTTCGCGCATCTATCTCGGCTGGCATCATCCTTCCGACGTATTCTTCGGCTGGGCCCTGGGCGGCGTGGCCGGTTTTGGCGTGCATCTCTTTTCCGTAAAGGACTGACCCCATGCCCCGCACCCCCTGGGAACGAATCTGGGACCGCCTCAGCGCCCACCCCTGGCTGGCCATGAGCGCCGCCGTGTTCATGCAGACCGCCTTTTTGCTCAACGAACGCGCCCTCTGGTTTTCCGACGAGGTGCGCTACGCCAACGCTTATGAAAACATGCACCGCGCCGGAACCTGGGTGGTGCTCTCCCTCAATGGCATGCCCTATCCAGACAAGCCTCCGGTGTATTTCTGGTTCCTGGCACTGCTGGACAAGGTCACCCCTCTGGACCCGCCCGCGGTTTTCTACCTGGGCGCGGCCCTTTCCGGTCTGCTACTGCTCTTTGCCACCTATGCCCTGGCCCGCTCGGTTCGCCTTTCCCGGGACACGGCCCTGGCTGCGGCCCTGGTCTGTAGCACCTGCCTGTTCGTGGCGGGCATCCTGCACTACTCCCGCATGGACCTGCTCTTCGCGGCCCTGATCATCTTTGCCGAAGCCAGTCTGTTCAAAGGGTATGCGGATCCCGAAACCCGCCATGCCCGTGGATGGGCCTGGGTCATGGGCGGATTCGCCCTCACAGGTCTGGCCGTTCTGGTCAAGGGACCGTTGGGCATTCTCTTCCCCCTGCTGGGGCTGCTGGCCTATCTGGCATGGCGCGGCAGGCTGCGCCGCTTCCTGGCCTGGCGGACGCTGGCCGGATTCGGATGCTTTGTGCTGGTGGCCTCCGCCTGGGTGGGCGCGGCCTATGTGGTGGAAGGCGGAGACTTTGTGCGCACCGTGTTCATGGAGCAAATCCTTCAGCGGGCCACCAACACCTTCCATCATAAGGAAGGGCCGCTATATTACTTTGCCGTATTGCCCGCCACATGGCTGCCCTGGACCCTGGTCCTGGCGGCGGCCCCCGTGGCCCTGCTCCGGCAACGCAGCTTCTGGTACGAAACCTGGGCCCAACGCCAGGACAACAGCGACCGTGTCTTGGGGCGAACCTGGCTCTGGGTGCACGCCATTTCCGGCTTTGTCCTCCTCTCCTGCCTGAGCGGCAAGGTGGTCATCTACGTCCTGCCTCTTTTCGCGCCCATGGCCATCCTGACGGCGCACAGCCTTCTGGAATGGGACGCCCGGCGACGGGCGCGGCTGGGCACGGCCTTTGCCGCGTTTTTCCTTCTGCTTGGGGCGGCCGCCCTTCTGGGCAATGTCCTGGTTCCCTTCCCTGTGCACATCACCGGACTGCCGCTAACCGGCGGCGTACTGCTGGCCACGGGTGCGGCCCTGTTCCTGATGCGGCGACGCAATGCCCGGACCCTGTTGCTTTGCCTGCTTCTGGGCGTGTCTCTCTGGATACAAACCGCGGCCCGCGTCACCGTGCCTTCTCTGGATGTGGTCATGAGCCCCCGCCAGACCGGCGAACTCATGGGCCGGTACATTGATCAGGGCTTCAAGCCCGTGGCCTATGACGTGTATTCCGGAATCTTCACCTGGTACGCTGGGGAAAATATTCTGGAAATCCCCAAAAACCTGGACAGGGTCCAGGCCGTGCTGGACGAAAATCCCGATGTGGTCCTGGTCATGAAGAAAAAGCACTGGCAGGAATGGGACGCCCGCCCCTCCAGCCTGCACATCGTGCACGAGCAGTTCATTGCGGACCAGCCCTATCTGCTCCTGATTCAGAAGCGGACGGAAAAAAATGCCGACACTGAAAAACCAACCCCTTGAAATAAAGCACCTCTAAAGGGTTGCTCCATTTCTTGCAGAGACGTGGTGCGTCCTGCGGGACGTCCGGCACCAAGCCTTGTTCACGCACTGATACTGCAAGGGAGAGCCCATGCGCCATGTTCTGCTGATTCTGATTCTCGGGCTGGTCCCGCTTTCCGGATGCGGCACCCCGGCCATGCCTGTAATCCAGGCTGCCGGAGTCGCCAAAACAGCCTATGATTACAGCGACGTGGTCATGCCCCGTTCCCGGGTGGACTTTTTGGGTGCCTCCGCCGAGGATCGACAGATAGAAAACGAGGCAACCCGCCGTCTGCGCGACCAAAAAGTTCGCTTCATCAGCGTGGCTCCGTTTGCCATGGACGGCCATCTTTATCTCGTCGGAATCTTCGCGGACCGGAAGCAGGCCGAGCAGGCCCGACGCATTGCCCGGCAGATTCCCGGAGTCCGTCGGCTGACGTGTTCGTTTTTCCGTCCCGCGCCTCAGGGCGGCCCCGCTCTTTCGGACCGGGAACTGGCCCGGCGCATCACCGACCAATTGGACTCCGAGCAAAGCCTGGATGCGGAGCACATTCGGGTGGGCGTGCTCCAGCGCAACGCCGTGATCATGGGACATGTGTCCAGCCCGGAACAAAAGCTGCGACTGGAAAATTTGCTGCGCCGCGTCCAGGGTTTGGAGGAAATCCGCTCCTACGTGGCCGTACGCGGCTGAGCCCCAATCAAACATCCCCAAATGGAAACAAAAACCGCCCGGAACATGGCCAAAACCAATGTTCCGGGCGGTTCAACCTTCCGTCGTACTGCGGACTTCAGCAGGCGCACTCGAAGATACGGTCAAACGCTTTGAGCACGGCCAAACCGTCTTCCCCACGGATGGGGGCTGCGGTTCCGGCACGCACCGCGCCAAGAAAATCCTTCAGCTCTTCCTTGACCGGCTCACGATAGATCAGAGGCCATTCCCGGACGGAATAACTCTTGTCATAGGAAGAGAAGCTGGAATACTCCTTCACTTCCTGCGTGATCAGATTGGCCTCCACGTATTTGGTCTTACAGGCGGCCTGAATCTTGCGGGATTTGTATGGCGTCACCCAGTTCGTGGAGATATTGGCCAGTACGCCGTTATCCATTTGAGCCGTGATCAAGGCCGTGTCTTCGTGCTTGCCCAGGCTGGTGGACGTCACGGCGTAGACGCTCTTGAATTCCGAGCCCGTCAAAAAACGCAGCAGGTCGATATCGTGGGAGGCGAGGTCCTTGATCACGCCCACGTCCTGAATCCGCGGCGGGTAAGGCCCCACCCGTTCAATGGTGATGGAAATGGTTTCGTTGCCTTCTTCGGAGAGCAATTCCTTCACCCGCTGCACTGCGGGGTTGTAACGCTCCACATGCCCCACCATGAGGGTCAGGCCCGCAGCGGCGGCAGCCTCCACCACTTCGCGTCCCTCCTCGGCCGTGGCGGCCAAGGGCTTTTCCACCAGCAGGCTGCTGCCCGCGGCGATCACCTGCAACGCCACGTCACGGTGCATCACCGTGGGCACGCAGACGCTCACGGCATCCGGCTTGAGGCGCAACAATTCGTCCAGATCCCCGAATGCCTGCACCTTGAAATTTTCTTCCGCGGCCTGGCGCGCCTGTGCGTCCGGGTCCACCACGCCGAGCACTTCCACGTCCGGCATTTCCGTGTAATTCCGCAAATGAATGCGGCCCATCCAGCCCAATCCGATAACGCCCACTTTCAGCATTGTTTATTCCTGTTGTGTTGGCGGTCCAAAAAGATGCGCCGGAAGGTACCCGCTCCGCGCGGCCTTGGCAAGGTCCCGGCCTTGTCCATCGGTTTCAATATCCCATTGCCCATGACAAAAATATAATGCTATATTCTCCCATCATTCATTCCGAATCCCGGGAGAAGAAATGGGCAAAAAAAGGACCGAGATCAACAAGGAACTGGACAGAATGGACATGAGCGCCTTTCAGCATGACCTGGAGACCTTCGTGCGGGAAGTCCAGGAAAAGGGCGACCTGCAACAAGCCGAACTCAAGGTGATGGTAAACGGCAAGGAAATGCTTTTTGAAATTGAAACAATGGAAGAATTGTTGCAGTTGATGCGCCTTAATTTCGATAAGTAATGCAGCGTTCCCATTCCCCGGTCCGGGAAAACGGTGCCGAATTCGCCGAGCGCCTCGCGCCGCCGGAACACGCCGTTTTTCTGGCGCAGCAGGAAATTGCCCGGCTGGGGCTGCGTGCAGAGCTTACGATGCACCAAGGGAAGGCAGGAGCACCGCTCCCATTCCCAGTGCATGATCCGGCTTTTGCACCTGGGCAGGAGCCCCGCACCTGGCAATGTCGACTGCTGGACGACCGGGACAGGGAACAGACCCGGGGTTGCGGCAAGGGCTTTGGCCCCCAAGCCCTGGCCGCAGCCCTTTTCGAATCGCTGGAACACTGGCGACTGGAACGGTCCGCCCGGATCGGCGCCTCTCCAGGAGAAGGGGAATCATGGGCCCTGCTGCCCGCCAGACAGGTGGCCGACCAACCCGAACTCATCGACGCGCCCTGGCTCCCCCTGCTCCACAAACAACCCGAAGCGCTCCTGGCCTGCCAGACCTTTCACGATGCCGAAGGACGACCTCTGTTCCTGCCTGCGGGTCTGCATTTCCCCAATGCACCCCAGCCCGGCCTGCCCGGAGAAACCTTCAATTACGGTCCGTTGGCAAAGTATGCCTCCAACAGCGGAACGGCCGCTGGAGCTTCATGCCTTGAAGCGTCCGTGCACGGCATCCTTGAACTGGTGGAGCGCGACGCCCTTTCCCTGTGGCTGCTGCGGACATACGTCAGCCCGCGACGCCATCCAATCCGGCTGATCCGAAGCACAAGCCTGCCGCCTGATCTGGCGCGGGTGGTCCGGACGTTGGAAGCGGCCTGGGGCCCGCCATTTCTCGTACAGCTCGAAACCGAATTCCCTGTCCACGCTTACATGGCCGTGCTGCCCCGCTGCAACGCCCCGGTATCGCCGTCCGGGCACGGCGCTTCGCTGAATCCTGAATACGCAGCGGCCCGCGCCCTCCTGGAAGCGTTGCAGGGAGTACACATGCAGGACCGCCAGACCATGAGCCAGGACGCGGCCATCCAGGACATGCTCGCCCCTCTGCCCCGCTATCAACGCTGCCACCAGCGGGACATGAGCGTGGCTCTGGAATACAATGGTTCGGAATACATTGATTTCAAGGACGCAGCTCAGGACTGGATTCCCGTAGATTCACTTGAAGAGTACGCCCAAGAGCTGCACCGGCGTCTGACTCGGTGCGGGCGGCGGGTATTCCTGGCTGATCTTTCCGCGCCATTTGACCATGTGTCCTGCGTTCAAGTGATGATCCCCGGCTTGGAACGCTTTACTTCGTTGAGCAGCGGCCAGGTGGTCCTGCCGGGAGCGCGGGGCATGGCCGCCGCGAGGTGAAGGGGCTTCTAAGCGCGGACAGGGCCATACACGGAACGCTTGCCGCTGCGGGCGTTTCCAGCTAATTTGCCGCCATGCACGCCAAACATTCCCCCTCTGAGGCCGTGACCCGGACGCGCGGCACGGTATGGGTCAGCGCCGGCGAACCCTCCGGCGACATGCACGCGGCCCTGCTGGTCCGCGCCTTTGCCCAACAGGCCCCGGAACTGCGCTTCACCGGCATGGGCGGCCTGTCCCTGTCCGAGGCGGGTTGCCAGGTGCGCCACGGCATGGAGCTGGTCTCCCTGGTGGGACTGGGCGGCATTCTTCGGGGACTTCCCGGCATACTGGCCCTGCTGCGGCGCATCAAACAAGATCTCAAAACATTGCGTCCCGACGCCGTGATTTTGGTGGATTGCCCGGAGTTTCATTTTCGAGTGGCCAAAATAGCGCATGGCCTGGGCATTCCGGTCTACTATTACATCAGCCCGCAAATCTGGGCCTGGCGTTCCGGCCGGGTCAAATTTCTCAAAAAACACGTACGGGAAATGCTCTGCATCCTACCATTTGAGCAGGCTTTTTATGAAGAACGGGGCATGCGCGCCCGATACGTGGGCCATCCGCTCATGGACCGTCTGCCCCTGGCCGAATTGGATGACCTGCCCGTGGAGCCTGGCAGCGTGGGCATCCTCCCCGGCAGCCGCCGCCGCGAAATCGAAGGCCTGCTCCCTCTGTTCGCCGAGGCCGTACGGCGCATCCGGCAAGACTACCCCGTGGACCGGGTCCGCCTGATCCGGGCTCCGGGCGCGGATCAAGCCATGCTCCGCCGCCTTTGGCCCCAGGATCTGCCCTGCGAAATCGTGGAGCCGGAAGACCGCTACCCGGCCATGCGACAAAGCCGGGTCCTGCTGGCCGCATCCGGCACCGTGACCCTGGAAGCCGCGCTCATCGGCACGCCGGGCCTGCTGGCCTACAAGCTTTCCCCTTTCGAGTTCAAGCTGACCAACTGGCTGGTGAACGTGGAGTTCGCCGGTCTGCCCAACCTGATCCATGACCGGGAAGTCTTTCCGGAGCTCATCCAGGACAAGGCCGAACCGGAAGGCATGGCGCGCACCGCCCTGGAATTGATGCAGGACGGGCCGCGACGCCAAGCCGTTCTCAACGATCTGGCCGCCCTGCGAAACATGGTGGGAGAGCCGGGAGCACCGGGCCGGGCCGCAACGATCATCCTCAAGGACATGCAAACCAAAGCAGAGGTGCCGCATGCGTGACGACGTGCGTTGCTATGCCGACATCAAAGGACTTTCCCCGGAAAACTTTGAAAAAATCAAGACCGGCATTCCCTTTCCCCAGGTGCGTTACGAAAATCGCAAACTCCACCTGGACCACGAAGGGCAATATATCGACGTGGAAAGCTTTTTGGATGAGTTGGCCCCGTTGTTGGATCCGGACGGCTGGGGCGAACTGGACTTCATCGATCACCTCGGACAGGAGCTCATCCGCTACCGGGTCACCGCCGACGGCTGGACCGCAACGCGCCGGGGCTTCAGCGCCATCGGCACCCCGGAGATGCGCGGCATGCTCTAACAAGGCCGAGATCCGTAGCCGGACTATTGCGGGACCACGCGCACGGCTCTGGGGGCATGGTCGCCTCCCTCCAGTTCAAAGCTGACCTGCTCCCCCACTTCCAACGTCTGAAAGCCGTCCCGCTCGATTTCCTGGTAGCTGACGAACACATCGCTCCCCTGGTCCGAACGGATGAAGCCGAACCCTTTGATCTCGTTGAACCACGTCACCGTGCCGTTCTGTCTGGCCACGCCGCCCTCCCTTGGTTGCGGAACCCGGGTGCCGTTATAGAATACCCTGGTTCCCTTCGCCGCGCAACCAGCTAAGGAGAACGAAGCTGCCCCGTTTCGCCTGGATTGGGCAGAGTGGCCCCGGCGTGGGAGGAAAGGACGGACCCTTCGGTCCAAAGCCGTTGTTCAACGCATACGGTAGGTGATCCGGCCGCGGGTCAGATCATACGGAGACAATTCGATCTTGACCCTGTCTCCAGGCAGAATGCGGATGTAATGCTTTCTCATCTTGCCGGAAATGTGGCCTAAAATATTGTGCCCATTTTCCAGCTCGACACGGAACATGGCATTGGGAAGGGCTTCCTGGATGGTGCCCTCCACTTCGATGGCTTCTTCTTTCGCCATACATCCCCCTCGCTTACGTCGGAAATGGTTGCTTTTGCTTACCCTACTCCGAAGCGTTAGGCAATAGGAGGAGAGCCGTTTGCACAAAGCGGCGTACCTTGTCCGGATCCTTGCGTCCCGCGGCATCTTCCAATCATGTGTGCGCGTCCACCCCGGCGGGCTGCACGCGGCGGATGGCCTCGGCCACATTTTCCGGCCCAAGCCCT
>JAQVYA010000063.1 GCA_028708865.1 Desulfovibrio sp. | reverse complement strand
AAGCATGCTTGGAAAAAACAGCCGAAAAACATCAACTCGGCGGGTACACGCCGATGCGCAGCACAGCCGCGGCCATGACCATGGCCCGGGCCCGGGCTTTGATGTATTCTTTGCGCGCTCCTTCCTTGAAAGTACTTTGGAGACTTCGTAATAGTCTGTAATTATTTATTGAGTTTTCTGTTGCAGGCTGGCGCAGCACGTACGGGGAAAATCTGATTCGCCGTTGCAAAAAGGCAAAGACATCCTCATGCGGATACATGACCGCGTCCGTACGGCCCACGATGTATTGTTCTCCGGGGTAATGCGCATCCGAACCCACGGCCCAGCCCAATCCACGACCACGGTCGCGCATGGGCAGATCAATGGTGCGTTGCAATCTGGACATGGTTTTTTTGAACAGCGGCCGGGTGCAGCTTGCGGAAAGCCGTTTATCAAAGGTCAGGGCCGAACCATTGTGGATTTCTACGTAGTCGCTGGCGCGCAGCAGTTTGGCGTACGCCCGGCGGCAAAGCACGTTGCCCGCCGCAGAACGGCAAATATGAAACGGGTGCGGAATACTCACCACCGCGCCTGTGGCGTCGGCAATGCTCTTCACGTCCCGCACGGAACGCCGGAAGCTGGGCACTTCCTCGACCGCATGCCGAAGCTGCTCTTCGTCACGAAACAAATAAATAATGTCGATCCCTTCGGAAGTGACGCTCTCCATGCCCGGAATCACCACCGTGGAACCGGCCGATAAGGCGTCCGCCAGATGCAGGTACGCTTCTAGAGGTTTTTTATAGCAATGTTCGGTGGAAGCCAGATAATCAAGACCATGCGCGGACACCGTCTGGGCAATATTGCGCAGACGGACGCGCCGCTGCATGCCCGGCATCTGATGAACGTTGGCGTGGTAGTGCAGATCAAACGTCAGCATGGTACTCGTGTGATTTGTTGTCGGACGAAACGTCCTGAATATCCAAACAACCCGCCCTGCACGCAGCGCCTATAACGTACCTCCACGAAAAGGCATGGCAAGGAAAGTCGTTTCGTTGTGCAATGAAAACATTTTTCAATATGCTCTGAGGCACCGGAAACTGTCAAGCAAATCTCGCGGTAAAGCTTTTTTGCCTCCGAAGAGCTTGATTTTCGGGGGAAAACCTTTCTGAAGAAAGGTTCTTCCCCCGGCCCCCCTTTCCAAAGACTTTTATCGCTCGCGGCTTTCGCCGCTCGGGCCTTTATCGCAAGTAATTCCTGGAAGCATGTCCCCGGGCGCGCGAGAGCGCGTCCGGTAAATGGGGTTCCAAGGGGCCGCGGGCCCTTTGGCCGCCGGAGGCCTTCTTTTCTCTTTGCTTTTACGGGCAAGCTTGCATTCCGGGGGCTGTGCCCGGCCCATTTCTGGGATGGGGGGCGGTAAAGTTTGCGTCAAGGTCGGTAGGGCTGCTTGCCATCTTTCCGGGAATGATTATCATCGCGGGATGAACAACAAGGTATCTGACCAGGCCGCTCGTCGGCACTGCATCCATATTGAAGGGGCCCGTCATCACAACCTCAAGAATCTGACCCTGGACATTCCCCGGGACAAGCTGGTGGTGGTCTGCGGGCCTTCTGGTTCGGGCAAGTCCACTCTGGCCTTTGATATTGTCTACGCCGAGGGGCAGCGGCGGTACGTGGAATCTTTGTCCGCGTATGCGCGTCAGTTTTTGCCGCAGATGGATAAGCCCCAGGTGGACAAGGTGGAGGGGCTGTCCCCGGCCATCAGTTTGGAGCAGCAGACCTCCACGCGCAACCCGCGTTCCACGGTGGGCACGGTTACGGAGGTTTACGACTTTTTGCGTGTGTTTTTTGCAAGGTTGGGTCGCTTCCATTGCCCGCAATGCGGCAAGCCCATCCAGGCCCAGACCCAGGATGAGATTGTGGAGAACATTCTCGCCCTGCCGGAAGGGACGAAGTTTTTGCTGCTGGCTCCGCTGGTGGACCATCAGAAGGGAACGCACAAGGACCTTTTCGCCAAGTTGAGGAAGGAGGGCTTTGTGCGGGTGCGTGTGGACGGCCAGGTGGTGACCCTGGACGACGCCCCGGAGCTGGAAAAGAACAAGAAGCACAGCATCGAGCTGGTGGTGGACCGGTTGGTGGTGCGGCCTGGAATGCGTACGCGGCTGGCCGATTCCGTGGAGCTGGCTCTGTCCAAGGGCGGGGAGTCGTTGACGGTTTCCGTTGTGGGCGGCAGCGATGCCCCTGTCGGGGACCGCTTGGTTTCCACGCTTTCCACCTGTCCGGACTGCAAGATTTCCCTGCCCAGGCTCACTCCGCAGCTGTTTTCGTTCAATAGTCCGCAAGGGGCCTGCCCGGCCTGTTCGGGCATTGGCGCGGTGGACTATTTTGAACCGGACCTGCTTGCGCCCAACAAGGGGCTTTCCTTGAACAAGGGGGCCATCATCCCCTGGAAGAACGCCCGGCTGTTCGCCAAACATGCGGATGCGCTCCGGGCCGTGGGCCAGCGGCACGGTTTTACCTTGGATACGCCGGTGGGCCGGTTTTCCCCTGAGGCGTGGCAGGCTGTTTTTTATGGTGATGAAGAAGCGGACTGGGAAGGGGTCATTCCCAAGCTAGAGCTGGGGCAGCAGATGGGCCCCATCTGGCGGGATGAATTGGCCCGGTTCCGGCAGTCCCGGCCCTGCCCGGCCTGCAACGGGGCGCGGCTGCGGCCGGAATCCCTGGCCGTGCGTGTGCGCTCGGGGGACGGAACCGCGCAGGAGCCCGGCCCCAACATCTTTGAATTCGTTTCCATGTCCATTGCCCGCGCCTTGGAATGGCTCAAAGGGCTTTCCTTTGCCGGGCACGAGAATCTCATTGCCGAGCCGCTGCTCAAGGAGCTTATCCACCGGCTCGGGTTCATGGTCAACGTGGGTCTGGATTATATTTCCCTGGGCCGGAACATGTCCACCCTTTCCGGCGGCGAGGCCCAGCGCATCCGGCTGGCCTCCCAGCTCGGCTCCGGGTTGGTGGGCGTGACCTACGTGCTGGACGAGCCGTCCATTGGCCTGCATCCGCGGGACAACGAGCGGCTTCTGGCCACGTTGCGCAGTTTGCAGGGGCGGGGCAACACGGTTTTGGTGGTGGAGCATGACGAAGAAACCATCCGTAATGCCGACCACGTGCTGGAACTGGGGCCGGGATCGGGCATGCTGGGCGGGGAGTTGGTGCATCAGGGCGATGTGGCCTCCCTGCTGCGTGGAGATTCCCTGACCGGCAAATATCTGCGTGGAGATATGCGCATCGAGCAGCCCGAGAAACGGGCCGAGCCCACGGGCTTCATCACCTTGCGCGGGGCCACCACCAACAACCTCAAAAATTTGGATCTGGAATTGCCCTTGGGACAGCTTGTCTGCGTTACCGGGGTTTCCGGCTCGGGCAAAAGTTCGTTGGTCATGGATTCATTGTACAAGCATATTGCCCTGGCCCAGGGCATCAAGGTGGACAACCCCGGCCGCATCACCGGCATCGACGGTCTGGAGCAGATCGAGAAGATCGTTTCCATTGACCAGACCCCCATCGGCCGCACTCCTCGCTCCAACCCGGCCACTTATACCAAGGTGTTCGACGAAATTCGCAAGATTTTTGCGGGCACCAAGGATTCCAAGACCCGGGGCTACCAGCCGGGCCGGTTCAGCTTCAACGTCAAGGGCGGCCGCTGCGAAAACTGCCGGGGCGATGGCCAGATCCGCGTGGAGATGCACTTTTTGCCCGACGTGTACGTGACCTGCAACGTCTGCAAGGGCAAGCGCTACAATGCGCAGACCCTGGAAGTGGAATATCGCGAAAAAAATATTGCGGACGTGCTGAACATGACGGTGCGTCAGGCCAAGGCGTTTTTCGAGAACCACCCTGTTTTGCTGCGCAAGCTGACCGTCCTGGAGGAGGTGGGCCTGGAATACCTCAAGCTCGGCCAGCCCGCCACCACCCTTTCCGGCGGTGAGGCCCAGCGCATCAAAATCAGCCGCGAACTGGGCAAGCGGAGCCTGCCCGGCGCGTTGTACATTTTGGACGAGCCCACCACGGGCCTGCACATGCACGAGGTAGGCAAGCTCATCAAGGTGCTGCGCCAGCTGGTGGACAAGGGAGCCACGGTCATTGTCATCGAACACAACATCGACGTGATCCGCGCGGCCGACCATGTGGTGGACCTGGGGCCTGGCGGCGGGGAAAGCGGCGGCCGCATCGTGGCCGCGGGCACGCCCGAGCAGATCAAAAAGGACCCGCACTCCGTCACGGGCCGGTTTCTTTAACTGACGGCATGTTGCTTCGGCCCATTTCTTTTGCCTGGTCCGATGCGGGCCCCGGTGGACAGCTCAGGCCTGGACAGCTCGGGCCCTGGAGAACCTGGACCTGGAGCACTTTGGACCTGGAGCACTTTGGACCTGGAGCACTTTGGACCTGGAGAGCTTTGGACCTGGAGAGCTTGAGTTTGGAGAATTGGCCCTGACAGCTCTGGTCCGAGTAACCTGGCCCTGAACGGCTGAAAATTGATTTTGCCGATCAGGCTAATACGGTGGCCTGATCGAATCCGCTTGGGTCATGGCTTTGTTGCCGCGGCTGGGCTCTGGCCGGGAAAATCAGGCCGTTGCCAATGGCGCGGGAATAGGAGAGGGGAGACACGGAGCGCGGCTTTTTGCGGAGCGGCCTGATGCGGATTGGGGGGCGGAAAATGCGGAACCGCCGCTTCGGGTGCGTATCCCAACCACTTTCCGGCGGGGAAGGGTCGGGCCCGAAGGGCGGTCCCATGAGACCATGCGCGGATGCTGCAGCGGGTTAATGCAGCTGACTCACGCCCACGGAGAAAACTACGGACATGCCCATCCAGAAGAGGGTTTTGAACAATCCAGCGGCACGTCTGGCACGCGGGCCGGAAAACGAGGGCATGTCGGGCCAGGGGGTCGGATCCGACGGTTCCATGGTAAACAGGTAGCCGGCGAATTCCCGAATGTTGTTGCGCATTGCTGCACCTCCCCAAGGCGTTTCAGTGTATGTCCAAAAAAGAACATACACCGAAACCGGATTTTTTATCCATTCGCATTGTTCGAAGGCTCTCTTCGGATTTCTTGATTGAGCTTCGGAGCGTTTGGCCGTAAGGAAAGGGGCGTGGAACTCTACCATCTCAAGACGTTTGTGGCCGTGGCCGAGGAGGGGCGACTCTCCCGCGCTGCGGAGCGCCTTTACGTGAGCCAGCCTTCGGTGAGCGCGCATATCAAGGCGTTGGAGGAGGAACTGGGGTTGGCCCTGTTCCGCCGCAGTTCCAAAGGCATGCGCCTGACTCCGGAAGGGGACGTGCTCCTGGAGCATGCCCGGGAGGCCCTGGACGCGGTGGAGCGCATCGGGATCAAGGCGGGCAGCCTGCGCCAGGACGTGCGCGGCAAAATCCGTCTGGGCCTGAATACCGATTCCGCGTTCCTGCGCGTCAGCCGTCTGGCTGCGCTCATGGGCGAACGCCACCCCCAGGTGGAACTGGGGCTGACCCTCAGCGTCACGGGCCGCATTGTAGAGGCCTTGCGCGCCGAGGAACTGGACGCGGGCTTTACCTTTCACGAGAACGATCCCGAAGAGTTCGCGTTTTTGCGGCTTTGCTCCTTTCGGCTCTTGATCATGGGACCGGCGGCCTGGCGCGACCGCATCGAAGACGCGGGCTGGGAGGACCTGGCCGGACTGCCATGGATCTGGACCCCGCCGCCGTGCCTTTGCTACCAGTTGGGCGAGGAGATGTTCAAAAGCCGTCAACTCAGCCTGACCAAGACCATCGAAGCGGACAACGAGCAGGTGGTCAATGACCTGATCGTGGCGGGCAAGGGGGTTTCCCTGGTGCGCGAGGACGAGGCCCTGGCCGCGGAGCGGGCCGGAACCATGGTTCGCTGGGAAGGGGGGTGCGTCCCCCAGCACGCCTATCTGGTCTACCCGCATGCCCGGGCCGACGATCCGCTGCTTCTGGCCTTGCGGTCCGTGGTGGCGGAAATCTGGCAGGCTGCGGACGCCCGCATGGCTCCTGGCGGCGGAAGCTGCGACGTCTTTGCCGCGAAAGGCGCTGCTTCGAACTGACCGGCCAAAGCGCTGGTTTGCACGGCGCTGCCTGGGCATGGCCGCCGCAGAGCGGGACGCCCGCTGCCGAAGCCGGGGCAAGGCCGCTGTTCTTGCCATCACGGCACGTTTCCCTTACACCATTGCCAACAATATTCGATGGAGACGCCCATGAAAATTCTGGTGGTCGGCTCCGGCGGACGCGAACACGCGCTCTGCTGGAAGCTGCGGCAAAGTCCCCGGGTCAGTGAAATATATGCGGCCCCGGGCAACGGCGGCACCGCCGTTGAAGGCACCAACGTGCCCATCAAAGATGACGATATTCCGGCCTTGATCCGTTTTGCCAAGGAAAAGGCCGTTGATCTGGTGGTGGCCGGGCCGGAACTGCCCCTGGTGCTGGGCCTGTCCGATGCTCTGACCCGCGAGGGGATTCCCTGTTTTGGTCCCAACGCCTACGCCGCCAATCTGGAAGGCTCCAAGGCCTTTTCCAAGACCGTGATGCACGAGGCCGGAGTGCCCACCGCACCGTTCCGCATTTTTGACGAATTCGAGCTGGCGCGGGACTTTGTGCGTGAGAAGGGCGCCCCCATCGTGATCAAGGCCGACGGCCTGGCCGCGGGCAAGGGCGTGGTGGTGGCGCGCAGCGTGGAGGAAGCCGAGGACGCCCTGGACCAGATGATGAACCGTAAAATTTTCGGTTCGGCCGGGGATCGCGTGGTCGTGGAGGAGACCCTGGACGGCGAGGAAGCGTCGTTCCTGGCTTTTTGTGACGGCGAGAACTACGCGGTGCTGCCGTCCTCCCAGGACCATAAGGCCGTGGGAGAGGGCGATACCGGACCCAATACCGGCGGCATGGGCGCGTACAGCCCGGCCCCGATCCTGCCGCGTGAACGCTTCGAGGAGACCGCCGAGCAGGTCATCCGGCCCATCCTGCGGCACATGGCCGAAAAAGGGCAGCCTTACAAGGGCGTGCTTTACGCCGGACTGATGTTCACCCCGGACGGGCTTCAGGTGCTGGAGTACAATGTGCGCTTCGGCGATCCGGAATGCCAGCCCCTGCTCATGCGCCTGGACAGCGACTTGGTGGAGATCATGTTGGCCTGCATTGAGGGCCGTCTGCCCGAAGTGGAAGTCAAGGCTCGGCCCGAGGCCGCTTTGGGCGTGGTTCTGGCCGCTGGCGGCTACCCCGCCTCCTATCCCAAGGGAATGGAGATTTCCGGCATTGCCGAGGCCGAGGCCCTGTCCGGGGTCAAGGTCTTTCAGGCGGGAACCGCTGTGGACAATGGCGGCGTGGTCACTTCGGGCGGCCGCGTGCTCTGCGTCACGGCCCTGGGCCAGGGATTGGCTCAAGCCAAAAAGCGGGCCTATGAAGCCGTGGCCCTGGTGCATTTCGAAAACAGCTTTCATCGTCGGGACATCGGTGACAAAGGGTTGAAGCGCCTGGGCTGACGCTTGGTCGCGGACTGGAAATGCGTTCCCGGTTGTAAAGGAGAAGTGGCATGCCACAAGTGGCGATTTTCATGGGCAGCGCCTCGGACGAAGAAAAAATGCGTCCCTGCGCTGAGATTTTGGATACCCTCGGGGTGGACTACCTATTTACCATTACCTCGGCCCACCGCACGCCGGAGCGGACGGCCCGGCTCGTGAGCGAGCTGGAACACGACGGCTGCCAGGTGTTTATCTGCGCTGCCGGACTGGCCGCGCACCTGGCCGGAGCCGTGGCCGCCAAGACCACGCGGCCGGTGCTGGGCGTGCCCCTGGCAGCCTCGCCCCTGGGCGGTATGGATGCGCTGCTGGCCACGGTGCAGATGCCCCCGGGATTCCCGGTGGGAACCCTGGCCCTGGACAAGGTTGGCGCGCGCAATGCCGCCTGGATGGCCGCTCAGATTCTGGCTCTTCAGGATGCGGAGCTTGCCGCGCGCATTCAGGCCAAGCGCCAGGGTTTTGTGGAGTCCGTGGAACAGGCTGCGGCCAAACTGGAGGGCTAGCCCGTGCTTGCGGACCGGCGGGGACGCCGCATCAGCTATCTGCGCATTTCCGTGACGGACCGCTGCAACCTGCGGTGCCGCTACTGCACCGGCGGGGTGAAGCAATTCATCCCGCATGACGACATTCTGCGCTACGAGGAACTGCACGGCATCATTGCCACGGCCCTGGATCTGGGCGTGGCCAAAGTGCGGCTCACGGGCGGGGAACCCTTCATGCGGCTGGGATTTGCTGACTTTGTCAAGGAAATCCTGGTCCGCAATCCCGGGGTGGATTTACGCATCACCACCAACGGAACCCTGGTGGGACCGCATCTTGAAGACCTTTACCAGGCCGGGTTGCGGCGGCTGAATATTTCCCTGGACACCCTGGACAGGGAGCGCTTTGCTGACATTACCGGCCGCGACCTGTTTCCCGAGGTTCATCAGGCCATTGGCCGCGCCCTGAACCTGGGCTACAACGTGAAGATCAACGCCGTGGGCATGAAAGGCGTCAACGACGATGAACTGCCCGCGTTTCTGGATCTGGCGCGCAGCCATCCCATTGACGTGCGCTATATTGAGTTCATGCCCATGGGCGGCTGCGGCCGTTGGGGCGCGGACGCGGTCTGGAGCTCCGAGGAAATCCTTGCCCGCGCCCGGAATCTTGCCCCGCTGGAGGAAATCCAGGTGGACAGCCCCACCCGGGGGCCGGCGCGCATCTTCCGAATCCGCGGCGGCCAGGGACGGCTCGGGCTGATCTCCCCCCTGTCCGGCCATATCTGCTCCATCTGCAACCGGTTGCGCCTCACGTCGGACGGCCGTTTGCGTACCTGCCTTTTTTCGGACAAGGAATACCGCCTGCGCCCCATTTTGCGCCACCCCCGGCTGGGGCTTGCCCGGGCCGCCGAGGTGGTGCGCCGCGCCACCCTGGATAAGCCTCTGGGCGAGGAGTTGTTGCGGGCCCGTCGGGAGCGGGACGAACTGGTTTGCTCCAAGGGCATGCTTTCCATCGGAGGGTAGAGCCTTCCGGTGGCATGGCCGTGCCCCGCGCGCAACCCGGCACCGGAAAATACATGGTCGCGTCTGCCATGCTCTTGGTTCCTGCACAAAATTTCCATTCCTGTACTGCTCCCCCCCCCCCACACAGGGCTTGGCTCTCCTTTTTCCTCCTTAAACCGGCCTTGGTTGTCTCTGGATTTTATATCCTGAAATAGTAGACATTTATGCAGCACAATGTCAGGGCCTCGGGTTTTGTTGCTGCATTGGCCCATTGTGCAAAAAAGAGCCCATTGACACGCCGCGCAACAGTGGCTCATTGCCTTCATACCTTGTGTTGTTCCTCTCGAAGCGGACGTATTGGCAGGAATGTGACTTTATTTTTCGGGGGCTGTTGTAGAATGCTGAACCAAAGCTATTGCGCTGGATCATATATATAAACAGAGTCAAGCTGCCTTGCGCATGCGGAATGTTTTCGTTTCACGACGACTGTTTTTTTGTTCACCCCTCTTGTTCTGCGATGCATACTGCGTTATTATCGACAAAGCGTATCAAGATTTTGTTTGACCTCGCGCGATGCGTTGCGTTACTAGGCCCAACAGCATTGACCCGTAAAATTGCAGTCAGGAGGCAACATGGAAGATCATCTGAAAGAAGCATTGGAGATCGTCCGCGCCCAGGCCAGTGTCCGTACCATGACCGAAGAGGAAATCACCTCCATGGTTCAGAATCTGTCCACAGGCATCAAATCCATCATGGAAGGCGGCGAGATTCCGGGAACGGAACAACAGGAAGCCCCGGTGGATCCCAAAAAGGCCATCCGGGAAAAAAGCATCATCTGCCTGGAGTCCGGCAAGCCTTTCAAGGTGCTGACCAAGCGGCATCTGGCCAAGTTCGGCCTGACCCCGGACGAGTATCGCGAAAAGTGGGGCTACCCCAAGAACACGCCGCTGGTGTGTAAGAGCCTGCAACGCGAGCGCCGCAAGAAGATGAAGGAAATGAGACTTTGGGAGCGCCGCACCAAGAAGTAGCGCGTTCCTTCTGGTCCGTGGGCTGGAGTGGTCCCCCCACGAACCGGAATCCGCAAGGCGGGGCAGCATGCTGCCTCGCCTTTTTTATTGAGCCATTGCTTGCTCCAGAGCCAAAAATAAGCCGGCCCCGAAGCTGAAGCTCCGGGGCCGGGTATATTATGGAAAGTACGCATTGACCCGTCAGGTGGCCGTTGCGTTCTTTTGCTGTGGTTACTGCAATTGGCTCAGCGCAGCGAACAGCGCTACCGAAGCCGCCAGCCAGAAAACGGTCTTGATCACTCCGGCGCGGCGCGACTGCTGCAAGCGGTCGGAAAAGCGTTCACTCTGCCAAACAGGGCCGGTGCCTTCAGGCCGGATAAGGTAACGAACCAATTCCATACGGCTCCTCCAAGGTTGGAGTGGGGCGCAGGACACCATGTCCCGTTGCGCTCACAACTCCTCTTTGCTTTACCCGATGCGAAAAATCCAATCACTTTTTTTGGCGTTTGCCCTTCAGCTTTCGTGATTGATTGTGCGATTCGAAAAAATGCAGGCGTTTGCAGGCTGTTCCGCCGGATGGGCGCGTTGAATACCGCGTCAAAACATCGTACAGATGGTTCATGGAACTATACCAGCTTCGTACCTTTGTGGCTGTGGCCGAGGAAAAACACCTCACGCGGGCGTCGGAACGTCTGTATATCAGCCAGCCCGCCGTGAGCGCGCATATCAAGGCCCTGGAAAAGGAGCTGGGCATCAAGATCTTCAACCGCACGGCCAAGGGTATGGAACTGACCCGCGAAGGGCAGGCCCTGCGGCCCAAAGCCGAGGCCGTGTTGGCTGCGGCCCGCGAAATGCTCTACCTGGCCCGGGCCATGGGCAGCGAGCTGGTGGGCAATTTCAAGCTGGGACTGAACACGGACGCTGAATTTCTACGGCTCAATGCCCTGCTGAACTGCATGATGGCCAAGCACCCCCGCGTGGCCGTGACTCTGCTGCATTCCACTTCGGCCCGCATCGCCGAACAGGTGGCCGCCGGCAACTGGGATGCAGGGTTTGTGTTCACCCCGCCCCTGGATCCGGAATTGGCGGCCATGCCGCTTTTCTCTTTCCGTTTATATGTGGCCGGGCATCCAAACTTTCAGCAGGAAATGGACGGTGCGGACTGGCCCGGCCTGGCCCGGCTGCCCTGGATCTGGACCACGGCCAATTGCCCCTACCACCGGTTGGTGCGGACCATCTTTGAACGCCACAATATTTGCCCGGCCCAGGTCATTGAGGCGGACAGCGAGGCCGTGGTGCGCTCCCTGCTCAGTGCGGGCAAGGGGCTGGCCCTGCTGCGCGAAGACGAGGTCCGCACCCTGGGCAGTATGGGAGGGCTGGCGGTCTGGCCCGGGGAAACCTACGACGTGCAGGCCTATTTTGTGTATCTGCTCTCGCGGGAAAAAGACCCGATGATTCGAGCCGTGCGCCATTGCGTGGACGAAATGTGGCGGCAAGCGGACGGCGGGCTGGAGCCCATGCCAAAGCCCGGCGATGCCCTGGATTGCCAAACCGCAACCGATCAGGACAGGGATTCGCATTGACGCCCCGGAAAGAACCGCACCGTGTTTCCCCGTCGCCAAGCAGGGATAAAACAAGCGGCTTGTGGGGATTCCCGGGAGTATGGTAGCTTGCTGAAGCTGAAGTGGCTCACGCTGCCCACTAGTACGGTTGCAGCGCAACACGGAGGAACAAAAATGACCGAGGACAAACGTCGGCGCAGTCGCGTCAAGGCGGGATTCGAGGCGTCGTTGTTCGTGGACGGTAAGGCTGTGCCGGTGCGTACGCGGGATGTCAGCCTCAAAGGGGCGCTCTTGGAATGCGACAAGGATTTGGCCGAAGGAACCCCATGCGAATTGCAATTGGGACTCGGGCCAGGACTGCGGCTTTCCATCGATGCCCTGGTGGCCCGCAGCTCCGAGCAGGGACTGGCCGTGGAGTTTCAAGGCATGGATGACCAAAGCTTCAACCATCTGCTTCAAATCGTGCGGCTCAACGCCGATGATGCGGATATGATCGAAGA
Source organism: Desulfovibrio sp. (assembly GCA_028708865.1). Taxonomy (GTDB): domain Bacteria; phylum Desulfobacterota; class Desulfovibrionia; order Desulfovibrionales; family Desulfovibrionaceae; genus Paucidesulfovibrio. The sequence continues at coordinate 5,753 of JAQVYA010000063.1, read as the reverse complement.
CGAACTGGCCGAGCCTGCTTTTGAACGGGAAAAGCAAAATTAATTTTTGTTAGCTGTTAAAGCATGCCTTCGGCGACCAAAGGGCCCGCGGCCCCTTGGAACCCCATTTACCGGCCGCGCTCTCGCGCGCCCGGGGGCATGGCGATAATCCCGAGCGGCGTCCGCCGCGAGCGATAAAAGTCTTTGGAAAGGGGGGTCCGGGGGAAGAACCTTTCTTCAGAAAGGTTTGCCTCCGGAAAGCAAGCTTGCCAATACAATCAAGATAAAAGCAATGCCTTCGGCGACCAAAGGGCCCGCGGCCCCTTGGAACCCCATTTACCGGCCGCGCTCCCGCGCGCCCGGGGGCATGGCGATAATCCCGAGCGGCGTCCGCCGCGAGCGATAAAAGTCTTTGGAAAGGGGGGTCCGGGGGAAGAACCTTTCTTCAGAAAGGTTTGCCTCCGGAAAGCAAGCTTGCCAATACAATCAAGATAAAAGCAATGCCTTCGGCGACCAAAGGGCCCGCGGCCCCTTGGAACCCCATTTACCGGCCGCGCTCCCGCGCGCCCGGGGGCATGACGATAATCCCGAGCGGCGCAAGCCGCGAGCGATAAAAGTCTTTGGAAAGGGGGTCCGGGGAAAGAACCTTTCTTCAGAAAGGTTTGCCCCCGGAAAAAGTACAGGCCCGAATCGACGATTCTTTTTCGTTGATTCGGGCCTGTTGTTTTAATTGGATTTTGATTAATCGTCGAAGTCGCCTTCGGGTCCTTTGTCCACGTCCATGGCATCGGCCCGGGCGCGGTATTTTTCTTCGGTCCAGTCGGCTTTGTCTTCGAAGGATTCGGCTTTGACGCCCATGTCGTGGGAGTTTTTCTCCAGGATCATGTCAATGGCGAGCGATGCGGTTCCCTTGGCGTTGAACACGTTCACGAGCAGGTCGTAGACGAAGTCTTCCACGGCCTGGGCCATGCGTTCGCGTACGTCGGCGGTTTGGCCGAGCATGCGGCGTTCAAAGGGCAGGTTCAGTTTTTTCCAGTTTCCGCCCTGGATGTCGTGTTCATCGGCGTAGGCCTGGATTTCGGCGTAGAGTTCTTCGGAGAGGCCGCGGCCTTCCAGTTTGGCGAACCGTCCGTCATCCATGATGGCGTTGCCGTAGTCGTTGACCTTGATGCCCCAGGAGATCATTTGCAGGGCTGTGGCCACGTTGGCTTTGGTGGTGCGGGTTTTTTCCGCGATCTGGCGCAGCCGGTCGGAATCGTTGCCCGAGGTGCCGTGCTGGGCGCCGCTGGTGCCGTAGGGGGCCAGGGCATCGTGGATGGCGCGGGTCAACTCCACCTGGATTCCGGCGCCGGTGGCTTCGATGCCGTGGGTGGTGCCGTTGTTCAGTGCGATCCAGTCCGGGAAGAAACCGTAGGCATTCAGCCCTTTGATGAGAAAGAGGGCTTCTTCAGGTGTGGAGAGTCCCTGGGTGCCCTTGATTTCACCTACTTCGGTCTCGTATCCGGCCCAGGTGGGGATGAGCGGGGCCAGATCGATATTGGTCTTGAGGTTGTCGGCGTCGGGCAGGTGGGACGCGTCGATGGCAATGGAGGTGATGCCCGCGTCGAAGAGAGCCGGGATTTCGGTCAGGGCCTGACGGTAGTCGGGTTCGCCCTTGATGAAGTAGTGGTCCGCGTGGATGGCCACGGGTACGGTGATGCCGTACTGATTCATGAGCGCGTCCACCCGGCGGGCGATGTTGAACATGGTGGTGGGGCAGTAGTTGGACTCGGACTTGGCGATCTCGATGATCACGGCGGCGTCCGCTTTTTGCGCGGCGCGCAGGGTGCCCTCGATGACAAAGATGTTCCGGCCGTTGGCTGCGATGGTCATGCATTTGCCCTTGCGCAGCATGGCCTGGTCAATGACCTTTCCTGAAACGATCAGGGCTTTGGAATTGGGAAAGAGTTTGCAAATGTTCGGCGGCCGTCCGACGGACAGAGCCTTTTCGAAATTCTGACTCGCCATGTTTCCTCCTTGGGGGCTTCGCGCCCCGGGCGGTTTCGATGCGAAGGCACGGCCGGACCGTCCCCGGCAGGGTCGGGGCGCGGGCGGGCCATGCTGTGAAGCTGTACAATGTTTGTCGTCCTGCTTCCACCCCCCGTGCGGGTAAAAGCGACGAAAAATAACGTCCTGGAGCATATCGTCCTTGGCGCGGGGCGTCCAGGCCCATGTGCGCCGGTGTGCCGGGCGGGTAATGTTCTTGCTTTTCCCCCGGTGCGGGCCTACCTTGCCTCTTCGCCATGACCAACAGTCCTTCCCGTAAAATGTACATCTTTCTTTTGGTGCTCACTGTGGCCGCGTTTGGCGGCTTGCAGGGCTGGCGTACGCTGTTCAACAACTTCGCAGTGGAGGTGGCCGGGCTCAACGGCGCCCAGATGGGGGCGCTGCAATCCCTGCGGGAGGTGCCCGGGTTTCTTTCTCTGCTGGCGGTGTATGTACTGCTGGTCATCAGCCAGCACCGTCTGGCCGCGCTGTCCATTGTGCTCATGGGCGTGGGCGTGGCCCTGACCGGCTATTTGCCCGAGTATTCCGGCCTGATCTTCACCACCTTGCTGATGTCGTTCGGCTTTCATTATTTTGAAACCATGAACCAGTCGTTGACGCTGCAATATTTTGGATTGCAGCAGGCTCCTTTGGTCATGGCCCGGCTGCGGAGCATGGGCGCCATGACCAACCTGGCGGTGGGCGGCGTTATCTGGGTGCTGGCTCCGCACTTGGAATATTCTTCCATGTATCTGATCATGGGAGCGCTGGCCGTGCTGCTCGGGGGCTGGGCCTTGACCCGCGACCCCACGCGCAGCGATCTGCCCGTGCAGCAGAAGAAGCTTGTTTTCCGCCGCAAGTACTGGCTGTTTTATGTGCTGACGTTTCTTTCGGGCGGCAGGCGGCAAATTTTTGTGGCGTTTGCCGTGTTCTTGTTGGTGGAGCGCTACGGGTACACCGTGCAGCAGATCACGCTGCTTTTCGTGCTCAACAATCTGATCAACTGGCTGCTGAATCCGTACATCGGCCGGGCTGTGAACCGGTTTGGCGAGCGCAAGGTGCTGACTCTGGAGTATTCCAGCCTGTTTTTCATTTTTTCCGCGTATGCGCTGGTGGACCATGCCTGGGCCGCGGGCGTGCTCTACGTGCTGGACAACGTGTTCTTCAATTTCGCCATGGCCATCAAGACCTTTTACCAGAAGATCGCGGATCCCGGAGACATGGCCTCGGGAATGGCCGTGGGCTTTACGGTGAACCACATCGCCGCCGTGGTCATCCCCGTACTGGGCGGGCTCGCCTGGATGGTGGACTACCGGGTGGTGTTTTTTGGCGCGGCCGGGCTCAGCCTGCTTTCCCTGGTTCTTTCCCAGTTGGTGAACCCTCCGGCCCAGCGGGAAATCGTTGCCGAAGATTGACGCGCCTTGCAGGAACCGGGTATGGCTGATGCAGTCGCGGCCGATCATCGTTTGTTCGGCGCGCCCCGAGTTGGGGAATCATCTAGGATTGAAACCCGCTGCGTGAAAGACGGCGCAGGGGGCATCATGTAGCGGAGTCTTGATCGTGCGGGGCAGGGCCACGGCCGGAGCGGTCACGCCGGGGTGAGGCTTTTCGCATGCGCAGGCAAAGGGCGGATCATGCAGGAGTTGGACAAGTATCCCCGCGTCTTTTTGCAGACCGGTGACTGTTTTTTCGGCGTCATGCCCACCCTGGTGACCACGGTGCTCGGTTCGTGCGTGGCCGTGACCCTGTTCAGCCCGGAAAAGCGCATGAGCGCCATCTGTCACGGCTTTTTGCCGGACAGTCGGGAAGACCGCTCTGCCGGGCGTGAACCCCAGGCCTGCCGCTATGTGGACACTGCCGTGTACAACATGCTTGAGGCCATGGACAAACTCGGAGCCCGACGCAGTTCCCTGGAGGTTAAGATCATCGGCGGGGCCACCGGACTGAGCGCCAGCCTTTCCGAGGGCAGCAACTTTCGCATCGGTGAACGCAACGTGAACATGGCCCGCCGCATTCTGGCGGCCGAAGGCATCAAAATTTCCAAAATGGATGTGGGCGGAAACCAGGGGCGCAAGGTGCTTTTTCTGACCCATACGGGAGAAGCCTGGATCAAGCGCCTCAGCGCCATGGCCGCCGCCCGGGAGACCATGGGCACCAAGCCCGCGGGCCGCATCCCCCCCCGGAGCTGATCCGGCGTGCGCGTCGTTCACTTCTCCACCAACTCCCTGGCGGGAATGCCCCTGCGCCTAGTGCGCGGGCTGGACCGCTGCACCGGAATCCAGGCCCGTCTGGTGGACCTGGAACGCTATTCCCAGGATCAGTCCGGATGGTTCGAACATGACGTGGTCTTCCGCGAGACGCCGGAACTGGCGGTACGTCTGGCGGAAGAGGCCGACGTCCTACACCTGCATAACTATCTGGACCTGGATTCCCGTGAATTCGCCCCCCTGGACTTTCGCCGCCTGCAACAACGCGGCAAGCTGGTGCTGCGCCAGTTTCATTCCATTCCGGAGATGGTGGCCCTGCGGATGAACGTCCCCCTGAAGCGGGTGCTGGACTGTTCCCTACCCGCGCTGGTCATCAACCATTATCCGGAACGCTTTTATCCCCAGGCCCGTGTGGTGCCCAATTTCGTTCCCCAGGACGAGCCTGCTTACTGCCCGCCCGGGGCGGATACGGCTTTGGAAACAGACTTGTTTTTCAGCCCGAGCAAACTTACAGGAGCCTGGGAAAACCGTTGGAACACCAAGGGAGCGCCCGAGGTGCAGGCGCTGATGGAGCGCTTGTCCCGGGAAACGGGCTGCCGCAGCCTGACCCTGCACGGCCGTCCCCTGGCCGAGGTGTTGCGCCGCCGCCGCCTCAGCCGCATTGTGCTGGACGACATGGGCAACGGGTCCATGCATCTTTCCGGGCTGGAGGGCGTCAGCCAGGGCAAGCCGGTTTGCGCGTATCTGGATGAGCGCCAGTTGCGCGTGCTGGCGGAAATGGCGGGCACCACCTCGCATCCTTTCTGCAATGTACGCCTGGAGGAGGCCGCCCCGGTGCTGCGCCATTTATTGGCTGCGCCCGGCGAGGCCCGGGAGATGGGCCTGGAGGCCCGGCAATGGCTGGAGCGGTATTACACGGACCGGCTGCTGGCGGGCCACTATGTGCAGGCGTATGAAGACCTGGCCCGCTGCGGCACTTTGGAACGGCAGAAGGCGCTGCGTCTGGATCGGCCTCTGGCCCGATTTCAGGCCGTGGAACTGCCGGAATTGCGCTGGCGGGAACGGGCGGCCCGGAACGGTTTGGATTCCTGAAACGTTTTTTCCATTTCCGTCTTTGCGTTTACCGCACATTTCTTCTAGAATAGGGAGAACCAAAGAAACTGCTCGGGAAATGGGATGCGCAGACCTGATTTGAAATTCATGATCATTGCGGCGTTGCTGGCCGCCTGGTTCGGCTGTGGCGCGGCGCTGGCCGCAGAGGATACGCCGTGGAAGGTTCGCCGCCCTGCGGACAACACGGTGCTGCCTTCGGAATTTGTCCACCGGCCCGAGGCCGTTTCCCTGTCCGCTTCGGATTCGGAGTCCCAGGCCGCAAAGCCCGCCCCCGGTCGCTCCAAGGTGGCCGAGCCGTCCGGCAAGCAATCTGCCGAACCTTTGGCCCCGGCCCCTCAGGCTGCGGCCTCTTCCGCTCCGGCAGCGCCCACTGCGGCAACTTCCGGGACAGACGCTTCCTCTCCTTCCCCTCCCGCCCCCAAGGCGGCC
>JAQVYA010000062.1 GCA_028708865.1 Desulfovibrio sp. | reverse complement strand
CCTGGAATGCTTCTTTTTTCTAGAAATTGAAGTGCAGCAGTTCGCGGACTCTGGCGATGGTTTCCCCGGCCGCTTCCCGGGCTTTGGCATTGCCGGTCTCAATGATGGCATGCAGGCGGTCGGGATCGTTTTCAATGGCGGAACGGCGTTCATGCAGGGGAGTGAGGAAGGCGTCCATGGATTCCACCAGCTTTTTCTTGCAATCCACGCAGCCCCAGGACGCATCGCGGCAGCCCGTTTCGATCTCGGCGCAGGTCGGCGCGTCGGTCATGAGCTTATGGTACGGGTAAAGGTTGCAGATGGACGGATCGCCCGGATCAGCCTTGCGTTTGCGGTTTTCATCCGTGAGCATGCCCATGACCTTGGGCCGGATGGTGTCCATGGATTCGCCCAGGCCGATGGAGTTGCCGTAACTTTTGCTCATTTTGCGGCCGTCCAGACCCGGCAGCTTGGCGTCCGGGGTGAGCAGGTCCTTGGGTTCGGACAGGTAGTTTGCGCCGGCAATGTTGTTGAAGCGCCGGGCGATTTCGCGGCAGAGCTCCAGGTGCGGAAGCTGGTCCTGGCCCACGGGCACGGCCTCGGGCCGGTAGATGAGGATGTCCGACGCCATGAGCACGGGGTAGCCCAGGAATCCATAAGTGTTCAGGTCTTTCTGGGAAATTTGCTGCTTTTGCTCCTTATAGGTGGGGCAGCGTTCCAGCCAGCCCAGGGGCGTACACATGGAGAGGAGCAGGTGCAGCTCTGCGATTTCCTTTACGGCGGACTGCTGGTAGATCACACACTTACTTTCATCCAGACCCGCGGCCACCCAGTCCATGACCAGACCGGGCACGAAGTCCTTGATGCGCGACGGATCGGCGTATTCGCTGGTGAGCGCGTGCCAATCCGCCACAAAGAAATAACAGTCGTAGTCTTTCTGGAGTTTGACCCAGTTGACCAGGACGCCGAAATAGTGACCCAAATGCAGCGGTCCGGTGGGCCGCATTCCCGAGACAATGCGTTTTCTTGTGTTGTTCATGACTTCTGCGGGGTTGGAGGTGTATCAGTACAGCGGCACGCCCAGGAGTCTGCCTGCGGCGGTCACGGGCGGCAACAATACGCTGCCGAGGATGGAGATGTCGAGCAGGTGGCTGACGAGCACCAGCCCGAGAATCAGAAATATGCCGTAGCGCGAAAGCGACATGTATTTGTTGGCAAGGCGGCGCGGCAGCAGACCGGCCAGGATGTTGCTTCCGTCCAGGGGGGGGATGGGCAGCAGGTTGAAGATGCCCAGGATCAGGTTCACGAACACCCCGGCCTGACAGATCAGGACCAGGGGGTAGAGCACACGGAACAACAGGCTGTCCGCCCCGGGAACATTGATGGAAGTGAAGATATGGAACAGCCCGGCGAACCCCAGGGCCAGGGCGAAGTTGGCCGCGGGCCCGGCCATGGCCACCAGAAGCATGCCCTTGTGCGGGTCCTTGAAGTGTCGGGGGTCCACCGGAACGGGCTTGGCCCAGCCGATGTTGACGATGAAGAAGATCAGGGTCCCGAGCGGGTCCAGGTGTTTGAGCGGGTTCAGGGTCAACCGGCCCATGAGCTTTGCCGTGGGGTCGCCCAGACGAAAGGCCACCATGCCGTGGGCCACCTCGTGAAAGGTGAGCGCCACCAGAAGAGGCAAGGCGATGATAACGATCTGAAGAGCGTATTCCGTCAGAGAAGATTCAAGCATATGCGCTTTGCCGCTAGCATGAAGCTCCTCCGGGGGCAAGAGAAAAGCTCGTGGTTCAGACGGCTCCGGCCTTCTCTAAAGCAGAGTGCACCTTGGCTTTCAGCTCGGTCAGGTCCACGGATTTCACCACATAATAATCAGCGGCAATGGACTTCAGATCATGCTGAAAACTGTCGTACGCGGTGCTCAGGATCACGGGCAGGGTCTGCTCCTTGCTGCGGATCTCCTGCAAGAGGTCCAGGCCGGAGCGCTGCTGCCCGAGCTTGATGTCCAGGACCACGATGTCCGGTTTGGTTTTACGAAGCACTCCCAGAATATCCTCGCTGCCGTCCGAGGTGGCCACCTGGTACCCTTCGGTTTCCAGTTCCTCCTGGTACAGCATGCGGATATGGGTTTCATCGTCCACGACGAGTATTTTCGGCCTTGCCATAGGACCTCCGTGCGGTTAACTCCCCTTACTACGGATAGTAGCGGAATACCAAAACGGGGGCAACACGGTGAGAATTTTTTTCGGCTCGTCAGCTTTTTTTTTCGAGATGGACTTCGGCTTGACGGATGCGGGTGGGCATGCCAAACCCGCTCCTCCGCCGGGAAGACCCGGTTCCCATACAAAACAACGCCCCGAATGAGGTGTCCCCATGATCACCGTTGAAGTGCAACCGGAAAACGAAACACTGGAATTCGGCTCGCTGAACACCGTGCTGCAACTGCTCAACCGTCTGGACCTGCGTCCCACCGAAGCGCTGGTCGTCCGGGACGGCAAACTGCTTACCGCGGATCGCAAGCTGCATCAGGGCGACGCCCTGGTGGTCAAAAAAGTCATCTCCGCGGGCTGATCACGCCCGCATCGTATGTCCCGGAGCATTTCCAGGAGGTCTTCATGAAGTGCAAACGTTGCCGCGAACAAGCCGTGGTGGGCTTGCCCAGCCATAATACCGCTTTTTGCGAACCTTGTTTCCTGCTGTTTTTCCGCCGTCAGGTGGAGACCGCCATTCGCCGCCAGAAATTGTTTACGCACAAGGACCGCATTCTCGTGGCCCTTTCCGGCGGGAAGGATTCATTGGCCCTGATGTTGGAATTGGGGCAGCAGAAATACGACGTAACCGGTCTGCATATCGATCTGGGCATTGGCGAGTCTTCGCGGAACGCCCGGAGCAAGGTGGAGGCGTTTTGCGAAAAGCACGGGTTCCCGCTGCGCGTGGTGGAAATGGAAGCCGAGGGACTGGCCATGCCGCTGGTCAAGGAGCATATCAAGCGTCCGGTCTGTTCCGTCTGCGGTAAGGTGAAGCGCCATTATTTCAATAAGGTGGCCCGGGATGAGGGGTTCAACGTGCTGGCCACCGGACACAACCTGGATGATGAAGTAGCCCGTCTGTTTGCCAATACCCTGCGCTGGGATACTTCCTACCTTTCGGATCAAGGGCCCCTGTTGCCGGAATCCGATGGATTCGCCCGCAAGGTGAAGCCGCTCTTCCGGTTGACGGAATTTGAAACCGCGAACTATGCTTTTTTACAGGGAATCGAAATTCATTCCGACCCGTGCCCTTTTTCCACAGGGGCAACCTTTACCGCGCATAAGCGGCTGTGGGCGGACCTTGAACAGCGTAGTCCAGGCCAAAAGTTCGGCTTTTACGATAAGTTTCTTAAGAACGGCAAGCCTGCGTTCGCGCAGATGGAAAAGGAATTCGGCGCCCAGCTGAGGCCCTGTGCAGAGTGCGGTTCACCGACTTCGGCAGAACTGTGCGGGGTGTGCCGGGTTCGTCAAATGCTCGCCGAAAAGATGCTCCCGGAAGAAACTCTCTGAAGAAAATTTTTGGAAAAGTGTTTCCCCGGGGGCAAACCTTTCTGAAGAAAGGTTCTTCCCCCGGACCCCCTTTCCAAAGACTTTTATCGCTCGCGGCTGTCGCCGCTCGATGTTATCGCAAATTATTTCTGGGAATACGCCCCCGGGCGCGCGAGAGCGCGTCCGGTAAATGGGGTTCCAAGGGGCCGCGGGCCCTTTGGCCGCCGGAGGCTTTGCTTTTGCCCTGATTTTACCGGCAAGTTTGCTTTCCGGGGGAAACCTTTCCAAAGACTTTTATCGCTCGCGGCTGTCGCCGCTCGGGCCTTATCGCAAATTATTCCTGGAAATACACTCCCGGGCGCGCGTGAGCGCGTCCGGTAAATGGGGTTCCAAGGGGCCGCGGGCCCTTTGGCCGCCGGAGGCAAAAAACAATAATAATATTTATTTCAGGCCGCTGACTGCGGCCTCAGGCAGGAGCGCCAAAATACGTTCCACCAGGGGGCCGAGGCTGGAGCGTTGCCGGGCGCTGATGGGAATGCCGTGAGGGAAGACGTTCCCTGTGCGTTCCTGTTCCTCAGCGTTGAGCTTGTCCCATTTGTTGAGGGCCACAACGCGCGGGATATCCTGCAACCCCATTTCTTCTACGATGCGTTCCACGGCCTTGACGTGTTCTTCGGCTTCGGGGTGCGCGGCATCGGTCACAAATACGAGTACATCCGCGAATTCCAGTTCTTCCAGGGTGGCGCGAAAGGCTTCCTTGAGGTCGGGAGGCAGGCGGCGGATGAATCCCACGGTATCGGTAAGGGTGACTTCGCGATCACGGGGGAAGCGGATACGCCGTGTGGTGGGGTCCAGGGTGGCGAAAAGTTTATCCTCGGCCAATACTTCGGCATTGGTCAGGGTGTTCAGCAGGGTTGACTTCCCGGCGTTGGTGTAGCCCACCAGAGCCACAACGGGCACACCGGACTTGGATCGACGTTCACGGGTTTGGGCCCGGTGGCGTCGTACCGCATTCAGTTCTTTTTTCAGCCGGGTGATGCGGTCGCGGGCGCGCCGCCGGTCCACCTCAAGTTTGGTTTCGCCTGGGCCACGCCCGCCGATGCCGCCCATGAGCCGGGACATGGCCTTGCCGCTACCGGCGAGGCGGGGGAGCATGTATTTGAGCTGGGCCATTTCGACCTGAAGTTTTCCGGCCTTGCTGGTGGCGCGCTGGGCAAAGATATCCAGAATGAGCTGGGTACGGTCAATGACGCGACGTTCAGTGAGTTCCGCGAGGTTGCGCATTTGGGCCGGGGAGAGGTCTTGATCGAAGAGCACGAGCCGGGCACCGCTTTGCAGGGCGCGCACTTCCAATTCGGCGAGTTTTCCTTTGCCCATGATGGTGCGCGGGTCGGCCTTGCGTACGCGTTGCATGAGGCGGTCCGCCGGGACGAGTCCGGCGGTGCGGGCCAGTTCGGCCAGTTCGTCCAGAGAGCGCTCCTGCACAGCGCGGGACTGGGTGGACACGCTGACCAAAAGGGCCCGGTCGCCCTGCTCCAGTTCCTGGGCGGGTTGGGAGCGGCTGAATTCTTCTTCCAGGGCTTCGGTCAGAGCGTGGAGGTCCACGGTCTGCTGATCATATCGTTGCGGTGCGAGGCGTTCGTGGGTCCGGTTTTCCGGGTTGGGCGGCAACAAATGCGCCACCTGAATCCTGGTGGGGCTGCCGTCGCCGTCCACGCCCAGGGCGGCCACGCTGTCGAAGCGCAGAAAAACCATGTCCATGAGGTCTTCACGGGAAAGTTTTTCCGAGCCGAAGTGAGTGTGCACAAGCCGCAGGCCGCGAAGCCGCCCGGCCCCTTGGCGGGACCGGGGCAGCTCCGGGATGTAGATGGCTTCCGGGTCGCCCACCAGGACCATGGAGGCCCGCCCTTGGCGGTTGACCAAAACGGCCACTTGCCGCCCGATGTCATGGGAGAGGGCGGCAAGTTCGCGGGCCTGCTCCACGCTGAGCGCTTCACGCAGGGGGAACCGTCGCTGGTACAAACGGTTCAGGCGTTTGATTTCACTGGGCTTGAGCCCTTGGGTATTGCCCTGTACGCGTTGCGCTATGGGATTTCTCCTTGTGTTGCGGGAGCGGCGGCGCGGCTTGAAGGGGTCAGGCCGTGTGCCCGGCGAGATATTCGCTGATCATGCGGTCGTATTCCGACACCATGCCAAAGGTCTCCGCAGCCAGGCGGCGGCGGCGCTCCAGGCTGACCTTGCCTTTATTCTCGCGCATTTCATCCATAATGGCGGCGTAGTGGGAGACTCCCGGCACCACCAGGATGGAGTGGAAGTTCTTGGCGGCAGCGCGCAGCATGGTGGGGCCGCCGATGTCGATTTCTTCCACTGCCTGCTTGAGGTCCAGTTCTTTTTTGGCGGCCTCGGCGAAATTATAAAGGTTCACGCAGATCAGGTCAAAGGGCTTGATCCCATGTTCTTCCAGGGTTTCCAGATGTTCCGGGTTATCCTTGTCCGCGAGCACGCCGCCGTGCACGTTGGGATGCAGCGTTTTGACCCTGCCGCCGAGGATTTCCGGGAAACCGGTCACATCGCTGACCGAGGTCACGGGCAGGCCCGCTTCCGCCAGCATGCGGCGGGTTCCGCCTGTGGAGACCAACTCCACCTGGTTCTGGGCGAGAAACGTTGCAAATTCGACAAGCAGAGACTTGTCGGTCACGCTCAGGAGAGCGCGTTTGACGGGTAATAAATCCATGCACACACCTCACACTGTTTTGTGAGGGAGTGCCAGATATTCCGGGCAGGCGCAAGCGTGAAGCCCCGGCCACCCCATGCATGGAGCCGGCCCCGCCCGCCCGTTTCCGGGCGGGACGGGAAGCCGTTGGGAGGGGAGACCAAATATTGTGCCTGAGGCCGTGGCGGCTACGCGGCGATCTGGTCGAGCAATTCCCGGGCGGCCTCGTTGTCCGGGGCGGACTCCAGAATGCGCTCCAGGTGCTCCATGGCTTCGGTCTTGCGGTCCATGCAGACCAGGCAGCCGGCCAGGGCGTAGCGCACCTCGTGCTTGCCCGGGTCAATGGCCAGATAGTTCTCCAGATGGGGGACCACCTCGGTGAGCCGGTCAGCCTCATGGCCGATGCGGACCATGCTGAACAGGGCCACCATGTTTTCCGGGTTGATGGCCAGCGCTTCACTGAAGTGTTCAAACGCTGTTTCCGTTTCCCCGGATTCCATGAGGATCAGACCGATTCCTGCATGGCTTTTGTCTGTGGCCTCGATGGTGTGGGCCTTGCGGTACTGTTCCATGGCCTGTTCCAGGGAGCCCCGTTGCACCGCAATGGTGGCCAGCCCCAGATAGGGGTCGGGATGGACGCCGTTGGATTGGGCCGCTTTGCGGTAGTATTCTTCGGCTTTGTCCAGCTCTCCCATGAAGAGGTAGCATTCACCGAGTTCCTTGTTGATCTCGTAATCCAGATGTGTACTCATGACATCCCCTCCAAACTCCTGCCGGTCTTCTTTTGACCGGGCGCTTTGAAATGTCCGCCCATGCGGGCAGCCAAAAAGATGCAATGCGTGTGCCAACGGTCTTTGAATCTCAGGGGCTTCTCGGGCTCCCTTTTGGGGATCCGTCATTTTTCAAGTCCTGTTTCTTCAATGTAATCATTTGTTTTTTTGGTTTCTTTTTTTGTTCTGAGCCGCCGTGAAAGTTTTTCTGTTGCAGGCTGCTCCCCTCCTGTGCTGCGGCATGTCCTCCCGGGAAAAACTCCCAGTACGGAAAAGAGTGCCGCCGGTTCTCCGACACCACGGAAATGGATTGTTTTTACATTTAAGTTTTTTATTTCAAAATGTTATGCAAGTGGAACGGTTGTTGCTTTTAAAGTCAACGTGTCGGGCCTTTGGGGCTGGCACGGCAACTCGGAAAAAATGACCATTACAGGAGCGGCAAGGCATGAAGGGACTGTTTGGATCGCACATCAACGTTACGGCCAAGGTGCTGGATCTCAGGCTGGAGCGTCAAAACCTCGTCGCCGGAAACCTCGCCAACGTGGATACCCCCGGATACAAGGCCCGGCGCCTGGAATTCGAGGATCGTTTGCAGTCCGCCCTGGCTTTGGACCAGCGCGGCAAGGTGACCCGCACCAGCGACATGCATCTTCCATCTACATTCTCACCGGACGGGTTCAACGGCCGGGGCATCAAGGAGTTCGAGCCGCGCCAGGTCTTTGGCGAGGATCGCGTGGACCTGGACAAGGAAATTGCTGCCATGGGGAAGAACGCCATGCTCTACAACGCCCTTACGGAAGTGATTACCAAGAACTTCCAAGGAATACAAAAGATTATTCAGGACGGGAGCAAGTAAATGGATTTCATGACCGCACTTGATATCGGCGCGTCCGGCCTGCGCGCGCAGCGGGCCTATCTGAACGTCATTTCCATGAACATGGCCAACGCGCGCACCACGCGCACCGTGGAGGGCGGGCCCTACCGCCGCAAGGCCCTCTCGCTGGAATCGTCACCCGTTTACACCCCCTTTGACGAAGCCATGAAGGACCAGCTCAACCGCGACCTGCACGGCGTGACCGTACGCGGCATGGTCAACGACGACCGGCCCTTCAAAATGGTTTACGAGCCGGGACATCCCGACGCCAACGAGCAGGGGTATGTAGCCTATCCGGACATCAACGTGGTGGAGGAAATGACCAACATGATCACCACCATGCGCAGCTACGAAGCCAATGCCCAGTCCATTGACGCGGTGAAGCGGATGTTCACCAAAGCCTTGATGATCGGCAAGTAACCTGAGGGAAGAAGGAGCAAGACATGATTAAGAATGTGGCCATGCAGGCGTATCGAAACGCCATGCAGGACGCCCAGGAGCTTTCCCGGCAGGTGCGGTCCACGACGGAAAAGAAAGAGCCCGTGGAAGGGTTTGGTGAAACGCTTTCCCAGTCCCTGGGCAAGGTCAACCAGATGCAGGGGGAGAAATCCCTCATGATCGAGGAATTCGCCTCAGGCAAGACCCAAAACGTGCATGAATTGATGATCACCATGCAGAAGGCCAGTGTGGCCATGCAGATGACCAGCGCCGTGCGCGGCAAGATCATCTCTGCATACCAGGAAATCATGCGCATGCCCTTCTAGGCGCAGGCAGCACCCAGCAGCACCACTTTTTGAGGAGAAGAAATCATGCCTCCGTTCCTGACCGAAACCTGGAACCGCTTCGGAGAATTTTGGGGTCGCCGCACCATTTCGCAGCGCGTGCTCATTGGCGGCTTGAGCGTCATCGTGACTCTGGCCTTTGTGTTCATGATCTACTGGTTGAACATGCCGGACTATCGCGTGCTGTACACCAAGCTCTACCCCGAGGACGCCTCCAAGGTAGTGAACATGCTCCAGGCGGCCAAGGAGCCCTACAAGCTCCAGGACGGCGGCCAGACCATCATGGTCCCGGCGGACCGCGTATACGATCTGCGCCTGAAGATCGCCGGGGAAGGGTCGCTGCATGGTCAGGGCATCGGTTTTGAAATTTTTGACAACATCAAGATCGGTCAGACCGATTTTGTGCAGCACATCAACTACCAGCGCGCCTTGCAGGGCGAACTGGCTCGGACCATTTCAGAATTTCCCCAGGTGGAGCGGGCCAGGGTGCACCTGGTCCTGCCGCATAAAAGCCTGTTCATCGAAGAGCAGGCCCCGCCGTCCGCGTCCGTGGTGCTCAAGCTCAAGGACCGGGCCGAACTGAGCAAGAAAGAGATTACCGGCGTGGTCAATCTGGTGGCCATGTCTGTTGAAGGGTTGGAGAAAAGCCGCATCACTGTTACGGACATGCAGGGCCAGCCTTTGTATGAGCCTGAGGAGGACGGAGCCACCATCGGCATGTCCACCACCCAGCTTGAGTACAAGAACGAACTGGAGCGCAAGATGGAGCGGCGCATCCAGGAGCTGCTGACCCCGGCCGTGGGACCAGGAAAGGTCATTGCCCGTGTGAACGCGCAGCTTGATTTTTCCCAAAAGACCATTCACCGGGAACTGTTCGACCCGGACGCCACCGTGTTGCGCTCCGAAACCCGCAGCGAGGAAACCACGCAGGGCCGCGCCAACCTGGACGGCGGCGTGCCCGAAGCCAACTTCCGGGGCGACGGGTTCACCGGTACCCAGTCCACGCAGGACTCCACCCGGGAAACAAGAACCTCCAACTTTGAAATCAACCGTGAGGAACAGAGCATTGTCACCCCTGTGGGTGAATTGGAGCGACTGACGGTTGCGGTCTTGGTGGACGGCACTTATACTGTTCCCGAGGAAGGGGGCGACGCAGTGTACGCGCCGCGCTCGGCCGAAGAGATGGCCGAGTACGAACGGCTGGTGAAAAGCGCCATCGGCTTTGATACCGAACGCGCGGACAGCGTGGAAGTCTCCAACATCTCCTTTGGCGCGCCCGAGGGCATCGATAGCGACTCCCTGATGCGCACCATGCTGGAATACGCCCAGCGGTTCGGCAAGCCGTTCCTCAACGGTCTGCTTATCTTCCTCTTCCTCATCTTGGTGGTGCGGCCCGTGGTCATGGCCTTGATTCGCCCCCGGGTGGACGAGCAGGAAATGGACGAGGTGGCGGGTTTGCCCGGTGCTGACCAGCGCCTGGCACTGGACGAGGCCGAAGTGGACGAAGAGGCCCTGGATACCTCCATGCGCCTGGAAAACGCCAAAAACCTGGCATTCCAGCTCTTTGATGAAAACACCGATCAGGCGATCCGCCTGCTCAAATCCTGGATTAAGCAGGAGGCGTAATCAATGGCCGACTACACCGGGCAGCAAAAGACCGCCATCGTGCTCCTCTCCCTGGGCGAGAAGTTCACTTCCGAAGCGTTCAAGCGCATGGAACGCGCTGAGATCGCGGCGGTCTCCAAGGCCATGCTCGAAACCGAATCCGTTCCCAAAGAGGACGTGCTGGACGTGCTCAAGGAATTCAACGAGCAACTGGCTTACGGAGCGGAAATGCTCATGGGCGGCCCGGATCAGGTCAAACGTCTGCTGACCAAGACCCTGGACAGCGAAACCGCCAAGTACATTCTCGACAGCCTGGACATCGCCACCGGTCCCACGCCGTTCCAGGAGCTGGAAAACGTCAGTCCCAAAATTCTGGCCCAGATTCTGCGCAACGAACATCCGCAGACCCTGGCCTTGATCATGGGCCACCTGCATCCGGACCAGGCCGCGGAGCTGATCCAGAACCTGCCCGCTGGCGTACGCGCCGAGGTGCTCATGCGGCTGGCCAAGCTGGAGGCCGTGGCCGAGGAGATGCTCATGGAAGTGGACAAGGTGCTGCAAAGCCAGCTCATTGCCATTGGCGGCAAGGAAGGCAAAAAGGTCGGTGGCGTGGGGGCCGTGGCCGAAATCCTCAACGCGGTCAACCGCGAAACCGAGGAAGAGGTGCTCGCCGAGATCGAAGAGGAATCCTCCCAGATGGCCGACGAAATCCGCAACCTCATGTTCGTGTTCGAGGATATCAAGACCATCGACGACCGTTCCATCCGCGAGCTGCTCAAAGAGGTTTCCAACGAGGACCTTACCCTGGCCCTCAAGGGAGCCAGCGACGAACTCAAGGACAAGTTCCTTTCCAACCTTTCCGAACGTGCTGGTGCCATGATCAAGGAAGACCTGGAAATTATGGGCCCGGTCAAGCTCTCGGAAGTGGAAGGGGCGCAGCAGAATATCGTCAAGACCGTCCGCCGCCTGGAGGACGAGGGCAAGATAGCCATCAGCAGAGGTGGGGGCGATGTCTTTATCTGATCAAAAGGCGGCGCGCCATTCGGGACGGGTTTTCCTGGGCATGGATACGCCCGGGCCGGACCGCATGTCCCTTCAGGAACTGGAAGGCAAGAAACAGCTTTCCTGGGACGAGGCCATGGACCGTGAATTCATTGACCGTGTGCGCGGCAAGGCGCAGGGCATGGCCAAGGAAATCATTGCCAAGGCCATGCAGGAGGCCGAAACCATTCGTGAACAGGCCCGCCGGGAAGGTCTGGAGCAAGGGCTGAGCCAGGGCGAGCAGATGCTCCAGGAGCAGTTGGAAAATACTGCGGCTGGTCTGGGCGAGGTGCTTCGGTCCATTGGCGAGCAGTCCGAAAAGGTCTGGGAAACCCGCAAGGCAGACTTCCTGGAGTTGATTCAAGCCGCCGTGAAGACCTCCCTGGGTGTGGAACTGGCCCGGCAACGGAGCGAAATTCTCGAGGCCCTGCTCAAGCAGGCCTTGGACCGGCTGGAGAGCGACAGGTTTTTGACGTTGCGCTGTTCCCCCGACGATGCTGAACTGATGGAGGAGTTGTTGCAACAGGCCCGGCATTCCACCCCACATTTGAATCAGTGGGTGGTCCGGCCCGACCCGACCCTGGAGGCGGGCGTTATTGTGGAGGCGGAAAACGCCAAGGTGGAAAACGATGTGGACGGTCGTTGGCAGGGCGTTCAGGAAATTTTGAATCAGCTGGATCTGCCCGAACCCAAACCGGAGTCTTGATCCATGGGCCTGCTCCCTCACGAAGCCGCCCGGTTCCTGCGCGATATGCAGCCTTGCCGCTCGTTCGGCAAAGTCACCAAAGTCGTGGGCCTTATTGCCGAGGGCCAGGGCATTCGCGCCCCGCTGGGATCGGTCTGCCATCTTCTGCCCGATGCCCGCTCCGACCAAGGCGTGGCCGCCGAGGTGGTCGGGTTTCGTGACGGTGCCTGCCTGTTCATGCCTTACGGCGACATGCGCGGCATTCAGCCCGGAAGCCTGATCCGCAACTCTTCAACTCCGCCGCTGGTTCCCGTGGCCCAGGCCATGCTCGGCCGCGCCGTGGACGCCTTTGGCGTTCCCCTGGACGGCAAGGGCGCCTTTGCCCCGCAAGCGCAGGTGCCTTTGCATAATGAGCCGCCCAACCCCCTGGAACGCCCCCGCATCGACGCACCCCTGGACGTGGGCGTACGCGCCATCAACGGCCTCTTGACCCTGGGTAAGGGGCAGCGCGTGGGCATCATGGCCGGATCCGGCGTGGGCAAATCCACGCTCATGGGCATGATGGCCCGGACCACCAAGGCGGACGTGAACGTCATCGGCTTGGTGGGCGAGCGCGGACGCGAGGTGGTGGAGTTCATGCAGCGCGACCTGGGGCCTGAAGGCATGGCTCGCAGCGTGCTCGTGGTGGCCACCTCGGACAAAAGCCCTTTGATCCGCATGCGCGCGGCCCATGCGGCCACCGCCATTGCCGAATGGTTCCGCGACCAGGGCAAGGACGTGTTGCTGATGATGGATTCCGTGACCCGCTTTTGCATGGCTGGTCGGGAAGTGGGGCTCGCCGCGGGAGAGCCGCCCACCCGTGGGGGCTATACCCCTTCGGTCTTTGCCCAGCTGCCCCAGCTTCTGGAACGGGCTGGCAAGAGCGCGCAAGGCTCCATCACCGGCATTTATACGGTATTGGTGGATGGCGACGATTTTACCGAACCCATAGCCGACGCCACCCGTTCCATCCTGGATGGACATATCGTCCTGACCCGCGACCTCGCGGACCAGGGACATTTTCCGGCCATTGACGTGCTCAAGAGCATCAGCCGTCTGCGTTCCGACATTACGCCCAAAGACGCCCTGGAAGCGGGGCGCAAGGTCCTGGGGCAGATGGCCACCTTCCAGCGCGTGGAGGACATGGTCAATATCGGCGCCTATCAAAAAGGCTCCAACCCCGAGATTGATAAGGCCATTGCCATGCGCGGGCCGATCAACCAGTATCTGCGGCAGGTGGTGGATGAAAAGGAACCGCTGGAAACCAGCCTGATCAAACTCGTGGAACTGGCCCAGGGGCAGGGACCGTCGGCCAAGCCCAAAAAATAAGCGCCCCGAGCCGCTCACAGGGGCGTCCCTTTCCCGATTCTGCCTTCCAGAGGCCCCGCAACACAATGGTTTCATCCCAGCGCGTTTTGGAGTATGCCCAAAGCCATGCAGACATCCAATATTTCGGCAACCGCCCGCAAAGCAAACCGATCCGGAACTACGGTCACGGGACTGGTCCTGACGCTCAACGGCGAACGCCTGCTGGATCAGTGTCTGGCCTCGCTTGATTTTTGCGATGAGTTGCTGGTGGTGGATTCCCTGTCCTCGGACCGCACCGTGGAAATCGCCCGGGCGCATGATGCCCGCGTGATCGAACGGGCCTGGCCCGGCCCGGTGGACCAGTTTCGGCATGCTCTGGAAAACATCCACACTGACTGGGTGGTCAGCCTGGATCAGGACGAATATCTGGACGAAACCCTGCGGCAGGAGATTCTGAACGCGCTGCGCCGTTCCGAGCCTCCCCAGGACCTGGCCGGATATTGGGTCAACCGGCGGTCATTCTACTTCAACCGGTTCATGAAGCATTCGGGCTGGTATCCGGACCGGCTGTTGCGGGTTTTTCGCACTGACCGCATGCATGTGAGCGCGTCCGGAGCACATTACCGGTTTTCTCCTCAGGGCCCCACCAGCCGTCTGCATGGGGATATCGTGCATTACCCCTATCGCAATTTTGCCGAGCATATGGACAAAATGAATTCCTACGCCCAGCAGGGAGCGGACGCCCTGCGCGCCAAGGGACGCAAGGGGGGGGTGGCCCGTGCCCTGGGCCACGCCGGGACACGTTTTTTGAAGCTCTATCTGCTCAAGCTCGGAGTCCTCGATGGTCGGGCCGGGTTCATCAATGCCTGTGCCGGGGCCTACTACGCCTTCCAGAAATATATTCGCATCGAAGAGGACGGCCACTGGGAGCCGTAGACTTCGTCATTTTTTTGAAGTTTTCAGCGGTCACAAGGCCGCGCCAGCCATGAATCCGTTCTACGCTCCGGGCCTTGTCCGGTCAGGGCGTCCTTCCAAATATGCTTTTTTCTGAAGATTCCGGGCGACTCAAGCCTTAACCCATGGGCGCCCCTGGAAAAGGAGCTCGAGGCAAGACCTTCCGGTGCAGGAAAAGAATTTTCTGCCGTAGGAATATTATTTTTGCCGGCCGGAGCAGATCCCCCCGATTTGAAATCCATCCCAGGAGCGATGATCTTCAAGGGGTTCCACGTGGATGGTCACGTGACAGTGAGGCAACAGGTCACAGATGCTTTGCTCGATGTGTTCGGTCAGGTCGTGACTGTGTTTGACGGTGGTGGCTCCGGGCAAGAGCAGGTGGAAGTCCACAAAGCGGCGTGAACCGGCCTTGCGTGTACGCAGGCCGTGAAAGGGCGTGTCCGGTCCGGCCTGTTCGCGGATGATGCGGACAATGGCCTGAACCTCGTCTTCCGGCAGGGCCGCATCCATGAGCCCGCCGATGGAGCGCCGCAGCAGGCCGAGCCCGGTAACCACGATGTTCACGGCCATGATGCAGGCGATGATGGGGTCAAGGATTTGCCAGGACGGCGGAGCCACGAGCAGCACGGCCAATCCGGCCACCAGCCCGACCGAGGTCCAGACATCCGTGAGCAGGTGTTTGGCGTCGGCCTCCAGGGTGATGGAGTCGAAGCGGTGGGCGGCCTTGAGCATGATGCGGGCCGTGCCCCAGTTGACGGCTCCGGCCACGAGGGCCACCACTAGGCCGAGTCCCAGGCCGGTGAGTTCCTGCGGATGCAGAAAGCGGTCAACAGACGCATAGATGATGCCGCCCGCAGCGGCGAGGATGAGCAGGCCTTCGGCAGCGGCGGAGAAATATTCGGCCTTGCCGTGCCCGTAGGCATGGGCTTTATCCGCCGGGCGCAGGGCAATGGTCAGGGCCATGAGGGCGAGCAGCCCGGCCGTGAGATTGACCAGCCCTTCTGCGGCGTCCGAAAGCAGCCCCACGGAGCCGGTCAGTTGCCAGGCCCCGAATTTCAGGGCCAGGGTGACCAGGGACGCGGCAATGGAATAGAGCGCGTAGCGGCGGGGTGATGGCATGAAGGCTCCTTGGGAAAGCGGGTGAGCGACGTTTCCCAGAATGGCCGCATCAGGCCCGGGAATCAACCCCTTTGCCGGAAAAAAGCGCGGCGTTGGAATTTCGTGGGGCGTTGGGCCGTGGTCCCTGAGGCACGAATCAGCTTTTTTTGGTGCGCCAGGGGTGTTCCTGTCCTCGGGCCAGCCGGGCGATGTTGTCGCGGTGCCGCCAGTAGAGGAGCAGGGTTATGGCCAGGGCCACCGGGGCCAGCTCGGCCCGGCCTGATGCAAGCATGGCCAGGGGAAGTGCCGCGCCAAAGATCAGCGAACCAAGGGAGACGTAGCCGGAGGCAAGGATTCCGGCGACGCAAAGCAGCACGCAGACCAGGGTGGGCAGAAAGGCCAAGCCCAGGAACGCGCCAATGGTAGTGGCAACGGCCTTGCCGCCTTTAAAGCCCAAAAACGGCGAATACACGTGGCCGAGAATCGGGGCGGCGGTGCAGATGCTCAGAAAGAGCCAGTGATCGCTCATGCCCGTGGCCAGCAGGACGGGCACCAGTCCTTTGCCCAGGTCCAGGGCCAGGGCCGTTAGTCCGAGGGGCAGTCCGCAGGTGCGGGCCACATTGGTGGCGCCGGTATTGCCGCTGCCCTGGGAGCGAATATCCACGCCCTTGAATTTGGCCAACAGCATACCAAAGGGAACCGCCCCCAACAGGTAGGAAACAATGGGCCAGAATATCCAGTGCATGAGATCTCCTTGAACTTTCGCAATCGGGCCGGAGGGGTTTTACTCCTCCAGGGCCTCCGCGATTTTGATTTCATTGGTGAGCGGGTCGATCCGCCCGAATTTGAGCTGAAACCGCTGGCCGGGGTAGAGCTTGTCTCCCAGGAGGGCCCGCCGGGCACGGACGTTGATTTGCAGGTGCGGTAAGGACAAGCTGGGATAGGGGCCGTTTTCTTCCACCAGCACGGCCGAGTGCCACTGCTTGCGCCGTTTGGCTAGGTACACGAGTTTCCAGTAGCGGGGCCGGAAGCGTTGGATTTTGGTCACCTGTCCGATGCGTGCGCCGAGTCCGGGCAGCATGGATTCCAGCTCTTCCTGCGCCAGGCGCGCCTTGCCGTGCCGGAGATGGGAGCAGACCTGAACCGAGTTGATCAGGTCCGTGTATCGCCGGATGGGGGAGGTGATGGGGGCATAGGCTTCCACGGCCAGGGCCGCGTGGCGTTTAGGGCGGGCTTCCAGCATGGGCGGAGCCATGTATTTTACAGCTCGGTAAATGTCTGCCGGGGCGGAAAACACTCCCTGAGCCTCGGAGGGCAGGGCAATGTTCTGGGTGCGATGCAGCAGGGGGACCCCATTTTCTCCGGCCCATCGGGCCAGTTCGGAGTTGGCCAGAATCATGAATTCGCTGACGGTCAGACCCGCTTTGGGGGTGGCTTCCTTGAGCCGGATATCCACTTCCACGTCGTTGCCGTTTTCCGCGTCCAGGAGCACTACTTCCGGGTCTGGGCGTTTGATAACGGAAGCGCCGGCCTTGAGCCGTTTTTTGAAGAGATTTTTGGCCAGGTCCAGGGCCGCTTCCAACATGGGGTCCGTGTGGTTTTCCAGGGCTTGTTCCGCCTCTTCATAGGGCGTGTTGGCCGCGATCCGCACCCAGGCGATGTGGGGGGTCACGGAGAGCACTTTGCCTTCGGCGTCGAAGAAAAAGTCCGTGACCAGCGCGGGCCGGACCTCCCCAGCCATGAGGCTGAAGGCGTTCAGGCCGAGGGAGTGCGGCAGCATGTGTCCCGTGCCCTCGGGAAGATACAGGCTGGTGGCGCGCTGGGCCACGGCGCGGTCCAGGGCCGTGCCGAATTCCCACCCCAGGGGGCGGGCCAGCGCCAGGCTGAGGTGAAACCCTTGGCTGGTGCGTTCCACGAAGAAGGCGTCGTCAATGTCCCTGGTGGTGGCCGAATCAATGCTTACGAACGCGGTATCCAGAGGCGCTTCACTCTCCTGGCGAACACGGGCGGACAGGGCGTCCACTTCCTGGCACAGGGGGGCGCTCCAGGAGTCGTCCATTTCGTAGGACGCCTCGTCCAGCAGATAGTTATGGTGGGCAGGGACGATTCCCCAGGCCTGGGCCAGGAGCAGGGCCAAGTGGGGGTGGTCGGGCAGGCCTTTGCGCAGCCCTGTCCAGAGTTTGACGGTCTTTTCGTCGGCGGTTCCCGCAATCTGTTGCAGCAGCAGCTCCCGGAGCCCCTGGGTCACGTCTTCGGGCAGGTCCAGCCCAGGCGGAACCCGGCGCGCGCTCCAGAGCGACTTGAACAATTCCCGGCCCACTTCGGTGATGCGCTCACGCACCCGCTCCTCGGCCTCCAGCCGCAAACGTTGCTCCACCTTGTCGGCCGGGTGGATTTCAAACATGGGCGGACGAAACTTGAAATGGGTTTTGGCGGCCAACAGGGCGCGCCCCAGGGCCGCCAGCTCATCCGGGGCCGGATCTTCAAACACCAGTTCAGCAAACCATTCCAAGGGGGCTTCTTCCAGCTCTCCCTGGGCC